>NZ_JAMYPO010000001.1:0-436639 GCF_040320365.1 Mesorhizobium sp. M0701
TCCCCGAACTTGAAACCGACCAATGGATCGTCACCCATCACGAGGAACGTCACTCCCCGCCGGTACGGAAAGTCGCCGACCGGATCGCCGCCTTGATGCGGGCGCACCAGCCGCTGTTTCGCGGCGAGACGCCGATCCGGTAAGCCTCAGGCAGATCGGCCGCCAGTGGAGCCGCACGCTGGCACTCATGCCCTGGCCGACAGCCAAGTCAGATTGCACTGCCACATGCGGCGCGCAACGCCCTATTGGTAGCGGCCGTGGCGCTGCAGCACTTCGATCTGGTAACCGTCGGGGTCGCTCACGAAAAAGAACCGCGCAAGCAGCTCGCCTTCGTGGTTGAACTCGACAATTTTTCGCGGATTGAAACCTGCCGCCGTCAAGCGCTTGTGTTCTGTCTCGATATCGTCGACGCAAAGAGCCATGTGGCCATAGCCGTCACCAAGCGCGTAGGGCTCTTTCCTGCCCTTGTTGATCGTCAGTTCAAGCTCGAAATCGGCTTCCGCATTGTGCAGATAAACCAGTGTGAACGTGACGAAATCCAATCGGTCCGCAACATCGAATCCGAATGCCCTTCTGTAGAAACTGACCGACAGGCTCTCGTCCACCACCCGGATCATGGAATGAATTGCTTTCGCCAAAGGAGCCTCCAGTCTGCCGCGTGGTCTCGGTAATGCGCCTACCGTGGCCCATTGGTTGCAAAAAGGGGTGGCAGCCGGTTACCACGTCGAGAAATTGGCTTAAAGCTGGTCTACGCACTAAGGTCCGATTGTAGTCACTGCAAATTGAGCAGAAAATGCGCGTCGGGTTGGTATCATCCCGGCGGATGAGCGCAAAAACCGCGCTTTCGCACAAAGCCATCAAACGGGAGGTCTTCGCATGTGTAAGGTCTTTGCCGGGCAGGATCCGGAAGGGTATCGGCTGGTCAATCGCTCCATTCGAATAGGTGGCCATTCAACGAGCATCCAGCTTGAGGCCACTTTTTGGACGCTGTTGGACGAGATCGCCCATGGACAGGGCATGACGGCGCCGAAATTCCTCTCGACGCTTTACGATGAAGCACTGGAGATCAACGGGCATATCCCGAACTTTGCCTCCATGCTGCGCACCACGTGCGCGCTCTATCTGCGCGACAGGCAACCACTCGACAGCGAACCCTCGGAATTCACGAACAAGGCAGCCTGACCCGCGGGCATTTATTCAAAATGTCGGGGTACCGGAAATCCCGTGTAGCAGCCGCCTGCTACCAGCGACCCGAATTTTGGCGCTATGTGATATGAATGGCGAACTTCACCGAGGCGGTGTAGAGTTCACCACAAAAGAAGAAATGAGCCGTATCAACGGCAATGCTGAGCGAATCTGGGAGGATTCATGGTCGAGATTATCTCCAAGCGGGATGGCCCGCGGCGCGAGGACGTACAAGTCAAAAGACTGATCGAGCAGAACCGTTCGACCATCGTTCGCCTTGCCGACCAGATCAGCGGCGGCGGCTATTCGGCTTCCAGGAAACCACGCCAGCAACCGAAGGCGGAAGGCCTGATCATCCATGTTGGTGGCGGCGCGGTGCCTGTGCCCGAAGCCAGGCCGTCCATCCAGGTCACCATGAACGGCCGCGTGGTCTCGAAAGATCAGAACACAGGCCGCCAACTTCATCATATCGGTGATATCCGCAATCGGAGTGGGGAACAGATCTTCGTCCTGGCAACGAAGCAGAATGGCTTTTTCTCGCCGGTCGATGAAACCGTCGCCGAGGCGCTTGCCGACGTGGACGGGTCCCGCCTTGCCGCCACCTACACCGAAGAACAGCTTGCCGCCGACATCGGCGCGAAACTCGGCATCGACTGACCGTGCAGACGCCTGGGCGTGCTTGTGCACGTCCAATCCGCGTCAGCATACGAGCGCGACAGCATACAGAAATGGCATACCTCAAAAGGTTCTGTGATGGCTGAATGAAACGCGAGATAGGCCCCAATCAGATGAAGATCGATGCTGTTCCGGCGCGTGCGTCGCTGGCCGCTGGGCAAATGGTTCTGAGCAACATCGACTATGACGAGCGCGCTACCATGCGCGCCTGGGAAACTTTTCTGGCCGACGAGCCCAAATGTGCCCGCGCTCCAATCCAACCCAACCACGTCCGCTCTCTCATTCACGATTCCTGGTATCGCAGCGCCACCGGCGGCATCAACGCTCAAGGTATTGAAGCGCCGCTGAGCAGTGATCGCGACGAGATCGAATATCTGACCCGCGCCAATGCCGAACTGCTTTCGGCGGCGCGGCGGTCGTTCGCCTCCCTTGGCCAGCTGCTGGATGGGACGGGCGCGATGCTGGTTCTGGCCGACAGCGACGGCGTGCTGATCGACGCCATCGGCGACAAGAAGACGCTGCATGACGGCATGGATATCCACCTCGCCATCGGCGGCAAATGGAACGAGGATGCCGTCGGAACCAACGGCATCGGCACGGCGCTGTGGACCGGAGAGCCGACTTTCGTCCATGCGGCCGAGCATTTCTGCGCCGGCATCAAATCCTGGACTTGCGCTGGCGCGCCGATCCGCGATCCGCTCGACGGCAAGATCATCGGCGTCGTCGACCTGTCAGGCTATTCGCCGATCTTCCGGCCGCACAACACCGCGCTCGTTGCCGCCACAGCCCGGCAAATCGAAAAGGCCTTGGCCGAACAGCAGCAGGAACAGCGCACGCGCCTGCTCGAAGCCTTCATTTCCTCGGCTCCCAGCTACCGCCGAAAAGACGGGCTGGTGATCGTCGACCATCGCGGCCGCGCCATCTTCTGCAACAATGTGCCCGACGGCGAGACCACAGAAATGATGGACGGTCCGATGGAACCTGGTCGTGGCCGTTGGCTGATGAACCTTCCGTCGTCCGGGTCGGACGCCGACCTCACCAAGGCGCTGCCGGCACATCTGCGATCCTGCCACATCACGCCACTCAAGCTCGACGGCGACCTCCGCGGCGCGGCACTGGTGTTCCCGTCCGTGCCGACAGTCTCCAGCGTGACGGTGGTCCGTAGGGAAGCGAGCAAGCACCTTCAGGATGCTGTCGCCATGATCGTTGGCAAGAGTGAGGCGCTGCTGGCCGCCGTTGAAATCGCCTGTCGTGTCGCTCAATCGAACAGCGCGGCTTCGTTATTGGTCGAAGGTGAGACGGGAGTTGGAAAGGAGCTGTTTGCCCGGCTCGTCCATGCAGGCAGCCGGCGCGCGGCGAACGATCCGTTCATCGCGATGAATTGCGGGGCGATCACCAAGGATCTTTTTGGCAGCGAATTGTTCGGCCATGTCGCCGGCGCCTTTACCGGCGCCTCGCGGGACGGCAAGCCAGGTGTTTTCGAGCTCGCCAACGGCGGCGTCCTCAGTCTCGACGAGATCGGCGAATTGCCACTCGAGATCCAGCCGTTTCTGCTGCGCGTCCTGGAAGAGCGCGTGGTCAACCGCATTGGCGACAGCCGGGGTCGCCCAGTGGATGTGCGCATGGTCGCCTCGACCAATCGCGATCTCAAGCAGGAAGTTGCCGCCGGCCGCTTCCGGCGCGATCTCTATTATCGAATTGGTGCGGTCTCGATCACGGTCCCGCCGCTGCGCGAGCGCGGTGAGGATGTGCTGCTGCTGATCGAACATTTCAACCGGCAGATCGCCGCCACAGCAGGCGAGGACCCGCTTGAATTCTCGCACGAAGCGCTCGAGGCCCTGCTCGCCTACCATTGGCCGGGCAATGTGCGGGAACTGAAGAACCTCATTGGGCGGCTGCACATCTTGGCGCGCGGCGGCACCGTTGAGCTTCAGGATCTTCCCGGGGAAATCAGTGCGGGCAATCGCAACAATATGACCATGCACGGCGATCATCCCGCAGCCATGCTCGAAGCACCGGTGTGCACATTCGAGGATGCAGAATGCCAGGTCATCAAGAACGCGCTCGCCGCAGAGGGTGGCAATCTCAGCAAGGTCGCGCTGAGGCTCGGTATTTCGCGGCCGACGCTCTATCGCAAGCTCGGACAATACGGCATCCGGCGCGGTTTCATCTAGACCCAGGTCCGTTCACCGGCACAAAACCCGCGGCATTCGCGCCGCGGGGCTGGGGGAAGTTCGTCGACTAGCTTGCCTTCAGGCAGCGGACGCGGAAATGATCAGGCCTTTACGACAGCACCGGTCACTTTCTCTGAGACATAGCCGAGGATGTTGCCGATGATCAGCGAGATCACCGCAGCGGCCGCGACCTTGGTGATGCCGCTGGCGCCTTCGCCGTAAGCGGCGGCGGCAAGCAGAAAAAGCGCGGCGGTCGTTGCGTAGCCATAGACCGCTGACGGAATGGCGCTCAGCCAAGGCAGCTTGGCGGCGAGAATCAGGACTATGATTGAAATGCCGACGCAAATGCCGGCCATGATCGCCGTAACACCAATGGACGTCAGTGCTATCAATGCGCCGGCGGCGCAGATCGCTCCCCAGAGGTTTGCAACCGCCGAATTCTTGAACCCGGCTGCCTTGCCGCCACAGTGATAGAAACTCCCCCAGCCCACAAATACCGCCCAGATCAGCATATAGGGGTTGCCGATCGTGATCGCTGCCCACGTTGCAATGCCACCCATAATGCCGATGACGACGGCCAGCCCTGTAACAAGATCCATGTTGTCCTCCCGTTTTCCACACCACGAAGCAAGGAAACTCGTTTCAGGATCGCGCTTCGCTGACGTCCCGATACGGAAATGCCATGGCATCAGCCACGGAGCTCAGAAGGAAGGCTTGCCGGGTCAGGCAAGCAGTCAGATCGAACCGGACGCGGTAGCCGTTCCGCGCCGCGTTCGGTCCAAATGTTTCAGGGAACGATGACGCCGCGTCCGGTGAACCGTCGGTTCTTGAAATCGTCGAGGGCGGTGTTGATGCTTGCGAGGTTATACTCGGTGTAGTGCATCTTCACCTTGCCGTCGGCGTTCAGTTCCATCAGTTCGACAAGCTCGGTGAAATTGCCGACCAGGCTGCCGCCGATGTTGATCTCCTCGATGACGAGATGCGCGGTCGGCACGTTGATATTGCCGCCATAGCCGACGACGAACAGTTGCCCGCCCTTGCGCACCATCTTCCAGCAGATGTTCTCGACACCGAGTTCACCGACGAAATCGATCACCACATGGGCGCCGCCGCCGGTGATCTGGCTGACCTCCTCGACGATGTTCGGCCCGCCATCAAGGACGTAGTCGGCGCCAAGATCCTTGGCCAGCACCTGTGCTGCCGGCTCGCGATCGACGGCGATGATGCGGCAGCCCGAAATCGCGTGCAGCGATTGCAGCGCGATATGGCCGAGCCCGCCAATGCCGAGCAGGACGCAGTAGCTCCCCGGCCTCAAGAGCTTCGCCGCCCGCTTGGCGGCGCGGTAGGCGGTGATCCCGGCATCAGCCAGCGGCGCCACCTCGATCGGCGTGACATTGGCGTTCAGCTTGATCAGCGAACGCTCGCTGGTGATGAAATATTCAGCGAAGCCGCCATTCATGCCAAGGCCAGGGAATTGGCCGTTGTCGCAGTACATGTCCTCGCCATGGCGGCAGTTGAGGCAGATGCCACATGAGCGGAAGGGATGGCAGATCACCGCGTCACCGCGCTTGACCGACTTGACGCCGCTGCCGACCTCCTCGACCCAGCCGGCATTCTCGTGGCCCATTATGTAGGGCAACAGCGTGCCTTCGGGATCCATGGTCGGCTTCCACACGCCCTCGATGATGTGCAGGTCGGTGCGGCAAAGCCCGGCAGCACCCACCCGCACAATCACCTCGTCGGGCGCGGTGATTGTCGGAGTCTTGACTTCCTCGATCTTGAGCTGGATGTTCATCTTCGGATCGTATTCGTACAGTCTGGCAGCTTTCATCGTCGTATCCTTTCAACGTCGAGATTGTCTGGAATTGCTTCAGGCGCGGCCGAGCTTTTCTGAGCCGCCACCGCGAGCCGGTCCGGCCGTCGGATCCTCATCCTCGGCGAGATGGCCAATCAGCGTTTCGGTGGTCAGGATCAGCGTCGCGACCGAAGCTGCGTTGGCGAGTGCTGTGTAGGTGACACGAACCGGATCAATGATCCCTGCCTCGAACATGTTCTGGTAGCTGCCGGCAGACGCGTTGTAGCCATAGCCGCCGTTGATGCGCGTGACTTCCGCCACGACTGCTTCGGGATCGGCGCCGGCATTGGCGGCGATGCGCCAGAGCGGCCGCGACAGCACCGACCGCACCAGGCGCACGCCCTCGGCGACATCGCCGTCGACGCCGGCCACCTTGTCGAGCAGCGGCGCGATCTGGGCAAGCGCCGAGCCGCCGCCGGCGACGACGCCCTCTTCGGATGCGGCGCGCACCGCATTCAGCGAATCCTCGATGAGCTGGATGGTTCGCTTCTGCTCGACCGGTGTGACACCGCCGGCATAAAGGATCGCGGTGCCGCCAGAGAGCTTGGCCAGGCGTTCGCGCAGCTTGTCCTGATCGATGTTCGGCGGCGAGGCTTCATACTGCCGCTGCACCTGGGCGCGGCGCGATGCGATTGCCGCATGATCGCCGCCGCCGCGAATGATCGAGGTGTAGGACGAACTGGTCTTCACCCGGTCAGCCGTTCCGAGATCGTCGGCGGTGATGTCCTCCAGCCTGCCGCCGAGGTCGCGCGCGATCACCTTGCCGCCGGTGATGATGGCCAGATCCTCCATTATCGCCTTGCGCCAATGGCCATATTCCGGCGGGTGGACGACGAGGTATTTTCCCGGTCCTTGCTTGCCGAGCAGCGTCACCACCACTTCCGGCGACATTTCCTCGGAGACGATCAGCAGCGGCCGACCATCCTCGTCGGCAATGCGGCGAACCGCATCGAGCTGCCCGGGTTCCTTGATCTTGAGGTCGGTCATCAGGATGTAAGGCCGTTCGAGAACCGCCTCCATCTTCTCCTGATCGGTCACCATGTGGTGCGAGAGATAGCCGCGTTCGAAGGACATGCCCTCGACCACATCGAGCGTGGTCTCGGTGGTCACACTGAAGTCCGTGGTGATGACGCCTTCGGCCCCTACCCGCTGATGGGCTTCCGCTACCAGCGCGCCAAGCTTGGCATTGGTCGCCGCAATGTGCGCGACCGAAGCGAGAATGCCGTTGCCCTTGGCGGGCTTGGCCGAAGCCTTGAGCGCGGCCACCACCACCGCCACGGCAAGGTCGATGCCCTTGCACAGATCGACGGATTTCGCGCCGCGTTCATTCGCCTCCACACCACCCTGGATGAGCGCGTTTGCGAGCACGATGGCAGTCGTGGTGCCGTCGCCGGCGACCTCGTTGGTTTGCATCGACACTTCGCGGACGACCTGCGCGCCCATGTTTTCGAAACGGTCGTGCAGTTCGATCTCGGAGGCGATGCTGACGCCGTCGCGGGTCACCATCGGCGTGCCGATCGGCCGGTCGATCATGGCGTTCATGCCTTTGGGGCCGAGTGTCGGCTCGACGGCAGCGGCCAACCGAAAGACACCACGGGCGAGAGCACGGCGCGCTTCGGAATTGTGAAGCATTATTTTGGGCATGATTCCTCCTTCCGCCTTACGGGCGGGTTGTTGGTTAGGGGCCTCGTGCGAGGGAGGCCGTTGTTTCAGCTCTGCTTCAGGCGGTCGGCGCGGCCCGTGCCGGCACGCGATCCATGATGAAATCGACCAGCGTCGGTTCGCCGTCGACCACATCCAGTTCCTTGTATCTGGTCAGCTTGAGCCCACGGCAAAGCGCGCCGTTGAACTCCATATTGATACGCACACCGCGCAGTTCGGCGAGATGGGCACTGAGTGCGCCAGCCGGTATGCGTTGCCCTTCCCATGTCACGAAAACAGGATCATCCGCCCGGCGGCCGGGAAAACGCTCAAGCAGAGCCGCCCTGTACCTCGGCTTCTGTTTGGCCGCTTCGCCCGGTTCTAAGCGTGCGACATCGTATGCCGGCAGGTCCATGTCCAGGATTTCCTGATCGGTCAGGCCGTGCTGCCGCAGGCCGCGCAGGACTGCCTCCTGGCGCCGCTTGAATGCCTTCATCCTGAAGGTTTCGCGCAAAGCGCCGAGATCCTGATCCTCGGCAAGTTCGGCGAATATATCGCCGAATGTCTTGCCGGCCTCCATGCCGCGATTGACCTCTTCCGCGAACATATGGTCGTGCAGCTTCACGCGATAGGCGGGCGACCATGAGAGCTGGTCGAGCGCCTTGCGCACGCCGTCCAGCATCAAGAATGCGAAGTTTGGCGAGCACCAGTAGGTCGGCAGGCGGAAGTCTATCTCCACGCTACCATCGCTCGTCATCTCGGCCCGCTCGACGAAGCCCATCTCCGTGACGGGTTCGTCGAGTTCCGGGTCGTCGACCTCACCAAGGCGCCGCCAGAGTTCCTTCTCGCGGCCGTCGGAAACGCTGGCGGTTGCCATGGTTCCTACTCCGCCGCGATGCTGAAGGGCGCGCTGGCGAGCGCCTTCTTCTTGGCTTCGACGTCGATGTTGTAGAGACGCGCGGCGTTGAGCCCGAGGATCTTTTCCTTGATCTCGTCGGTCAGCTGCACGCCCCTTTCGGCGGCTATATCCTCGGGGATTTGATAGGTCCAGAACTTCTCGACCAACCAACGCGGCGTCCAGATCGCGTAGTCGGAACCGAACAGGATCTTCTCTGGCCCGATCCAGAAGAGCAGTTCGGCGATGACCTCGCCGAAATAGCGCGGGCGGGAATGGATGAAGGGCAGCGCTACCGCCAGCCCGCCATAGACGTTAGTCTCCTGCGTCGCGATCCAACAGAAATCGTCGAGGCGCGGCAGGCCGCAGTGCTCGACAATCCAGTTGAGGTTCTGGAAATCCGTCGCAGCGTGGTCGACGTCATGCACGTCGAAGGCGTCCTTGCTGAGCGGGATAATGGTCGGACCCTTGTGGACGTGAATATTCCTGATGCCGAGCTTGTCGCAGAGCTCGAAGCATTTGTAGGCATCGGGGTCAGTGAGCTTCCAGCCCTTGGAGGCGCCGTTCCATTCGGCCGTGTACATCTTCACGCCCTTGACGTCGTAGGTCTCCTTGAGGAAGTGGATGTACTCAAGCGCCTTCTCACCATCGCGGGGATCAAAGGCGCCATTGACGATAAAACGCTCCGGATAGCGCTTGGCCACCTCGGCGTTGCGTTCGATCGTGTTGAACCCTTTCTTGTAGAAGTCCTTGAGATAGGTCGACTGGACGATCGCCACATCATCGGGACCGTCGATGAACAAGTCGCGATAGAGATCGTCGGCACTGTATTTCTCGAACTTGCTCTTCTCCCACAGCTGTTCCTTCGGGCTGAGCCCCGTGTGATAGGCGTAGAAGCACTCGATGAACTGCTTGCCGTGGATATTCTTTTGGTTTTCCGGGCTGCCGTCCCAGAAATGGGTGTGGCCGTCGACCACGAAAATGTCCTTGCCTTCCGGTGTCCTGTACATACTTGCCTCCACAATGGTCGCGTTGACGGGTCGGCGCGCCGTATGCAACGGCGCGCCAGGTTTTTGGCGGCTATTCGATGTATTCGAACATCTCGTCCATGTTGCCGAAGAGGATCACGGTGTTGTCGTCGACGCGAACCATGCGGCCGTAATGGGTGGAGGTGTTGACCTCGAAGGTCTCGGCCGAAATCTCGCGGCCGAGATATTCGCCGATCGCGTCCATCTTGAAGATCAGCTTGCCGTCACCGTCGATGCGGATCAGCGCCGGCTGGTAGGTGATGGTCACCCCCGGCTTCTGGCCCATGAATTCGGCGATGGCGCGAGCCTCGACCGAGTCGTTCATGGTGACGCCGCACTGGTGCGAAATCGTCTGCTCGAAGGTGATGTCCTTCATCGCCTTGAAGATGTTGGAATGCGATGCATCGCGTGCTGTAGTTGACATGACGATTTCTCCCGTGTCAGCGCTTGAGGCCGAGTTCGCCAAGGATTTGGCCAATCCGCTCCTCGGATTTGGCGCGGACATCCGCGAACGCGACCGGCTTGGAATGCGGCATCGACCAGATCGGCTGCAGGCCGGTGGCTGCCTTGTCGGCGAGCGCGCCGTGCTTCTTGACCCAGCCCTGGAAGAGCTTCTTGTTGGCGGCGCCATGCTTCTCGTCATTGGCGAGCAGGTGCATGAGGTCGATCGTGTTGGCGAGGTTGCGCTCGTAGTCGGCCTCGGCTGCCGAGATCACCGCAGGCGTGATGAAGTCGTGGTTGGCGGCGGCGATCTGCATCAGGAAACCTGAGCGGAACACTTCCCCGACCAGCGGTTCGAAGACGATGTTGATGACGAAGTACTGTTCGAGATAGTCGGTCGCGCCCATGATGGTCTCGACCGCTTCGCGGGTGCCTTGCCAGTTCTTGTCCTCGAGCCAGGCCTTCTTGCCGAGTTCGTCGTCCCAGCCGGGCAAGTCCATACCGGTCTCGGCAAGGTAGAGCGTGATGTCCTGGGCAAGCCGCAGCTTGTAGGACGAATTGGTCAGCGTGGCGTTGTTGATCATCTGGGTGTAGCCGTAGCGCTGCGCCTGCATCAGCGAAGTGCCGAGCCCGAATTCGGCGTGTTTCCAAGCACCTAGCTGCGTCTGCAGGATCTTGACCCAGGCCTTGTCGAAGGTCTTCGGCGCCCCCGACTTGCGGGCATTGTTGATGACGCTCTGCACCATCGTCTCGATTTTCGACTGGCGCTGGTAGTGCGTGCGTTCCCATTCCTGGTCGGGGGCGCGGAAGGCATGCCAGTTGGAGCTCTGCGCGGCGGTGTTCTGCTTGACATAGGCGCCCTTGCCGTCAGCGAAGGAGATGATCCAGTCCTGGATCAGGTAGCGCTCGGGATCGGGCTGCACGTCGACTGTCATGTCCTCATAGTGCGTGGCGCGCTGGCCCTTCGGGTCGAAATATCGGTACTTCCGGCTGTCGGAGTCGGCAAAGATCGCCGCGCCGGCGGCTCCGGATCCGACTGAACTCGAGATAGCTGGCATAGTCTTCACTCCCTTGTTGCAGTTGTGGTTGGCTTGGCGTGGCCGCCCTCAGTGGGCCGGCGTTGCACCTGCCGATGTGGTGAACTTGTCGAAGAAGATCCGCTCCGTCTCGAACCCGTTCATGAACAGAACCGGCTGAAGCGCATCGATCATCGGTGGCGGACCACAGGCATGGACATCGCCCTGCCCGTCGACCGCCAGTTGTTTAAGCTTGGCGTCGACACTCTGGTGCACGAAGCCACGTTCGCCTTGCCATTCGGCGTCGTCGTTCGCGTGCGACAGCACGGGAATGAAGGTGACGTCGGAATGGTTGCCGACCAGCTCGGCGATCCTGTCGAGATAGAACAGGTCGCTGCGGGTGCGGGCGCCGTAGAAGAAATAGACCGGACGTTTCTCGCCGCTCTTCAGATGGTCGTTGAGGATCGACCAGATCGGCGACATGCCCGATCCGGCGCCGACCAGGATCAGAGGTCCTTGCCGTTCGTCGCGTCGGAAACAGGTTCCGTAGGGTCCGACGACGGTGACCTCTGCTCCGACCTTGATTCCCCCGGAATCGAGTTCTCCGGAGAACTTTCCCTCAGGGTATTTTTTGATGATGAAGGAGAGTTTTTGGGTTTGGTCCGGCGTATTTGCCATGGAGAACGAGCGCGTAATCGTCTCCCCTTTTTGCGTTGTAACCGTGATGTCGACATATTGCCCCGCCCAGAACTTTATCGGCGAGCCGAGTTCGATCTCGATGCCGCGAATGTCGTGGGTCAGGTGCTCGATGCGAGCAATCTGGCCCTTGAACGTCTTCACGGCGATCGCTTTCGCCAAAATCTCCTCGTCGTAGTTGAGAAGCTCGACTTCCAGATCGGAGTAGGCGATGCAGCGACACAAAAGGACGTGGCCGCTCTCCTTCTCCATGTCGTTCAGCGCGAAGGTCGAGTATTTCAGCATGTCAACTTCGCCTTCGAGCAAGACGCTCTTGCAGGCGGAGCATTGCCCTTCCTTGCAACCGTGCGGCAGGGCGATGCCCTGGCGAAAGGCGGCGTTGAGCACCGTTTCGCCATGCTCGACATCGAATTCGACGCCGACCGGGCTGAGCCTGACCGAGTGGGTTTCCGACATACGACCTCCAGTGAAAAGAAGGGGGCGGGACAGGCCGCCCCCTTGGCCTGATCAGTTGCAGGGATTGATGGTGAAGCCGGCCCGGTATTCCGCCAAGTGCTTCTCCCGGTCCGCGGGCGACATGGCACGCAGCGCGTTGAGCGGCGATCCGAGCGTGTTGCCGCGCACGTCGTCCAGCGTCCACATCTCCTTGTCGTCGAAGCGCATGTGCGGCTGCGGAACCAGCGTCTTGCCGTCGGAGCGGACGAAGTTCAGGTCCTTGATCGCATCGGCCAGATCCCAGCCGTCATAGAGCGTCTCCCACTCGCGCTTGCCGCTGAAGCGGCCCATGGCGGGCGTCGGACGGCCCTGATACTCGTCGGCGAACGCCACGGTGGCAGTCCACTTGTCGAGCTCGTGGGCGAAGGTGTGCAGCTGACCATCGATCTCGCCAACAACCATGTCTTCGCGGATCAGGCAGGGGACGAGGCAGGACCAGCAGCGATGCGGATAGACGTAGCCGACGTCGCTGTTGAACAGCAGCACCTTCTCGCCCTTGTGGCTGAGCTTGGCGTACCATTTCCAGAAGTCGCCGAACTCGGCGTACCAGCCCGGATACTTGTGCTCGAACCACTCGAAGTCCTTGTCGGTCTGGGCTTCGATGCGCCAGAAATTGACCGGCCAGCCGACCGCGAAGAACTGCCCGACCTTGTGGACGTAGTTCTTCTTGGTGATGCGTTCCCAGGCCGCCTGGACGTCGTCGTGATGGACCTTGATGCCATACTTCTCGAGCGGCAGCATGTAGGTGCGATAATAGTCCTCATAGATCCAGCGATGCCACATTTCCGCGTAGGATTCCTTGTTCTTGTCGCGGTTGGTGGTGCCGTATTCGATGAAGGTGCCGATTGCCGCATCGACGATGGCATGGTTCTGCCAGAAGGCGTAACGCAGGTCGCGCTCCAGCAAGAGGTGGTTTTCCGGCTCCTTGAGTGCTGCCATCAACAGCGAGTGGCCATTGCCGATATGCCGGCTCTCGTCGGACTGCACCGACAGGAAGACGGTCGGCAGCGCGTAGTCGCCGTTGCGGGCGGCTTCCGAAGGCATGGCGACGAACAGCGTGTTGGTGAAGGCGGTCTCGGCGACCACGGTCAGGTACATGCAAGCGGCGGTCATGGTGTCGCCGGTGATGAAGCCTTCCGCGAATTGCCGGCCGATGGTGGTGGCATAGCATTTTCCGAAGGCCTCTTCGGTGATGTCGAAGCCGGCCGGATCGATGTAGTTCTCCATGTACCATTTCTTCAGATTCATCTGGATGGTCGAGTGGCGGAACTCGTCGATCATCTGCATGGTGAAACCGGTCCGGAGTTCCTCGCCAGGTGCGATGCGGGCGACCATCGCCATCGAGCGGGCAGCCGAAATTTCCGGGAAGGGAATGATGGCCAGGAAGAGCTTCATCCACTCGACCCAGCGCGGCTCGACATTGCGGAACATGTCGCCGCGCAAGGCGGCATCGAGCGCGCCATAGACGCGGTTGTCCTTCTCTTCCTGCATCGGGAAGTAGGACCGCAGGACCTGCTTCATCGGGTCGCGCGGCGTCTTGTTGATCTTGTAGTCGGTCGGAAACGTCATTGCTTCCTGCACGTAGGACGGATTCCAGCCGAGATCGGCAATCTTCTTGGTCGCCTCGCCGACGGAGATTCCGCGTTGCGAGGTAATCTTGTTGAGCGTCAGAGACGTCATGGCCATAAGCCTCCACCAGGTTTGAGCCGCAGGTCCCTTGACCCCGGCATGAAGCGGCAAGCACCGCCAGTGAGAGTGCGAGCGGCATGACAAAGCGTTGCGCGTCGAGGCGCGACCCGAGGTCCGGCCGTTCAAGTGGATCGGGGCAAAGGTTTCGAGGCGTCTGACAGGGAGCCGCAGCGCCAACCGCATCTGCGATGGGCGTATCGAAGCGGTTCTGCTTCCTCCGTTCCTTCGTTCTTTTGGCACCGCGTCAAGCGCGATGGGCTTCTTATGAGAATGAACAGTGCAAGCGTCGTGCCAGTTTCGAAACAGTCCCATGGCTGGCGCTCAAAGCAAAATTGCCGCTCTTTCGGCGCGCACCCGGCAGCCAACTGTAACGTTCTTTTACAGTTGTAACTTACGCCTGTAATATTTACCGTATATTCGCACGCGCAGCATATTTAGTTAGCAATTGCAGAAAATCACAACACTCATATTTTCTGTTTAACTCTTCGTCTATCTCTACTATTTGACGGTCATGGCCCACGCACAGGCCTAGCGCTGGAGAAAGACCATGCCGAACGATAGAGACCGAAGGGAACCGCCCGAGCCAATATCCAGCCATGCCGATGGCGTCAGCGGCGATCTCGTGAAACTGATGCCGCGCGACCTGGTCTTCGTCATGCGCTTCATGGGCGAGAGCCAACACCGCCTGCAGAACCATTTCCAGGACTTCATCAGGGCCGAGCTTGCCGGCGGCGGCGTCACCACAAAGACGCATCCGATGATCCATCTGTTCATCGAAAGCCATGCGATCCTGCTGCGCGACTTCGTGTTTTCCGGGGTTTCGCTGACGCGCCAGTTCCGCATCGAAGAGATCGAGCGCCTGACCGGTGACACGACATCGATGATCCGCGTCGACATCTGGGACCAGCTCAAGAGCCACATCGAAACGGCCGAAAAACAGTTCCAGTCGCAGGCCGGCACATTGCCCAAATTGCTGTCGGCTTTCGAGAAACCGCAGGGGCCTTTGGGGAGCGAAAAATGACCGGAGGATCCCACACAGCCCGGCGTGACGCGCTGCTTGCTCGCCGGCTCCGTCTCGTCGCCAGCGTCTCGGCGCTTACCGCGGAAGCGCTGCGACTCAACCAGAAACGCGCCGGCATCGAAATGGACGTGCTGCGCCTGGAACTCGAAATCGGCAGAAGCGGCGCCACCGAGCAACTGGTGCGGGACTTGCATGAGGCAGGGCAGAACGCGGCGGTGATCGCGCAGGCGTGCTCGGCTTGCGAGGATCGCATCATAGCTGCGGAGGGCGATGTCGAGGACGTCGACCGTAAGCTTGCCGCAGCGTCGAACGAGGACTGATGGGAGAGAAACATGAACCAGCAGACGATGCAGAACCTGACCTTGTTCGACCTTCTGGCCCGCAGCTGGCAGCGGCCGTCGGCGATCGCCGATCTGCGCTTCAGCGCCGACGGTTCGGCTGTCGCTTTCACCGCAGTCGACGGAACCGTCGCCATCGCCGCGGTCGCGGATCACGAGCCGCCGGAAGCGCGGATCAGGGTGAGCAACGATCTCGGCCAGACGACGATCCGCCCCAGGGAAAAGCCGCCAGTGCCATTGATTGCCACGGCGGCATTCGGTGACGGCGATGTCCCGCTCGCCACCTATGCGCATTCCGGCTTTCTCGTCGGCGCGGCCAGCGGCGAAGTACTGCACATCAGCGCCGGCGGTGACGTCGCAGCCGCACTGCTCAAGATCGACGGACGAGTCGTCGCCATCGACCACAGCGCCAAGGTGGACATGACGGCTGTCAGCAACGGGCATGATGTCTTCCTGTCGCACGGCCAAGGCAATGCCACGCGGCTGGAACGCGGTGTGACATCGTCGACAGATGCCCTTGCCTTGTCGCCGGGCGGGCGGCGACTTGCCTGCGGCCTTGGCGAAGGGCTGTCGATTTGGGCGGTCGAAGGCGACGCAGCCTTGATACGTGACATCCCCCTTTCCGCGCGCCCGGTGTCGATCCGCTGGAGCAGAGACGGGACCTGGCTGGCCTGCGGGCTCGAAACCGGCGGCTTTGCTCTGGTTAGTCTGGCTGATGGAAGAGCAGACGTCGTCGCAGGGTTTCCATCGCCGGTCCGCACCGTGTGCTGGAGCCAGCCGGCGCATGCGCTGTTTGCGTCCGGCGCGTTCAGGATCGCCGGCTGGTCGATGACCGGCCCGCCTGTTGGCGGCGAGACCTCGGGTGCGCTGGAGACAGGTCGCGCCGGGCTGGTTCTTGTCGAGGCGGTGGCGGCGCACCCGCAGAAGAAACTGATTGCGGCGGGCTACGCCAACGGCCGTATCACCATCGCCCAGATCGGCGCGCGCGACGAACTCCTCATCAGGCCTTTGGGCAGCGCCGTCACCGCGCTTGCCTGGGCCGGCGACGGCAGACACCTCGCGGTGGGTTCCGTTGATGGCACCGCCGCGATCGTCACCTTTCCCGCGCAGATGTTCAAATAGCGGACGCAGCCCACATGAAACAGGAGGATCACATGGAGACCGAACCCACCCCCGAGGACGAGAGCAAGGACGAATTTTTCGAACGGCTGGCCAAGCTGTCGGAAGAAATGGTGGCCAAGCATGGCAAGGATTTCAGCATGGGCGCGCTGGTGCTTGCCGCCCGCTGGATCGCGGAAAACCGCGTCGGCCAGTTGAAGACCAACTAGGGTTCGCATCCATACGGATTGAACTCACGCAGGCGCGGCAAACCGCTTGGAGACGCCATTCGCCTGCCCTTCTCGGTGATGCCGGCTGGCGCGCCAGATGAGGTCGGGCTCCTGCGCGGGCTTGCCCGAAGTCGTCTCAATGATCTTTCTTCGGAGGTGTCGGCCGCCGGCCGGCGCTCCTGAACATGCAAATCTGGTCCTTCTTTCGCTAACGACCCCCACTCACGGTCCGCCTCTTATGATTTCTACCTCGATTTGCCAGGGTGCAAGTTGTGATGGATCAGGAACCTGATCAGGTCCTCTGTTGAGTTCCACGCCGCATATTATGCGACTGTACAGCACCAGCCCGCCACTTGCGGAGCTCGGGACACCGCCCGCAGTGAAAGAACTATTCAGGCATCTTCTCTTGCACCATGCGCACCAGATCACTGAGCGCCGAGCGGATTTGCGGCCAGGGGAATTCGGAGGATCCCTCCCAGGCTTCGCCCTCGCGCAATACGGCATCGAGCTTGCCCGCCACACCGGCGAGCGTCGTGGCGGGGGTGGTTGAGAACGCTTCAAGCAGATCCTCCGCCCGGTCGCCAGCCTCGCGCTCGTCCCTGAGCGCTGCGGTGTAGCCGCCCTCCTCGGCAGCCGCGTCCCAGCGGGCCTGATGTGCCGCCAAATCAGCTTCGGCCTTCTCGCGGAGAGCCGCCATGTCGGGCCCTTTGCCGAGTACATCATTGACCGCCCCGATCGAGTGGACGGTCACGTCTTCTCCCTCCGGCAGGCGGACGGTCACACATGGAAAGCCGATGCTCTCAACAAGCCTCGTCTCCAGGTGTTGCTGCATACGGCAGAGCTGCCCGGTCAATTTGTGGACTCTCTCCCATTCGTGCCAGAGCGCCAGCGCTGGGTCGGCGAGAGGCATACTCGTGGCTGCGGGCGATCCGCCAGAAGCGCTTTTCTCAAGCCCCAAAGCAGTGGACGTGATCATCCCTCCCGCAAGCACTTCCCTGCGAGTGACGAACGGCGAAGTCGTGGTATTGTCGGAATCACCCATGATCCGAGCTCCTCAGAAGCTTGGGTTGTGGTCAGGCTGGGCACGGTGCGCCAACACCGCGCCTAGCCGCACCTCGGACCATCGGCCCAAGGGTATCGCTGATACCTTTGGATCATATAGGAATGATCTAAAGGGATCAACAGGCTTGGTGACAGCAGGACAGATGCGGGCAGCCCGCGCGTTGATTGGTATCGCCCAGGCGGAGCTTGCTCGCCGTGCGGGGGTATCTGTTCCGACAATTAAGCGCTGCGAAAGCGATGGTAAGAACGGTTCGATTGTATCCGCCGAAACCCAAGCAAAGATTCGTACCGTTCTTGAAGCCGAAGGCGTGGAGTTTACCAATGGCGATCGCCCGGGCGTCAGATTGCGGCGACCCTAGCCGGTTGCTGATCGGTTGAACGCAAGATTCAGGATCGTTTTCAGCCACGGCCGACGACCGGCATACACAGCCGGCAGTCGCTGCCAGATCAGTGGCAGTCAGCATGACCTCGGGGCAATGTCTCTATGAACGAAAAAACGTCCCGCCAACTGAGGATGAGTTTCTGTTCGCCGTGCGCGGCTCGCCGGCCAACGGCACGCTGACGATCTCGGCCCCGCGGCACCGTGACGTACCCGCCGGTGTTTAATGCGCGCTACCCTCACATCCCAATCCCCATGCTGCGTCTTCTGCCGAAGCTCCAGTCAATGCCGCCGCTGTTTTGCACGAGTCCAGTGATGTTCTTGCCGATGCGCTTTTCGAGCATCGGCTGCCAGGGCACGAGCCGAAACCCGATGCCATCGTCCAGCATGGCGAAGCGCCCGCTGGCAAGACGGACCGAGCCAAGAAGCGTGCCGCCGACATGGTTGCCGGGCTGTACGGGCGCGAAGGTGAGGCCGCGTGCAGCGGCCATTTCCTTGCCGACGCGCGCGACCTCCTGGCGCTCCAGCGTGGCAACAACGTCGCGCGAGAAGGTGATGGTCCGGCTCGTCGCGTCGCGTTCGGCATGGCCCATCCTGACGAGCTGGGTAGCGCGTTTGTCGAGAGCGTTGTCGACGTCGAAACCAAAGCCTGACCGGACCAGCGGCACGGGGTTCTTGGCCGTAAGCTCCCGGTCGAGCCAGGTGGCGCCGTCGCTGCCGATCTGCGTATCAAGATCGAGCGTCGAGAGCACGCGGACGGAGAAGTCCTTGCCGCGGATATTGGAATCATAGGCGATGCCGCGCTCGGACAGGTCATTTGGAACGCGCCAGTGGCCTTCGTCGAGGCGTTCGACATGGCCGGCCTGGCGCAGCGCTTCGAGACGGCGGACATGGAAACGGACGAAGGCCTCCGGGTCCTTGCCCTGCTCCAAAAATGCCTCGCGGATCGCCTCAAGGTGTTGGCTCGGCCGATAGACACCGTCCTCGCCGGCTACGCTGCCGATGTTGCGGTCGGCCGCACGCGGCTCCTTCTTCGGCAGGATGGGATCAAGCGCCACGATATGGCCGCGGGATGTCGTCGAGCTTTGCCGCATCCGCGGTCTCGACATAATGCGTGCGCCCGTCGACGCCATCGATGACGAGCGACAGCTTGTCGCTCATCTCATCACCCGCAAGACCCTTGGCGAGCACGCGGCCGACGACCGGCTCAGTGATGGTCCCCCGATGCGTTGCGTATTGCGCCGGGCCCCGCTCATGAGCGAGGCCGTGCTCCTCGAGTGCCCGGTGCATGGTCTTGATGATGTCGTTGCGCTCGCCAAGCGCTCGCAAAGTACTTTCGGCCCTGTCGGAAACCACCCATCGGCCGGGCTCGATCTCGTTCGCCAGGCCGAAGTGGGCCAGTGTCTTTGCCCGATCGATCAGCAGATAGCGGTTGCTGGAAATGGTGTAGCTGTCGCTGGCATTGGGACGGAGGTCGACAAGATCGTGCTCCTGCTGTTCGGCGATCAGCATGCGATCGAGCCGTGTCAGCCGTTCGGCCCCGACCTCGTTGGCCAGCTTGCGGGCGACCTCGATCTCGCTTTGCAGGCCGAGCTCCCGCTCCACCAGCTCGCCTGCCCGGTGGCGGATGCTATGCGCGATGTAGTCGCCGGCGATGTTCAGGATCTTGCCGTCATCGGTGACGCCGCGCACCAGGATGTGGGTGTGAGGATGGCCGGTATTGTGATGGTCGACGGCGATCCAGTCGAGGCGCGTGTTGAGGTCGGTCTCCATCTGCCGCATGAGATCGCGGGTGAAGGAGCGCAGGTCTTCCATCTCGGCGGCATCCTCCGGCGCAACGATGAAACGGAACTGATGTCGGTCGCCGCGGCCGCGCTCGATGAAGGCCTTGCCGTCGGGCTCCTCGTCGACGGCCGAGTACACCCTGCCCTTCTCGCCATCGCTGGTCACGCCGTCGCGCTGGAGATAGCGCAGATGCGCATCGACTGCCTTGCTGGTCGTCACGAACTTTTGGCCGCGTCCGGTGGTCCCCTTGCCTCGTCCTGGCAACTTGACGACGCGCCCCTTTACCACGACGCGGCGGGAGCGAAAGCGGACGCCGCTCTCGTCCTGCCGCCATCCGCCACCATCCTTTGGCAACGCTGTCGCGACCTTGCCGCCGCGGCCGCGGGCGTTGAAGCGGCCACTCCCCTTCCCGGCACTGCTTGCGCCCATGCGATTGGGGTTGCCGCCCTGCCTGCGGATGGCAATCTCGACCTGGCGCACGAAGGGCAGCGCGCGCAGATTGACCGGCGCGCCGCCATCCCGCGTCCGGCCGGTGCGCACCTGGAACCTGTCGCTGTCACGATCTGCCATGGCGATAGAATCGAGACTCAGATTCCGCCCTTCAAGGTGGCCGGAGCGCAGAGCGTGCTACGGCGCGCAAAGACTTGTTGTGGCAAACAATGGCGGATCGCACATCGCTAGGGCACCGAAGTTTGTCATTTCAGATCAATACGATAGCGGACCAGCCGTGAGCCACCGCACCTCACGTCATTCCGGCTGGTCTCGAAATCTGCCGGAAAAAACAATGTGCAGACAGACACTTACGAGCGAAGCGAGGGCGAGCGCCAGCTCGCTTTATCTTGCTGTCCCTCTCCGCACTCTGTAACCGTCCGGATCCTGCACACCTAGTGCAATCTCGCAACGTGTGGGGTTCCTTCTTATCGAGGAGGATCTTCGGCGGTGCCTCGACGTTCCTGGGACAAGGCCGACAACTCGTACTGGTCGACGCATGTCGCGACCTGGTATCGGGGGCCGTTTTGAGGTGGAGGAATATTGCCGCCGGCGCAAGCTTTCGATGACGACTTTCGAGCTGTGGGTGCGTCATCTGGTGAGCGCGGAAGATCGGCGCAAACGTGCGGAATATCTGCGGAAATTGCGCCAGGGAAAGCCGCAAAAGCGGGGCAAGAAAGGGCCGCCGAAGCGACGCAAGAGCCCGCGCCGCTACTGCTACAGCGTGCGTACGGACACGATCCGATTTGCCCTGCAGGCGTTCTGGGGCATGCATGTGGAGGCGATGAACTGGAGCGGATTGGGGCCTGCCGAATATGCCGTGGCGCTCGGGCTTTCGCCCCCTGCGCTGCGCAAATGGCGCGCTCGTCTTGAGGAATTCGAATTCGAAGTGGACTGGCGATCTCTGTTGCATCCGAGTGCCCGGGCTCAATTAAGCAGCGCTGATTGCGTGCGGCGCTAATCGCTTGAGACTGCGGGTTGACGGGCGGTCGGACCGGCGCCGCTTCAGCGACGCGCAGAAGCAGGCGATTGTGCAGGAGACGGAGAAGCCTGGTGTCAGTGGCGGAGGTTGCCGCCGCCATGGAGTCGCCACCAGCACGGCCTTCCGCTGGCGTGTCGAGTTTCGGCCTGACCGCTCGCAAGACGCCGCAATTGGCAACTGTTGCGCTCATCCATGGGGCGAAAAAACGAACGCCGGCGACGGCTCCCCTGTGCAATCTCGTGCGGCCGCCGGACGGCATGGTGGCAGTCCGACTGGACGACGGGCGGCGCGTCTTTGCGTCCGTCGGCAGCAATGCGGATGCAGTCAAGCGGCATCTCGCGGCAAGGGAGAACGCATCATGATCGTCGTTGCGGCGGGTGTGAAGATGCATCTGGCGCTCGGTCATACCGACCGTCAAGAGGCTCGACGGGCTCGCCATACTGATCCAGGAGCAGCTGAAAGATGGATCCCTTCTCGGATTCCGAGCGCAATGGACCCCGACCACATCGAACGCGATATCAGCGAAGGCGCGAACATCACTCCGCGCCGTAGCGAACCCGGAAAAGCGCAACCAAAGCGCGGGCCGCTGCCCGATCATCCGCCGCGCGTTGTTGCGGCGGCACCCTGCCCAGCATCTGCG
Source organism: Mesorhizobium sp. M0701 (assembly GCF_040320365.1). NCBI lineage: Bacteria > Pseudomonadati > Pseudomonadota > Alphaproteobacteria > Hyphomicrobiales > Phyllobacteriaceae > Mesorhizobium > Mesorhizobium sp. M0701. The sequence goes on from NZ_JAMYPO010000001.1 coordinate 21,815, forward strand.
AGAGCATTAGCGAGATCCTCGACTATACCCAGGCGCGGTTTAGATGTAGCGCCACGCCGCCCGAAATGTGTCTGCCGGACCCGTTGGCCCGAAGAGGTTCAGGCAACTTGAACGTCGCCGACCCGTTCCAGATGAATTGCGCCCGAAGCTCCAATTCACCGCCGCCGCCGCGAGGAGGACCGCGCCGCCAAGTGCCGAGAGGATAAAGATTGTACGCGCATGTTCATCGCTCGATCTCCGGTGCAGCAGCTTTCACCGGTTTATCAGCAACTCTGTCCGCAGCCGGGCAGAACGATGGAAGCGAAAGCTTGCCGGCTTGATATTTGCGACGAATACGGTTTGTTGCGGGACAACGAATTATTTGCCTGATTGGCAATAAACAGCCCATCCGTTTCAACGCGCGCCATTAGAGCCATCAGACAAGAGGAAAACTCGATGACCGTTTCTGCAGACCCAAGCGACCAGGCTGATCTCGTATCAATCGCCGCCGACATCGTTTCCGCCTACGTTTCGAACAATCCGCTGCCGGTCGGCGAGTTGTCGAAGCTGATCGGGGATGTCTATGTGGCTTTGCGAGGGATCGGCAGACCTGTGGCTGCGACCGCAGCCAAACTGGAGCCGGCGGTGTCGATCAAGAAGTCAGTGACACCTGATTTCATCATTTGCCTGGAAGACGGCAAAAAGTTCAAATCCTTGAAGCGGCATATCGGAACGCACTACAATCTGAGTCCGGACGAATACCGTCTGAAATGGAACCTGCCCTCCGACTATCCGATGGTGGCGCCAAATTACGCGGCCACCCGCTCGGCCCTGGCGAAATCAATAGGCCTGGGACGCAAGGCGGCAGCGCCAGCGAGAGCTGCGGCGGAAAAGTCAAAACGAGCTGCTCGCGCGGCAGCGGCGGCAGCAATTGCAACGGCAGTCAAGTCGCCGGTGAAGAAGGCGCGCAAGACACCCGTCAAAGCATAGCGTGCTGCACCAGATAGAGGTGCAGTGGTGAACCTGAACCATGGCGAAGCCCCGCCTTGCGCGGGGCTGCGTGTTTAGTCGGATCACTCTGCGGTGCGGCGGGACCAGATGAGCGACAACTCGCCCTCGGTGGCGGTCTCGACCAGGCTTGCATAGATCGGAGCGGGGAAGCTCGGATCGTCGAGCTTGACGGAGTGATAGTCGCGGCCCTCGCGCGAGGTCTTCTTCCATGCCGCGCCGAATTCGATGGCGCCGGCGAAGATGCGGAAGTCCGGACCTTTTTCATTGTCGCCTTCGGCAGGCGTGAACGTCACCGACTTGACGTTGAGGTTCAGGGTTTTGACTGAACCGGAGAAGCCGTTCGCGGTGCGGGAGAATGTGCCGATGGTCGCCATTGTGGTGGTTCCTTCTGTTTCTCGGGCCGCGCCTATCGCGGCCTCGATGGTGGTCTTGAGACCGGGGGCGATCGGGCCGCACCCAAAGCGGCTGAAACGAAGTGGAAGACGGCGCCGCGAGACTTTCTTGGGCCGCGAGGAATGGACGCAAACCGGGGTCCCCGCCAGGTGTGCCGGGTGGGGTGGTACGGCCAGGGGAAGAAAACGAAGCGCCGTCGTTGCGGGAAGACGATCGAGGTTGAGCCAAGCGAAAACGGTCTTCGGTCAGACCCAATCCATTCGAGGGCGCCATGGGCGTAGCTAGGATGGACAGACAGTCACAACGGCGACCGCGATCAGTCACCCGCTTCCCAGCCCCGTCATGAGCGCTTTGGCGGTCAATACAGCTAACCCACACCTCAACCATGAGAATGATGATGCCGCTCCAGGTACCCGCGCCAAGATGGCCGGCGAGCGGAGCTGGGCCGCGCCGTGAAGCTGGGCGGACCGGATCAGTTCAGTTCAGTTCAGGAGGTGGGTGACGCGCTCCATTGCGAGTGGGCGGCCACGCTCTGGTACAGATTGTATTTGTGCGAGCGATGGCCAAAGCCATTTCTCCATCGGCGGCTCATTTGCCTTATGCTTCGTCAATGATCCGAAATCCGCGTTCCAGACTGCAATCCTATGCTGCTTGACCCTATATTGATCAGCGATCTTGCCCCAAGGCATCCATTCCAAACGGCACAACGCGCCACTTGCTGACGCAGTGCGCCGATGTACGAACGTCTCGATATTTTGGGCCGGAAGCGGACTTGCGGCTTGGAGGCTTGGAATGTGAGAAGCGGACGTTCAGGCGCCCCCATGCATCGACGCGATCTGACCCGTTCCAGTCGTTCTCGGCACACCTGATGAACGACTGCTGTGCGCCTCATGTCGGCCGTTAAAGTTAGTTGTGCCACCGCCTTACAGCGGACATCACCGGCGACCGCGCTTGAGGGCGTAGTTGCGCCATGAGCTGTCATCGCCGCGCCAATCTCCGAGCGTCGCGTTAGGGCACGCCTCCAGTCAGGCAGCTTTCGAGAACCGCCCTGCGAAAGCAGACGTTTAGGTCGGCTGGTATGATGTCTGGGTCTGACCCAAGCTGACTTCCGATCTTTGCGGACCCTGACTTCAATTGGACGGCGCCGTCCGCAATTTGAGCAGAGCGATCATGTGTTCCACAGATGAGGCCAGCACAAGTTTAGGCACCGAACGCAGTGCCCGAACGTTCGCCTCGTGGCATTTCCTAATAGGTTTGCCGCTGCCGCAGGGGCAGTTCCAGTGACCGCGGACGCGATTCTGCAAGACCGAGATCAGGAAATTGCCTACAGCGGCGGGATCCCTGTTGCCGATGAACCGCTGATAGAACTCAAGCACGCCTTCGCTACCATGGGGACTTTCGTCGAAGGGCCAAGGCTTGCCCTCCTCGACAAGGCTGTTGCCAATTAGGTAAGGTCGGAGCGCTTTTTCGAGATAGCTGACGATTGCGAAATCGCCAGCCAGCCGGACCCACAGCTCGACCGGTACGCCCACACAAAGCGCTCCGGTTCGGGGAAAGACGTGGCGGTCGATCACGCGCTCGATACGCCCTGCTGTCTCCCAGGCGCTTGGGATCGAGCGCGGGTAATCGTCGGGCAACTCGATTTTGATGCCGTACCGATCCGAGGCGTCGTCATCGCCGAGGACGGCGAAGGTTCCGACAACGCAAACCTTCCGGTCAGTTATTTCCGCGTGCAGCGTTGGATAGCGCCGCCGCAGGGTGGCTCGAAGTTCGTCAAAGGCCGAAGGATTTGTCTCGAACCAAGGCCTTTCCATCACGCCTCATCTGCCCACGGAGGAGCGGCGGCGCCGACGGTAGCCGCAGCGGCGGTCAGGGCGGGGACGCGCGGCAGGCCGCCCGCCTTCTTCTCCACCTTGCCGAACACATGCTCCCAGCCGTACTCCGCTGCGGTATCCAGTGTGTCTTCGGCCACAGAGCGCAGCTTGTCGCGGACCTTGTCGGTCAATGCGAACGAGAGATCATTCCCCGTCGGGTTGGCTGGATCCTCGATGGTGAGGTCGTCGATCTCGTCGACGAACGCCGTCAGCACACGCTCGAAGCGTTCCTGCAGCATCCCCGCCTTATTCCCGCTCAGCACCGCTATGATCAGCAGTTCCAGCGGGAAGGTTCGAATCAGGATGCCGTTGCGCGTGCGCCACAGCTTGCCGAGTTGGATCACGTCGGTGCAGCCGCTGTCGCGGACATAGGAGATATGGGTTTCGAGGTTAGTCTTGAGACGCTCCTTGTCCCCCTCGTTCTGATGCAGGAACACGTCCGTGCCGGTGTCGTCAATGTAACGGCCGGGCACGATGTCGACGTAAAGATCCTTGCCCTTCTTGGATTTCAGCCGCAGAGCCGAACGCTTGCGCTCGACGATGTATTCGTCCTCCAGCATCTCGGCGACGTTGTTGTAAATCTCTTCGAGAGTTTCGCCGGGCCCGGTGTCGTCGTTGTCGAAGTAGCAGACCTCGTCGAGGTCATAGTCCTCGCGGATCATCGTGCCCTTCGCACGCGATCCGCCGTGCGTGAAATCCGGATCGGAGTCCGGGAAGGCCTCCCTGAGCAGCGCTTCGACCTTGTCGCGCTCCTCGTCCAGTGCGGCCAACTGGTCGCAGCCTTCTTCCATCTTCTGGCTCTTGAGCAGATCCTTCAAATAGACGTTGTCACTCATAGTGGTTCACCCTGATCCTTTCCGCGAAACCGCCCACCCGTTTATCGAAGTCGTAGACGGCCAAGGCCGGGTGCGCCTTGGGCAACAAATCAAGGCCGAGCGAAATCGCCACGGGGGCCGCGACCGCAGGAAAGACGTGAATCACTTTGTGCGTCGGATGACGCCGTACGAGATCGCCGAGCAACTGGCGGTAGGCAAGCCGGAAAGCATCGAGATCGCGGCGCGTGCGCAAGAAGCCGGGATTGGGCGCGACATTGTCGAGCGTCAAACGGTAGATCCAGAACGTCCCATCGACCGATGGCGGTAGGGCGGCTTCCGAGATCGCGCCGCTCAAGGACAGGATCACCGCGATGTTGTCGGCGACGCTGCCTTTGCGCACCACGTCGACCACGTACACGGTCGAGGCTTCGCCTGCATGCCACGTCCAGCGGTCTGACTTGTCGCGATGGCTCTGAAATAGATCGGTTTGCACAGTGTTGCTGAGCGCATTGCCAAGCACGACCAACAAGGGGATCGGCGCCATGCCGAACACTGACAGATGCTTCACCGCGCTCATCGGGCCCTCATCGACGTAGACCGCCCGGACACGCTCGCGCAGCTTGCGCGCGGCGAATTGGTAGTAGTCGGGGTCCATTTCGTCGCCAAGATCGGTGAGATCAACAACATGAAACTGCGACGATGCCGGATAGCGAGGACGCAGCGCAGCGACGACTTCGTCCTTGCCGATTTCGACAACGCGCTCACCAATGCGGCTCTTGAGCGTTAGCACGTTGGTACGCAGTTCGGGGCCGAGTTCGGCCAGCATGTGGATGCGGTCTTCGTGCTCGCGCTTGTGCGCCAGCAACTCCTCGCGCGGGTAGGCCTCGGGATGCGTGTCGATGTTGTGGTGGCACTCCGCGCAGAGCAGCATTAAGTTTTCGATGCTGTTGATCTCGGCCGGCCGATCCGCGACGTCGCCGCGCGGACCCGCCGCGCGGAAGGCAACAATATGCGCGGCCTCGCTGAAGTTGCCAAGGTCCTTGGTCAGGGAATGCTCGAACAGGAACTTGTTGCAGCCCCGGAACTCGCAACGGCCCGCCGACAGCGCGGCCAGGGTGGACCGGGTCAACTCCGGAACGCCGCGAGCCGTCACGACCGGCAAGGTGTCGTCACCCTCCACTGCAATCGCCCGTTTGAAGCCAAGCTTGGCTGTACCGCGTTCCTTCGGACTGGGTTTACGCTTCTGAATAGCCAACTCAAGCTCCGTAAGACAATTTTGTTCTATATATCGAACGAGCGTTCGCTTTTCAAGGCCGGTTTTGTGCGGTATATATCGAACGACCTAATCCACTGTGACTGAGGGAAAATGCCAACGACGCTAAGCGAGAAGCTCAGAGAACTCAGAAAGAAGAGGGACTGGTCCCTCGACGACCTGGCCCGCGAGGCGGGGGCCAGCAAGAGCTACCTGTGGGAACTCGAAAACCGCCCCGAGAGAAAGCCGTCTGCGGAAAAACTAGCCGACATAGCACGGGTGCTCGACGTAACCACCGAATACCTGCTCGACGAGAACGCCACGTTCGACGACGCGCAGCTGAAGGAAGTGTTTTTCCGCAAGTTCAACCGGCTCGAACACGACGACAAGAATCGGATCATGGACATGATCGACACTTGGGCGAAAAAGAAATGAAGCTTCCGACGACGTGCGACGGCTGGGCCACGCGCGTCTCGGCCCTCGTCAAGGCGGCGACCGACGCCTTGGGCGTAGCGCGCTTCCCGATCCGCATCGCGCCCATAGCTGCCGATTACTCGCGCAACCTCTATCCCAAAGAGCCGATCACTATCGTGCAAGGGGATGATTTCGGCGAGCGGTTCGAAGGTGCGCTCGTGCCCAAGGGCAACGGAGAGTGGGGTATCTTCTACAACACCGGCCTTCGCTCAAAAGGCCGGATCAATTTCTGCCAGGCTCATGAGTTCGGACACTACCTCCTCCACCGCCATCTGAGTGGAAATCCGTTCTATTGCTCGCGTAAGGATATGTGGGCTTGGAACTCCGACTATGGCCGGATGGAAGCCGAGGCCAACCGCTTCGCCTCAATGGTGTTGATGCCGCCTGATGACTTTCGCATTCAGACCTATGATTTCAGAAAGCCGACCCTCAGCCAGTTCGAGGCCCTTCGAGAGCGTTACGAGGTCTCGATTACGGCGGCCGTCCTCAAGTGGCTGGACATGACCAGGCGGCGCGCGATGCTCGTGGTCAGCAAAGATGGCTTCATCGACTGGGCACGCAGCAGCCCGGCGCTCTTCAAGTCGGGTGTGTATTTCCCGGCAAAACAGTTGACCATCCCCTTGCCTGGGGGCTCGCTTGCCGCCATCGGACGGAAGGCTGGCACACGCGAAATTGACCACCTGGCCGGCGTCTGGAACGCCGATGAGCCGGTGTTTGAGTCGGTGCTGTTCGATGAGTATCGTGACCTTGCACTGTCGCTTCTCATCTTTCCCGTCGATGGGCCAGGGCGCTGGGATAATAGCCATGATGAAGAGTCTGGACTGATGGACACGTTCGAAGCGTTCCAACGGTAGGTTCCTGGGCGTGTAGTTTATCCCGCGACGCACTCGGATACTGCTAGCCTGGAAAAGTGAGCCGATAGCGCCTGGCTGATTGAGCGTCGGTATCACGACTGGGCGAAGCAGCGGCAGGCGCTTGAGTAATCTTCTGGCAGACTCAACTACGGCTACGGGGCAGGAATTTGCGTTGATCCGATTGTTTCCAAAAAGGCAGCCGCCTCTGGCGCAACCGAGATCTCCAGCGTGGCCATCGGCAATGTCTGCTTTCAGGCGGCGGCAAAGCTGACCTCAACGACGACTATGAGGCGCGTTGCAGACCGGCAGCCTGGGGCCGGAAACAGACGGTCCGGTTCTGGAAGCCAGAAGGCGCCATTCCACCTCCATCTTGGCCGCAACGACGCTGCTAGCCGCTACTCGACTGCGGCACCGCGTTGGCCGCTTGCTCCAGGAGGCGACATTCCGGTCTTACCAGAACGATCGTGATCGGGTGCCTACCTACCGAAAATCGCGCACTTCATCGAATCTCCGGCTGGGGTTGGGAAAGGAGAGCGTCATGATTGGCCCGCCGCTGCCTCGTGTGGGACAATTGGCGGCGCCGCAAGCCGCGCCCTCCGGTGCTCGGCATTGCGGTGGTTGAGGGACAACATGCTGCGCGTCGCATCCGACCGGCTGAGGCCGGTCATCGCACCACCGTCGATCAGCGCCGGAATTCCGCTGAAGACATGATAGACGGTCCAGGACCGATCCGCTTCGACGCGGCGGCCATACTGACGGTCCGCGAAGTCGCGTGCCGATGCGCCACCCTCATTTTCCCAGGCCGCAAGCCCGGCGGTGTTGCGCTGCCGATCGGTTTCGTTGCTATAGGCATTCATGGCGTTAGTCTTTTCTCATTGATCGCTTCCGTGGCCAGAACGCCGGAATAGAGCGTCGCGCCATTCGCGTCGACGATGGTCATGGCGTCCGGCTGCTGGGGCATGTTCAGGGTTTTTGCCAAAAGCCTGGCGACCTCGATCGCATGGTCGAGGTTGGCCGCTTGCGCCGTCTCGCGCCCGACTACGGCATGCGCGTCGTCCGAGTTTCGGGTGCGATAGAATTCGATCACGATCTTCATCGTCATCCGTGCCCGTGTCGCGACGTCAGTTCTTGCCCTTGCCGCGCCGGGCACTGATGTTGGCGGCAAGCCTGGTCTGGGCGCCGAATACGCTTTCAGCCTTGGGCGGGACCTTTTCCTGCTTCGGCTTCCTGATCTCCCGGCTAGATCGTTTCTGTCCCTTTGACATGTTCGAAGATCCTTTCGCTTAGCGTTATGCTGTCACCCGGCGACGTGTCGACCGGTTCGAGACTGTCCTGCGTCGCCACCCGTTCATGAAGTTCGACGTCGCTGCGGATGCGGTACTGCAGCGAATTTCCGCTCGGCGGGAGCGTTGCTGTGACGCGGTAGATTTCCGCGGCCTTTGGAAACGTGCCGATGCCGCTCTTCAGCCGGATAGCCTGTCCGACGGCGAAGAGATGCGTTGCGGCTTCGCGGCGGACCGGGCGTGAGTTGCGTTGCATCAGGGTTGTGGTTCTCATGATTGTCTCTCGTCCAGCTCCAGCGAGGCTTGAAGCAATGCCGGTTCGATCGGCACCATCTGCTGCGTAGCACCGCTCGCGGTGATCGCCGGCAGGTGAATGAAGGTGGCCACGCGGCGCCATGCGATCTGGGAAGTCCCTTCGAGGGCCTCCTCGTCATGGTCGACCCGATACTCTCCGGGCGGTTGCGGTTGATCAAAGCCGGGCAGCGAAAACGCCGACTTGAAGCGAACGACTGTATTTGTGGTGCGGCTGGTCATGAATTGCGGCTTTCCGCAGAAACGGGCGGCTGCGCTTTTCCGTATCATTCCCACTCGAACCGCTGGGACGATGCCCGACGCTGCCAGTACATCCGTGGTCAGCATCGGTTTCATTCCAGGGTCCGAACGGAACTAAATGTGCGCCGGACCGGCGCATGCACTCGTTTTCGAGAATTCGGTGGTGAATGGCGAGGGCTCTGACATAAAGCCAACTCGACCCAAATCAACGAATTTTGCATATGCGCCTCAATTGAGTTCCAAACAAGGTCGCGGCCCTCTTTATTTGATCTTTGAAATAATAACCTGCATCCGCGAAATTCAATCCGGCAGAAAGTTTTCCTCCCATCCGAACGAATTTCTGCGCGTCTCGAATTATATCATTCGAATTCTTGGCCATTGGCCAGAAATAATTCTGGCACTCCTATCTATCGAGTGCCAACGCGCCTATATCAGGGGTAGCGGCCGCCTATGCTGGCCCCAGAAAGAAGTTCCCCATGAAATTCCGGCCACTCCACGATCGCGTCGTCATTCGCCGCGCCGAAGGCGACACCAAATCCAAGGGCGGCATCATCATTCCCGACAATGCCAAGGAGAAACCACAGGAAGGCGAAGTGATCGCCGTCGGCCCGGGCGGACGCGACGAGAATGGCGCGCTTGTTCCGCTCGACGTCAAGGCCGGCGACCTGATCCTGTTCGGCAAATGGTCGGGCACGGAGGTCAAGATCTACGGCGAGGACCTTCTGATCATGAAGGAGGCCGACATCATGGGCGTCATCGACAAAGCTGTCGAAGCCAAGAAGGCCGCCTGACTGGAGCGGCGCGTGTCCCTCAAGGCGCGCAAAGGTCGCTCCAGTATTTGAAGAACAAGCGCAGCGCGTTCCGCGCGGCGACCGTTCCACTCCAAATTCGACGGGATAAAAAATGTCTGCCAAGGAAATCAAATTCGCCACCGATGCCCGCGACCGCATGCTGCGCGGCGTTGAACTCCTCAACAACGCCGTCAAGGTGACGCTCGGCCCCAAGGGCCGCAACGTCATCATCGACAAGGCCTATGGCGCGCCGCGCATCACCAAGGACGGCGTGACGGTGGCCAAGGAAATCGAGCTCACCGACAAGTTCGAAAACATGGGCGCGCAGATGGTGCGCGAAGTGGCCTCGAAAACCAACGACCTCGCCGGCGACGGCACCACCACCGCCACGGTGCTGGCCGCTTCCATCCTGCGCGAGGGCGCCAAATTCGTTGCCGCCGGCATGAACCCGATGGACCTCAAGCGCGGCATCGACCTTGCCGTCAGCGCCGTCGTCCAGGAAATCCAGGCGCGCGCCAAGAAGGTCAAGTCGTCGGCCGAGATAGCCCAGGTCGGCACCATCGCCGCCAATGGCGACACCAGCGTCGGCGCCATGATCGCCAAGGCGATGGACAAGGTCGGCAATGACGGCGTCATCACCGTCGAGGAAGCCAAGACCGCCGACACCGAGCTCGACGTCGTCGAAGGCATGCAGTTCGACCGCGGCTATCTCTCGCCCTATTTCGTCACCAATGCCGAGAAGATGCGCGCCGAGCTGGAAGACCCTTACGTCCTCATCCACGAAAAGAAGCTCGGAAATCTGCAGGCACTGCTGCCCATCCTCGAAGCCGTGGTGCAAAGCGGCAGGCCGCTGTTGATCATCTCCGAGGACGTCGAGGGCGAAGCGCTGGCAACGCTGGTCGTCAACAAGCTGCGCGGCGGACTCAAGGTAGCGGCCGTCAAGGCGCCTGGCTTCGGTGACCGCCGCAAGGCGATGCTGGAAGACATCGCCGTGCTCACCGCCGGACAGATGATTTCCGAGGATCTCGGCATCAAGCTGGAGAACATCACCATAGACATGCTCGGCCGCGCCAAGCGCGTGCTGATCGAGAAGGACACCACCACGATCATCGACGGCGCCGGCGAGAAGACCACCATCCAGGCGCGCGTCCAGCAGATCAAAGGGCAGATCGAGGAAACCACGTCCGACTATGACAAGGAGAAGCTGCAGGAACGTCTCGCCAAGCTGGCGGGCGGCGTTGCAGTCATCCGCGTCGGCGGCGCCACCGAATCCGAGGTCAAGGAAAAGAAGGACCGCATCGACGACGCGCTGAACGCAACGCGCGCCGCGGTCGAGGAAGGCATCGTCCCGGGCGGCGGCGTCGCTTTGCTGCGTGCCAAGTCGACGCTGAACGGCCTGAGCGGCGCCAATGCCGATGTGACGGCAGGCATCTCGATCGTGCTCAGGGCCCTTGAAGCGCCAATCCGGCAGATCGCCGAGAATTCCGGCGTCGAAGGTTCGATCGTCGTCGGCAAGCTCGCCGACAGCAAGGATCACAATCAGGGCTTCGATGCCCAGAACGAGGTGTATGTCGACATGATCAAAGCCGGCATCGTCGACCCGGCAAAGGTGGTGCGCACCGCGCTGCAGGACGCCGGCTCGATCGCCGCCCTTCTGATCACCGCCGAAGCGATGATCACCGACATTCCGGCTCGGGATGCCGCACCGGCAGTTGGTGGTGGCGGCGGCGGTGGCGGCGGCAGCATGGGATACTGAGACCTTGGCGTCCGGAGAAGCCCGTGCGTGAGCCGACGCTGCTTCCGGTATTCGGCAGACTTGGGGTCAAGCCGCCGGTCGGCGTTGCGGCCACTCCGGGCAGGAGAATGAAGAACGGGGTACCCCGCATGCGGGAGGGCATCTCACGGCACGGGGGCCTGGCTTTGAAGGTGTGCGTGGTGCTGTGGACAGTCGTTGTCCTGGCGGCAGTCTTTGTCATTGTGCAGGCCTGAACCGATCGACACAAATTGGTGCCGGCGAAAATGAATAGGACGCGACTATGGCAAACCGCTACGCGTTTCGCATGGACCGCCCGGACAGCTGGACCGTTTTCGACGTTTTCACCGGCCAGCCCGCCGAGTCCGATCACAAGATCATGGTCGGCATCAATGCCGGCGAAGCGGACGAGATGGTCGGCCGGCTGAACGATGAAGACCCCAAGCGGCGGGAACAGGCCGGCCGCTGAGCTAGCACACCGGCGAGCAAATTCGCCGGAATGATTCGCTAAGCACCTGTGCGGGGCGTACAGTCCGTTGTCGCCGGCCACAGAACAATGGGCACCGGCGCTTGAGAGCGTCCATCGTACTCCCGCCCCCTCGATGGGAGCCGCATTATGGACAACGATCAATCGGCCGATGTGATTTCGACTTTTGACTGCAATATGCTGCGTGACGCGTTCAGAACATCGGTCATTGAAAAGCAGATCCCCGAGGATCAGTGGCAGGCATACGCCGCGCTTTTGATCCGCGACTATACCGGCAACTCCGATTTTAATCCGGCGTTGCTGGCCTGGATCGTGCGACCGTAATTTTATCGCCGTGCAAGGTGCCGGGACGGACAGCCGCTCCGCGCTCTCTTTCATTTTTGCCTAAAAGGACAATAAGCATGAGGTACATGAAAACTCCGGACGCTCCGGCCATACCGGTCAAGCCAATCGTCGAAACTGGAAAAATCCTGTCGAAGCGGCTGACGATCAGAAGCGACGAAGCAACAAGACGAAAGTCCGCCGACACCGACGGCACGGTGCGGCGGGCGCGTCAAATTGCGGAAAGCAACCGCCTGATTTGATGCCCCTATGTCCCTTTGGGCAAAACCCGGACATCATGCAGCCCAAGCCGATCGTCAGCTTTCAGGAAGTCGCAAGAACTGATCTTCTACGGCCGACCTGCGCCCGAAACTCTTCGCGAAAGCAGAAAGTCTGCCTTCAGCATGATTGGGTTAGAAAGAAGACCTTTACACCCAGCGTAATCTCGACCGGCTTGCGCGTTACCTCGGTTGTGTCTGGTTCCGTCGACTTAGGAGATGATTTCGGAAGCAGTTCTGCATTTCTTTGAAAGACCTGAAGCCAAGGCGCGGAGCGAGGCGAGATAACGTTGTCGTTGACACTTTGCATCGGCGTGCGATCGACGCGGCATTCTCGAAAGCAACGTAGTCTGGCTCCGCGAACATCACGCGAGCGAGAGTTTCCAACTTCGCCGGAAGGATCAGCTCCCTCTTGGCAATCAGCATTTTGAGTTCAGCAAGCGTTGGCGCCTTCGTGTTGCGGACTTCGACTTGACTAACACCCGCTCGTGAGCAATCCGGATAGCCCCGCACGCATGGTTGTCATCCTTTGGCTGCTCGCATGAAGCTATCGAAGTCAGCGTCCCCAATCGGAACTGTATGTTCGTAATCGGGATACCGGCCAGAATCGACGTCGGCTTTGTATTCCCTGAACGCCGCCACGCGCTCGTCTTGCATCTTCTGCAGCTCAGGGCCGAGGTTTCGGTAAACCTTTCCGTGCCGCGGCTTATGGTTCTTGCCATAGCCGCATACATCCTCTGTGAAGAGGTATTGCGCATCTGCATGCTTGCCGGCGCCCATGCCAAGCATCACCAGCGACGAGTTTTCGGTCAGGAATTTCGCCACCCGGTCGGGGACGACTTCCAGTTCCGCCCCGAAGACACCAATCTCCTCGAGTTTCTGGGTGTGCCGCCAGAGGCGTATCGCTTCTTCCGCGCTCTTTCCGACTGCGCGCCAACCGGTCCAGGTGATGTACGAAGGGATCAGGCCGATATGCCCGACGACAGGGAGGTGGTTGTCGCAGAGCGCCTTCTGGATGTCGTAGGACGCGGAGCAGTAGAAGGCGTCGCCACCAATGCCGGCAAAGTGGAAAGCCGCACGCAGATAGTCTTCTGCCGTAGCCAGCGGACGGCCAGCAAAGCTGCCCCAGCCGCCGTAAGGCAGACCGACTTGAACGAAACAGTCGCCGGCTGCCTGTCGCATTTCCTGGTCAAAGTATCGGCCCTCGATGGAAAGCATGTGAATGCCTGCCGCGGCAGCGGCGGCTGCCTCGTCGGGCGTGCTGACGAAGAGCATGGATATCTTCTGTCCATTCCTCTTCATCTTTCGGATATCCTCGACATGAGGACGGTTGTGATACATGGCCATAATCAGCCTCCACTGCAGGTCAGGTGGACTTGAAAGGAATCTGCGAGCAGCGCTCGATCGGAAAGCATGGTCGGACAGGGCCGCCCTTGATCATGACGCCCGCCCCGCATCGCGCCGATGAGCATCCCCGCATGGCTCACACCGTAAAAGCCCGCCGGAAAGCGACCAGCGCTGCCTCCGGATCGTTTTGGGCAAAGGCTTCCAGACCCACCGGCCCGCGATACCCCATGTCGAACAGAGCTCTCGCGATGTTGGGCCAGTTCATCTCGCCTGTTCCCGGCTCGCAACGACCCGGATTATCGGCCACCTGCACCTCGCCGATGAAGGGCAGGCATTTCTGACACCAGCGCACGATATCGCCCTCGCCGATCTGAGTGTGATAGAGGTCGAGATTGATCCGCAGTTGGGGTCTATTGATCGATGACACCAATGCCAGCACCGCTGCCGTCGAGCCGAAGGGGCAGCCCGGGTGGTCAAGCAGGTTCAGGTTTTCAAGCGTGAAGACGACATGTTCGGCCTCGGCCATGTCGCAGATACAGTTCAAGGTGTCCCGCGCCATCAGCCACATGAGGCCGGTCTCGAGTTCGGACTTCACAATAGGAATACCGCCTTCGCCGAGACCGGTGCCGTGCAGGTTGAGCCTGGCAATCCCGAGGCGCTTTCCGACTCTTGCGGTCTCCAGGGCGGACTTCAAGAGCATGTCGGCGCCCTCGTCGTCGGCGAGCCTTCCTTCGAGGTAGCCGTTCATGATCGTGAAGGTCGCCCCCGACTTCTCGAGCGCTGCGAGGTCATGGTCCGGCCAATTCCACAATCCGACGCCGAAACCCATCTCATGCAGACGTGCGACGCGCCAAGCCATCGGACGATCAAGCCAAAGCATCTCGGCGCAGGCGGCCAACTGGAAGGGTTGGCTCATGATGGCTCAAACCTCGACCATGACGCGGCCGTTCTCGACCTTCGTCTTGTAAGTTTTGAGGTTCTCGCAGGCCGGGGGCGTCTCTACTTCGCCAGTCGTGAAGTCGAAAACGGAAGCATGCTTGGGGCACTCAACCGTATTACCCATGACAAGACCGTCGGCGAGGTGGATCTTCTCATGCGTGCAAAGCCCGTCTGTACAATAGTATTCATCCGCGTCGTTGCGGAAGATCGCGAAGGTACGGCCGCCATTCTCGAAGCGCTTGGCTTCCTCGGCTTCGATTTCGTCAGCGGCACAAGCGTCAACCCAGGGCATTGAGTCCCTCCTCAGATATCTTGCGGTTTGAAGTCTGCGGGAGCTGACGGCATCACGCTCTGGAGGAGCGCGACGGATTTTTCGAGCCCCTCCAGCGAGTTCAGAAATACGTCCTCGTGCTCGATGGAAAGCCAGCCGTCGTAGCCAGCCATCTTGAGCCGATAACAGAATTGCCGCCACCACTCCTCACCATGGCCGAACCCGAGCGTGATGTAGCTCCACGAGCGGGCCGGAATGTCCATCAGGTTGCCATTCTCAAGCAGCGAGGTCGTTGCCTGGACTGGCCGGTTCAGCATCGTGTCCTTGGCATGGACATGATAAACGGCCGCGCCCAGCGCTTCGGCAGCAGCGAGGGGATCAGCACCCATCCAGAACAGGTGCGACGGGTCCAGATTGGCGCCCACGACAGGTCCTACCGCTGCTCGAAGCTTCAGGAGCGAGGGCACGTTGTACACGCACTGATTGCCATGCAGCTCGAGCGCAATGCGCTCGACGCGGTTTTCTTTCGCCAGCGCCACGATCCCGGTCCAGAACGGGATCAGCTTCTCTTCCCACTGATATTTCAGGACGGTCTGCGTTTCCGGCGGCCAGGACGAGACGACCCAGTTCGGCATGCTGTCGCTAGCGCTGCCGGCCGGCAGACCGCTCATGGTGCAGACGGTGCGAATGCCCATCTCGCCGGCCACGCGGATCGTGTCTTTCAACCCTTGGCCCTGGGCCGGATCAGTTGGGTGCAGCGGATTGCCGTTGGCGTTGAGGCTTATGATCTCCAGGCCGCGTTCCTCGAAGGCTGCAGCAATCCGCTTCTGCGCTTCCCTGTTACCCAGCATGGACGAAAGCCGGAAATGCGGGGCGGTCGACCAGCCGCAAGTGTTCACCTCGATGCCGGATACCCCCATGCGCTGCGCATGATCAAGCACCGCGTCGAACGGCAGATTGCCGAGACTGTCTGAAACGAAACCCAGCTTCACGCGTAGAACTCCGGCTTTGCAATCATCTGGACAGGCGTACGACGGGCTTCCTTCAGCGCTACCACGCCGGCCTCGGCAACGACGGCGGCGCAGTAGCCGTCCCAGCAGTCCGAGGCGGTCGCGGGGAACTCACCAGTCATGACGAAGCGAAGGAAGTCGCGGTTCTGGCGGCGATAGGCATCGTAATAGCGGGTGCGCCAGTCGGCGTCGTAGCTTGTGCTTTGGGTAAGCGCTGCCTCCGTGCGGGTGTAGGCAACGTTGTTGGTTGCCACGGCGCCGTTCTCGCCAATCAGCTCGGCGCGAACGTCATAGCCATAGGCGGCGTTGTTGTTGATCTCAATGTTGACGAGCTGCCCATCCACCGTTTCCAGCACCATGACGACAGGTGCCACACGCGCGTCCGAGCGGCTTGGCTGGAATGCAGAGATGGCAGCATATTCGGTGCCGAGCACGTAACGCACGACGTCGAATTCGTGCGGGGCCGAATTGGTGATAGCCATCGCGCCGGTGAAGTCGGCCGCAGGCGTTTCAACATTGCGGTGAAAATTGTGCATCATCAGCGCCCGACCGAGATGACCATTATCGAGCGCCTGCTTCATTTCCTGATAGGAGCGGTCGTAACGCCGCATGAAGCCGAGCTGGACGAATTTCGCCCCCGCTTTCTGTTCGGCTTCCATCACCGCGATGCAGTCAGCCGATGCTTGTGACAGCGGTTTTTCGCATAGGACGCGCTTGCCGGCGGCTATGCAGGCCATCGAAAGCGGCGCATGCGTGAAATCGGGACTCGCAATGATCACGGCGTCCACGTCTTGCCGCGTGATGGCGCCCTGGGGGTCAGTGGCAATGTCGATAGCGCCATACGCGCCGGCAACAGAACGAGCGCGCTGCTCATCCATGTCGCAGACCAATTGCAGGGTTGCGCCGGGCAGTTCCTCGGCAACTATCTTGGCATGATCCGCGCCCATCAAACCGGCGCCGATCACTGCAATGCGGATTGTCATTTGTGTCCTGCTTTTGCTCTTCGGATTAGGGCAACGGCCAACTCAGCGGCATGGAGCCACGCCTGGTTGGCGCCTTTTAAGAAATCTACTGAGCGGCTGGGCCTCCCAACACCTGGAGGGACGGCGGATGGCCTTCATGCTCGGCCATGTAACCCTCGACCTGGGCTTCGAGGTCGGCCATGGTCTCGCCGCCTGCCATCAGATCTGTGATCTCCTCGCGGGACCGTTGGCCTTTGCGGAAATCGGCGGCGATGGCGCCGCGGATCAGCACCGCGAAATGATCGCCGACGGCCATGGCGTGCATGACCTGGTGGGTGATGAAGACCACGGCCAGGCCGCGCCTCTTCGCCTCGTTGACGATACGCAGCACGTGCGAGGCCTGCTTGACGCCGAGCGCTGCGGTCGGTTCGTCCAGGATCAGTAAGCGCGCTCCAAAATACACAGCACGGGCAATGGCGAGCGACTGGCGCTCGCCGCCGGACAGTCCCCCAACCAGGCGGTCACCGTCATCAATGCGGGTGATTCCGAAATCGCGTACCGCTTTCACTGCGATTTCGTTGGCGCGCTTGCGGTCGTAGATCTTGAACGGTCCCCAGCCTTTGGTCGGCTCTACGCCGACGAAGAAGGACCGCCCGATGCTCATCAGCGGGAAGGTGCCGCCGAACTGGTGCACTGTGGCGATTCCTTGTGCCTGGGCCTCCCGAGGTCCAGAGAAGGTAACCGGCTGACCGTCCATCAGTATCTGGCCGCTGGTGGGTTTGTGGACACCGGCGAGCGTTTTGATGAGAGTTGATTTGCCGGCGCCGTTGTCACCGAGCAGACAAAGCACTTCGCCGGCGCGTACCCTCAGCGAAATATCGTGCAGGACGTCGATTGGTCCGAAGGACTTGTTGACGTTCCTCAGTTCTAGAATGGCAGGTTTGTCGTTCATGGCGGGCACATCTCCCATCTGCGATCCGGCTGGCCTGACACTGTTGATCGGCGAGGAAATTGAAGGTCGATGCTCGTTAATCGATGCGAGCCCATTGCTTAGCTGCTGTAGCAGATCATTTTTCATGGGTTTGCTGGCTCCCGCGGCACGCTTCGCTCGCGCCGCGGCCTGAAATACAGAGCCAGGTCGCGGAAGGACTGGTTCATCATCACCGCCACCAGAAGTATCACGCCGATGATCAGATTCGACCAGTTTCGGTCAATCTGGGTGAAATAGATGCCCTGGCTGACGATGGCGAAGGTGATGGTGCCGACGAAGATACCCACGACCGACCCGAAACCGCCGGTCAGCAGCACGCCGCCCACGACCACGGACACGATGGCGTTGAAGATAAAGCTCATGCCACCGGAGACCTGGGCGGAATTGAACAGGATCGCCTGACAGATCCCGACAAAGGTGGCGCTGACCGCGGACAACACAAACAACGCAATGGTCACGCGGTCTGTCGGAATGCCGGCGTTGCGGGCGCTGACGCGGTCGCCGCCCATTGCAAATAGCCAGTTCCCGTAACGGGTCTTGTGCAGAACGAAGCCTGTGACAACAGCGAAGGCGACCCACCAGATTATGATGACCTGATGACTGCCGCCGATCAACTGGCCGAAGAGGAATTTGGCCCAATCCGGTGCGGTCAGGGCAACGCTGGCATTACCGGTCAGAAGCACCGAAGCACTGAGCACCACCCCCTGCATGGCGACCAGGGTGGCCAGAGTAATGATGAGCGAGGGCACGGAGGTACGGATCGTCAGCAGACCGTTGACCAGGCCTACCGCCACGCCGACTGCCAGCGCTCCAGCTATCCCTACCCCTATTGGCAGTCCGTAGTAACCGGTGAGTATGGCAGTTGTCATCGAACCAACTGGGATCAGAGCGCCGATGGAAATGTCTAGTTCACCTGAGATCATTAGCAGCCCGACGGGAATGGCGACGATGCCGAGATTGGCCGCGAAATTGACCCAACTCGCCGCGCCAACGAGCGTACCCAGGTGGGCGCCGCCGAATAGAACGAAGAACAACACCACGCCAATAAGACTGAGGATCGAGCCGGCTTCGGGACGACGCAGTACGGATTTGATCACGTCCATCATGGCTGCTTTCCTCTCTTCGAAGAATAGCTGAGTGCCAATTGCCGGAAGGTGTCGTTTGTCAGCACCGCGATCAAAAGAAGCGCGCCGATTATGATGCTTCCGATGTTGGGATCCAGGCTGGTGAAGTAGATGCCCTGGTTCACGATCGAGAAGGTAATCGTGCCAAACACGATGCCAACGATCGAGCCAAAGCCACCCGTGAGCAGAACGCCCCCGATGACCACACACATGATGGAATTGAAGATAAAGGACTGACCAGCCAGAACCTGCGCACTCTGATAGACCATCACCTCGCTGACCCCGACGAAAGCGGCATTGAAGCCGGATAGCATGAACAGGCCGATGGTCAGCCGTTTGGTCGGAATGCCAACGTTGCGCGCACTTTCCTTGTCGCCACCGAGTGCATAGATCCAGTTGCCCAGTGGGGAGATGTGCAACAGCCAGAACAGGCCAATCACGAACAGCACCCACCACAGGATCGTGACTTGGAACATGCCGCCGAGATAGTCGCCGAAGATTGCCTTGGTAAGCGGGTCTGGCACCAGTGACACGCCGGTGCTGCCGGCGATCTTGACGGTGAGACCTAGCGTCAGGCCCATCGTGAGGAACATGGTGCCGATTGTGATTATGAGTGACGGGATGGTCGTTCTCGTCACGAAGAGCCCGTTGAGGAGGCCGACAGCGAGGCCGAGGCCAAGCGCGGCCGTTATGCCAAGCCAGTCGGGCAGCCCATAGTGACCCGAGATGATGGCAGCGGTAAGCGACGCTGCGGGGATCACGGCGCCGACCGAGATGTCGAGTTCCCCGGCGATCATCAGCAACCCTATCGGCATTGCGATGATCCCAATCTCGGACGCGATGTTCAACCAGCTGGCCGTGCCGGCTGCCGATAGGAAGCCGCTTCCGCCGAACAGGCCAAAGAAAAGCAGAACCGCGACCAGGCCGAGGAATGAGCCCGACTCTGGTCGACGCGCCAGCCGGCCGAGGGCGAGTCCGGACCGCGTGGGGTCCGCCGCCGGGATCGATGTGGAAGTCACGGGATGTGCCATTGGGTAATCCGCGAGCGGGCGGCCAGCCACGATGAGGCCGCCGCAGGGAGATGGAATGGCCGCCCCCGCTCCATGCGAGGGCGGCACTGAACAAAGGGCTATCGCGTCCCGGCTTTCACACCAGCGATGGTAGCATCTACGGAAGCCTTATCGATGATGCCGGGTCCAGTCAGGATCTCACGAGTGGGCACGGTGAGGCCGTAGTTTACATTGCCGTTCAGGATCGCCACGGCGAGGTAGCCCTGCAGGTAGCCTTGCTGATCAATCGCGCAGGCCTGTTTCCCATCCTTGATGTTGTTCAGGATGGTCTCGTCGAAGTTGATGCCGCAGAGATGAACCTTATCACTTTTTCCGGCCTGGGTGAGGCCGTTCATGGCGGAGTTGGCGTCAACGTTACCGATGGTGAACACGGCGGTCACGTCCGAGTGCTGCAGCAAATAGGCCTTCACAGCCTGCGCAACAGCTGTAGCTGAACCGAACGACGTGGCGGGCAAGGGCAACACGTCGGCCTCGCCGCCGCCATTCTTCATCCCCTCTTTGAAGCCACCACAATAAGCTTCGATATTGGCGGCACCCGGGAGGGTGTTGATGCAGACGCCTTTCTTGCTGCCGGCTTTGGCCAGGTACTCGCCGCCCGCGACGCCACCCTTGTAGTCGTCAGAGCCGACGTAGTTCAGCGCGCCGAGGCGATCGGCCGCCTTCAACCCGCCAGCATTGTAGATGACCAGTGGAATGCCGGCATCCTTGACGGCCTTGAACGCAGGATCCATTGCTTCTGGCACCCAGTCCGGACCGACAATGGCATCGGCTTTCTGGTCGATGGCCTGCCGGATCAGCTCGGCAGCATCCACACCCAGATTGTCATAGTTCTGGGGACCGAGCCAAGTGACCTTACCGCCCTGGGCCTCGACCACTTTGCCGGCGTCTTCGGCGCCCCGCTTGACGATCGACCAAAACGGATCGTCCGGCTTGCCGCCGATCACGAAGATGTTGGCGGCAAGTGTCACCCCGGTGCTGAATGCAGTCAGAACCGTTGCCGATATGAGTGTCTTTAAAAGCTTCACAGTAGTCCTCCCAGGTTTCACCCGCTCTGCAGGTGTTCAAATTAAGTTCTGCTGCCCCGCGCCCTCTCCTCATAGGCGCTGATGCCTTTCGTCACTCCGCCGGCATACCCGAGCCTGCCCCAGGGGCTTGCTGCTTGGCGCGTAGCTTCTCTTTCTTTTTGAGGAAGCGCGCCTTCATCGCGTCGTCGGCCTCCTTGCTGCCGTCGTGCCAGGTACCGAACAGCCTATCGAGCGGCACGAGACCGTCTCCGCCATAGTTCACCTCGAAGTACTTGTGGTGCAGGTAATGCACATAAGAGTGGCTATCGAGATTCAACTTGTCGGTCAGTTCAAACGTTTCGAAGCCAAGATGACCGTTGACCGCGCCAAAGCCGGCGCCGTGCAGCGTGAAATAGGCGCAGACCGGGTTGGATGGGATCAGCAGGTGCAGCCACGCCTCGGCGTGATACAGGAAGCCTTCCACGGGGTGCATGGAAAGAGACGACCATGGGCTGGGGTTGATCGAATTGTGGTGAACCGAATGGACCCACTTATAGACAGGTGGCCAGTGGATCGCGCGGTGCAGCAGAAAGAAATAAACCTCGTGAACAAACGGCGCGAGCAACACCAGGAAAGACAAGTAGAGCCAATTGGTCGTCCAGGGCAGCCAGACCGCCCAGCTGTTGGCGTAGACCCACAGCATCACGATTTCGACCACCGTCCACAGCGGAATGGTGACAAAGAAGGACCGCAGGAAATTGTCTAGGTTCTGGCGCTGGAACCAGAAAACATCGGACGGCACATCAGACGGAAATTTGGCATTGTATTTGAAGCGCGTGCCCTGCCGGCGATGAACGTAGAAGCGCAGCTCGAAGAAGCCATAAAACAGGAAAATGCCGGCGGCGTTCAGACCGTAAAGCCAAAAATAGTTGAGCACCGACAAGCTTGCCAGGCTCTGCCAGTTCGGGATGAGAAAATTCACCCAGAGGAGCGATGTGGCGATGTGGAAAGCATTCCACGGCCAAAAAAAATCAGGGAGCCAGGCGATGACCTTTCTTGCATTGAACGGACGATGCCACAACGGCGCCGGTTCGGCGCGGCGGTGCGGCGCCCAATTGCCGCGCTTGTCGCGTGTCCCATACTGAAGGTCATCCATCGTAACAGCACCTCCGTGCTCGGATCAGTCTTGTGCGTGTGGGTCTAGCCGCCGGGAGCCATCATCAGATCATATCCCTAGCTGGCACATTTCATATCGGAGGGTTGATATTTGTAGTAGTCGAAAATAATATCAAAATGACATTTGTATCATTTCGGCTCAATCATCATGATACAAACGAAGGTGAGGTTCATGACTCGGCCGACAATTCGCGATCTCGCTATCGCCGCAGGCGTATCCACAGCGACGGTAAATAGAATTCTGAATGGGACCGTTTCCGTGCGCCCGAAAACTGTTCAACGCGTTCAAAGCGCTGCGGCAGAAATAGGATTCTACGGCATCGGTGCGATTGACAACCGAGCCCGTCAGCTATCACCACAGTACCGATTGGGGTTCCTGCTGCAGCAATCGACCCGTGACCTCTACCAGCTGTTCGGAAAGAAAATCGTTGCCGCCTGTCGCGATCGCCGGGACGAGGTGATCGAGCCGGTTATCGACTTTGTGGATTTGCTGACACCGGAGACGATCTCGAGCCGCCTCGTCGCGCTCGGCGAGTCGTGCGACGCTGTCGCTGTAGTCGCCGCAGATCATCCGATCATTGGCCAAGCCATCCGTTTTCTGAAGGAGATCGGGAAACCCGTCATCTCTTACATTACCGACCAATCAGCGCCGGAACGAGCGGCGTATGTAGGCACCGACAACTGGAAGCTGGGGCGCACCGCAGCCTTCCTGATCACCCAGACCACACATGGCCCTGGTCGCATTGCGGTGTTCATAGGGAACCACCGCTATCAATGCCAGGACGTCGCAGACGCCAGCTTCCGGTCCTATTTGCGCGAGCATGCTCCGCGGCTAACAGTGGAGGAAAGTCGCCCGACGCATGAGGAATCGAGTGAGGCGTACCGCATGGTGGCCGAGTTGCTGAAGGCGACTGACGACCTTGTGGGCATTCTGATCGTCGGCGGCGGAATAACCGGCGTCCTCCGTGCGCTAAGGGAGGCAACTCTCGAAAAGCGGTCGGGTATCAAGCTGGTTTGCCGTGATATTGGACCCGAAACCCGAAAGGGACTGTCTGAAGGGTTGATCACTGCAGCTCTCTGTCATCCGCTCGACGCAACCTCGGCCTTTCTTGTCCAAACCATGATTGATGTCATTGGACCACAAGCACCGTTCGCCACCCTTCAGCGGTCAATTCCATTCGAAATAGTCACGCCGGAAAATATCTGAGGCAAATGTCAGCTAGGGGTCGCCCCTTCGGGCGTTCTGCGACCCCATCAGAATGTCCGCTTTCAGCTCACGCGCAAGCCGACCTCAACGTCCGACATTGGGCGCAAAGCTGCCGTTCGCGTCGTGGATAGCTTTCGGGTCAGACTCTCCCGCTCCCTACCGGTCTTTGCAGCACCGAGACAGGCCCATCACGCCCGACACTGTAGAAAATATCGCATGCTCTCCGAGTGGGGGGAAAGGCGGTAGCGCTCTCCCGCTACCAAATCCTAAAGATAAATCAGATACATAGAGATGTACCGGTGCCAGTCGTCTCATTGTAGCGGGTCGCGCGATTTTGCAATTTTGACACCCGGTTTTGCAGCAGGGCGCTTCTCTCAAGACAGGGCGATCCGATAGCTGCGAGGGCCATGACGTTTCGGTGCTCTAGATTGCACTCCCGTACAAGCCTCGAGACAACATCCCATCGAAGCGGTGGCTCTCCTAAGCTTTCTTCAGAAATTCCGTCCGCAGAACCAGATTGCCTTTGTGCATTCAGCCCGTTGAGGAGATCGGCGAGTTCCTCGGGATCGTGCTGGTTCATTCCAACGATGGTTCGGCTGCCCATCTCGGCGGGCCGCCCGGCACGAGCATCATTGACGGTCCAGGTGCCGGTCGGATCCTGAAAAGGTCTGTAGCCCGCGGCGGCTCCAATCGAATGGCCGGCCGAGATAAGGCCCATTGCCCCATCACGCGCAATCCGAGATGGCTGGCGACAAGACTGGCCGTGACGGGAATGGCCGCATGGCTTTGGTTCGAGGCGCAGGGCGTATCGCCCGGTTTTCTACAGCCTCAAGACAGATGCGTCACGCATCATTAATTGAATGCGCCCCATTTTAATATATGCTGCAAGACGTAGAGATAACATCTCAAAGCTGAGCAAAAAGGGGATGCGACCGTGATAACTGCTCCACAGTTGCGTGCCGCCAGGGCGCTCCTTGGCATCGACCAGCGCAGGCTTGCCGAATTGTCCGGTCTTTCCGTGCCGACAATTCAACGCATGGAAGCCAGCGAGTCGATTATTCGGGGTAACGTCGATTCCCTCATGAAGCTGATCGGGGCACTTGACCTCGCCGGCGTGGAATTGATCGCTGAAGGCGCCTCCAGCCAAATCGGCGGGCGCGGCGTGCGACTGAAAGCGGATTTTGACCCCGCTAAAATTCTTGGCGGGGTCGATACGGATGCCAAACTCCCCGCGAGGAGCGTGGCGTGATTTCGGCGGCCGCGGTCCTCCTGTGGGGCGTTGCTGCGCTTCTGGGGACTGCGGTGCTTGCGATTGCGGAAAGCCGCAGATCGGACTCGGGAACACGCCTGATCTACGGCTTGACGCTAGGTATATCGGCGGCCGTGCTCATGGTTCTCGCGAGCCGCATCGCCGACAATCCCGTCACCCCGTCGACTGTGGTGTTGCCTCTTGGATTGCCATGGATTGGCGCTCATTTCCGTTTGGATGCGCTCTCGACTTTCTTCCTCATCGTCGTCAACTTCGGCGGCTCCATGGCCAGTCTTTATGGCCTCGGCTATGGCAGGCATGAGTCTGCGCCGCATCGGGTGCTGCCGTTCTTCCCGGCTTTCCTAGCCGGAATGAACCTTGTCGTGGTGGCCGACGACGCCTTCACTTTCCTGCTTTCTTGGGAATTCATGTCGCTCGCCTCCTGGGCGCTTGTCATGGCGCACCATCGCGAGCAGGACAATGCGCGGGCGGGCTACATCTATCTCGTGATGGCGAGCTTCGGCACACTCGCGCTGCTGCTTGCGTTCGGCCTGCTCGCCGGATCCGATGGAACCTACACATTCGACGCGATGCGAGCCGCCGACCCCACCCCGTTCGCCGCTGCTTTCGTCCTGGTTCTCATGCTGCTGGGCGCCGGCTCCAAGGCTGGACTTGTCCCGCTGCACGTTTGGCTGCCACTCGCGCATCCGGCCGCGCCAAGCCACGTCTCGGCTCTCATGAGCGGCGTGATGACCAAGGTCGCAGTCTATGGCTTCATACGCGTTATTTTCGATCTGCTCGGTGAGCCGGCATGGTGGTCGGGCGTTGCCGTGCTTTCCCTTGGCGGCCTGACGGCGGTTCTCGGCATCCTCTACGCGCTGATGGAAAAGGACCTGAAGCGACTGCTTGCCTATAGCACCATTGAAAACATCGGCGTCGTCTTCGTAAGCCTTGGTCTCGCGCTCGCTTTCAAGGCGAACGCCATGCCATCGGCTGCAGCGCTGGCCCTCACCGCCGCGCTGTTCCACGTCCTCAACCACTCCTTTTTCAAGAGCCTGCTGTTTTTCGGCGCGGGCGCCGTGCTGACGGCAACCGGAGAGCGGGATATGGAGAAGCTGGGCGGTCTCATCCACCGCATGCCCTTTACAAGTTTTGCCTTTCTCGTCGGTTGCGTCGCGATCTCGGCACTTCCACCCTTCAACGGCTTCGTCTCCGAATGGCTGGCCTTTCAGGCCATATTGCAGAGCCCCGATCTGCCACAATGGGGACTGAAGGTCATGGTGCCCGCCGTTGGCGGTCTGCTGGCGCTGTCAGCGGCACTGGCCGCGGCCTGCTTTGTAAAGGCGTTCGGGATTGCATTCCTCGGCCGGCCACGCTCGGCCGCGGTGGAACTGGCGCATGAGGTCGACCGCTACTCGCTGGCGGCAATGTTCATTCTCGCTGCCCTTTGTCTCCTGGCCGGCATTCTGCCCGGTCTTGTGATAGACGGCCTCTCATCGGTGACACTGCCACTGATCGGCAGTCGGATGCCTGTGCAGGTGGCCCAGCCCTGGCTGTCTATCGTGCCGATTGCAGCGAGCCGCAGTTCCTACAACGGCCTGTTGGTGTTCCTGTTCATCGCCTTTTCCGCATCCACTGCGGCATATGTGATCCATCGCTTTGCATCACATGCACTCCGTCGGGGTCCCGCCTGGGGTTGTGGCTTCCCGGATGTGGTCCCGAGCTCGCAGTACACGGCCGTCAGCTTCGCGCAGCCTATCCGCCGCGTCTTCGGCACGTTCGTATTCCGTGCAAGGGAAACCGTCGAAATGCCGGCACCTGGCGAGACCGGTCCGGCTCGTCTGAATGTCGAAATGCATGATGTGATCTGGGAGACGCTGTACCTGCCTATCGGCCGGGCCCTCGACTTTGCGACCGACCACCTCAACCATCTGCAGTTCCTGACGATCAGGCGCTACCTGACCCTCGTCTTTCTCTTTCTCATTGTCCTGCTCCTGGTGCTCGCACTATGGCCGTGATTCTCGAGTTGGCCGTTCAAGGCGCGCAGATGGCGCTGGTGCTTTTGCTGGCGCCGCTCCTGACCGGATTCGTGCGCAAGGTGAAGGCACGGCTCTTGCGCCGCCAGGGTCCTTCCCTGATCCAACCTTACCGCGATCTCTTGCGGCTGATGCGCAAGGAAGTCGTTCTGGCGGACAACGCATCCTGGCTGTTTCGCGTGACGCCCTATCTGATCTTTGCCACCACCTGGGTCGGCGCGGCGCTCATCCCGACATTCGCCGCCGGCCTCACATTCAGTTGGACCGCCGATCTCATAGCCATTGTCGCACTGCTGGGAAGCGCCCGGTTCTTCCTGGCGCTGGCAGGCATGGACGTCGGCACGAGCTTCGGCGGCATCGGCTCGAGCCGCGAGGTGACGATCGCTTCGCTGGCCGAACCCGCCATGCTGCTCATCGTGTTCAGCCTGGCGCTCGTCGCGGGTGCTACGCAACTCTCAACGGTCGCCGCCTTCATGGGGTCACCGGAGGTTGGCTTGCGGGTGTCGCTCGGGATGTCGCTCATCGCCCTCGTGATGGTGGCGATCGCCGAAAACGCCCGCATACCCGTGGACAACCCATCGACCCATCTGGAACTCACCATGGTTCATGAGGCGATGGTGCTGGAATATTCCGGTCGCCATCTGGCGATGATCGAGTTTGCCGCCTTCCTCAAGCTTCTGCTCTATGTGTCGCTGATTTCCTGCGTCTTCCTACCTTGGGGACTGGCGAGCGCCGGTGCAGGACTGGAATCCCTTGCTCCGGGTGTCGTCGCCTATGTCGGCAAGCTTGCCGTCTGTGGCGTTCTCCTCGCCGTGTTTGAGACTGCTATCGCCAAGATGCGCGTCTTCCGCGTCCCGGATTTCCTTGGGGCAGCGCTGATGCTGGCCCTGCTCGGCACGCTCCTGCTGTTCGTCTCACGGAGCCTCTGATGAACGGCCTCACCTTCGACATCGCTCACCTGCTCGCCGGCGGCCTGGTGCTGGTCAGTTTCATGATGCTGTATCAGGATCGCCTCTTTGCTCTGATCAACGTTTTTGCGCTTCATGCAATCGTGCTGGCCCTGTCCGTAGCTTGGCAGGCATACATTCAGGACGCGCATCATCTCTACGTCACGGCGGCGATCGCCCTCGTCTTCAAGGCGATCGTCATTCCTGTCGGGCTTCATCGCATCATTCAGCGGCTCGGCATCCATCGTGACGTCGAGACCGCCGTCGGCATCGGTACGACGATGCTTGCGGGGATAGGCCTGGTGACCCTGTCCATGGTCCTGATGCTGCGCGTCACTCCCGAGGCTGATCCCCTCGCCCGCGAGGACCTGGCTTTCGCGCTGTCCATCATTTTGCTGGGGCTGCTGGTGATGGTCACCCGCCGTAACGCCGTCAGCCAAGTTGTCGGATTCATGTCGCTCGAGAACGGTCTGGTCCTCGCCGCCACGGGGGCCAAGGGCATGCCTCTGGTCGTCGAGATCAGTGTCGCCTTCTCGATCCTTATCGCCTTCATCGTCATCGGAGTCTTCCTGTTCCGCATTCGCGAGAGGTTCGACTCGGTGGATGTCGGCGCGCTCGACGACTACAGGGGAGAACACCGTTGACCGCGTTTTCCCTCGATGCGGTGGCCGCCATTTTGCTGATACCGGTCTTCGCGGCCGCACTTCTGGCGGCACTGCCGAAATACCAGATATCGGCGGGCGTCAATGTCGCGGCGAGCTTGCTGACCTTGCTCGCCGCACTGTCGCTTCTTGTCACCGCCCGCCCGCAGCCTGGGCAGTATCTGCTCGTCGACGATCTCAATATCGTCTTCATCGTGCTCAACACATTCGTCGGCTTCACCACCAGCGTCTTCAGCGCTTCCTACATTGCCCACGAACTGGAGAGCGGGCGGCTGACAGTCCCGAACTTGCGGTTTTATCACGCAATGTACCAGGTCATGATGTTCGGCATGAACCTGGCGTTCGTGTCCAACAATATTGGCTTGATGTGGGTGGCGGTGGAGCTTGCCACGCTGACCACCGTGCTCATGGTCGGCATCTACCGCACGCACGAAGCGCTGGAGGCAGCCTGGAAATATTTCATTCTGGGCAGCGTCGGCATCGCGCTCGCACTGTTCGGCACTATCCTCGTCTACATGGCTGCACAGCCGGTTGTTGGCGAGGGGACGAATGCGATGGTCTGGACGGTGCTCATCGCTCACGCCGCGCGCTTCGATCCGGCTCTGCTCAATGTCGCCTTCATCTTTCTGCTGCTCGGCTACGGGACGAAGGTCGGCCTTGCGCCCTTACATGCCTGGCTGCCAGACGCGCATGCTGAGGGTCCAACGCCGATTTCCGCAGTGCTGTCGGGCTTGCTGTTAAACGTCGCACTCTATGCCGTGCTGCGCTTCAAGCTATTGCTCGCGGCAAGCCCGGAAGCGATCGCACCTGGGCCATTGATGATCACGATGGGACTGACGTCGCTTGTCTTCGCGGCCTTCATGCTCTACCGCCGCCGCGACATCAAACGCCTGTTCGCGTACTCCTCGATCGAGCACATGGGCATCATCGTGTTCGCCTTCGGCATAGGAGGCCCGCTCGCCAATTTTGCCGGGCTGCTGCACATGGTCATGCACAGCCTGACCAAGTCGGCGATCTTTTTCACGGTCGGCCACATTGCCCAGGTCAAGGGGACACAGAACATCGCCGAAATCCGGGGACTGACGGAAACACATCCTGCCCTTGGCTGGGCGCTCGTCATCGGCGTCGTTGCCATTGCCGGCCTCCCTCCGCTCGGTATCTTCATGAGCGAATTCCTGGTCGTGAGTTCGACATTTGCAAGACACCCTCTTTTGGCAATGCCGTTGGTTTTCGGGATTCTGCTCGCTTTCGGCGCCCTGCTGCTTCGACTGACCGGCGTCGCTTTCGGCGAACCGCGCGGCAGCACTGCACCCGCCGAGGCGTCCTACATTCCGATGTATTCCCACTTGGCGTTGGTGTTTGCTGCCGGCATCTATCTGCCGCCACCGCTGGTCACATGGTTCCAGCACGTCGCAAGTATCCTGGGGTGAGCAGAGGAGAGAAAGAGCATGCCCGCGCTGATCGACCTCATCCTTGCTGGCCAACGTGTCGAAAATCATTTCCCGTGGTCGCGCGCCGTGGTGACTCCGAAAAAATGGGGCTTTGCCGTCGAGCAACTGGCCGAAGGCCACTGGAGCTTGCTCGGCCTATGGGGTGAGCCAGGCGCCGTCCACATGGCACTTCTCGATGAAAGCGCCGGGGACATCGGCGTTGTCAGCCTGGAATGCCCCAGTGGCCGCTACCCATCGGTCGGCCGGCTGCATCCGCCCGCATTGCGGCTCGAACGTGCGGCTGCTGACCTGTTCGGGCTCCTGCCACAAGGCGCGCCTGATATGAGACGGTGGCTTGATCATGGCCACTGGGGTGTCAGCTATCCGTTGAGTACCCGCGTCCGGATGTCTGCTGCGACTGCCTTCCCGTACAGTTTCCTGCCTGCCGAGGGGGAGAGCCTGCATCAGATCCCGGTCGGGCCCGTGCATGCCGGCATCATCGAGCCGGGCCATTTCCGGTTCACGGCGAGCGGTGAAACGGTCGTCCGGCTGGAGCAGCGCCTCGGATACGCGCACAAGGGTATAGAAGGCCTGATGGCGGGGTCCGACATCGACCGTGCAGCCAAATTGGCGGGCAGAACCTCTGGCGACAGTACCGTGGCATACTCCCTCGCTTTTGCCCGCGCCGTCGAGGCGGCGCTGGGTATCCAGGTTCCCCCACGCGCGGTCTGGCTGCGAGCGCTCATGGCCGAGTTGGAGCGCCTGGCCAATCATCTGGGCGACATCGGCGCTATCTGCAATGATGCCGCCTTCGCGCTCATGCATGCCCACTGTGGGGTGCTGCGTGAGCGCGTATTGCGGGCAAGCGATGCTGCCTTCGGTCATCGTTTGATGCGCGACTGCATCGTGCCCGGAGGCGTGGCAAGCTTCCTGAGCGATGAGGGCATGACAGCACTCAGGTCCCTGATCAAAGAGATCAGGCAGCGGTTTCCCGCGCTGGTCGAGCTCTACGACAACACGGCGTCGCTGCAGGATCGGACTGTCGCGACTGGCCGGCTGAAGGTGGAACTCGCTCGTCAATATCGCGCCGGAGGCTACGTTGGCCGGGCCTCCGGTCGGGACTTCGATGCCCGACGCAATCTCGCTTATCCACCCTATGGCGAACTCGCCTTCGATGTACCTCTCCTCCAGGAAGGCGATGTGAACGCCCGTGTATGGATTCGTATCCACGAGGTCGAACAGAGCCTGTCCCTGATCGAACAAGTCCTGCGACAACTGCCAGACGGACCGATCCGTGTCGATTTCGCGCAGACAAACCGATCGCATGAAGGCATGGCGCTCGTCGAAGGTTTCCGCGGCGACATTCTGGCCTGGCTGCGCATTGGCAAGGGCGGCTTGGTCGAGCGCTGTCACCTCCGTGATCCGTCATGGTTTCAATGGCCGCTCCTTGAAGCGGCGATCGAAGGAAACATCGTTGCCGACTTTCCGCTGTGCAACAAATCGTTCAACTGCTCTTATTCGGGCCATGATCTCTGAAGGCACGCTGTCATGCGCAAGCTTCTTTTTGAAAGCCTGATACGCCCCCCTCTCACCGAGCGTCCGCCGTTGGCAAGCAGCACGGCAGTCGACGAACTCGCACGCGCGCTCGATGGGGCTGCTCACAAACGATTGGGGCGAAGCCTGTCGATCCGGGCGGTCGATGCTGGTTCCTGCAACGGCTGCGAACTTGAGATGCACGCGCTGAACAACGCCTTCTATGACATCGAGCGTTTTGGGATCCGGTTCGTCGCATCACCGCGCCATGCCGATGTACTGCTCGTCACCGGGCCGGTCACAAAAAACATGCGCGAGGCATTGAAGCGGACCTACGACGCAACACCCAACCCAAAATGGGTGGTCGCACTGGGAGATTGCGCAGGCAATGGCGGCTGTTTCTCCGGCAGCTATGCGGTGGTGCGCGGAGTGTCCGAGGCCTTGCCTGTTGATCTGCACATTCCAGGTTGTCCGCCGCCGCCAATCGAAATTCTGAAAGGCTTGCTCGCCTTGCTTGAGGGCGTGAATTCCAAGACTGGTGCTGCCCGAAGGTGACTATGTAGAGGCTTTGCCAAGGTTGGCCTTGTCGCTGCATAGATCCAACCAATGCGTAGCCGTGAGTTTAAGGGCATCAGCCAACCTCTGTCCCAAAATTGGAAGGCGCTCGGCGGCGAGAACGGCTAAAACGCCTGCTTTTTTCGCCGGCAGCCCAGCGCTTTCGATCGAAGGGGAACCCGTTCCCTAGTCCGAAATGGTTACTTGCGCTGCAGCTAATGTAGTTACAATCTTGTGCAGTCGGAAGCTGCATGGGCCGGCTAGGCGCGAGTACCGTCTTCGCCGGCGTCTCAAGGCAGTCGACCACACGTTTGAGGTGCTCTAAGGGGGAAATCAATGAGATTGACGATTATTTGTGCGGCAATTGTGATGGCCGTATCCACCGCCGCCGTTGCGCACGAGAAAAAGAGAGTGGTCAGTACAGAAGTAACGTCGGCCGGCGCCGACCTGTCGGGCAGCACGATCAAGAAAAACAGGGAAACAAAATTGGATTGCAGTTCAACCGGAACTGTCTCCAGCGCGATTTCGAAAGACAAATCGGAGCCGCGCCTGGGATATGAAACAGTTAATCCTGCAATCATATCGATCTATTAGCTGAGGAAATAGCAGGCAGGTCTATCGGCGCTCAGGCTTCGGGAGCAGGGCACGAACCGACGCGCGGCCATGGCCTGCGGACCATATTCAAGCATCGATCAAGTCGGACGCCGCCGCGAAATCAGCCGTTAATCGCTTGGTGGCGGCGCTCGGCCTCATTGCGCATGCCTGCGCTCAATGTTTGATGCGGTCACGCATTGCGTACCAAAGCATGCCGAGCACATAGAGTGGGCCGCGCAGCGCCGTGCCGCCTGGGAACGGGAGGGGGCTTAGGGTCGAAAACAGATCGAGCCGCGAAGCATCACCGGTGATCGCCTCAGCGAGCAGCTTGCCCGACAGCGTCGACAGGATCACCCCTTTGCCCGAATAGCCATGCGCAAAATAGACGTCGCCATAGCGACCGACATGCGGCAGGCGCGATGTCGTCACCGAGACCAGCCCGCCCCAGGCGTGATCGATGCGGCGGCCGCGCAATTGCGGAAAGGTCTTTTCCATGTGCGGCCGCACGAAGCCGGCAATGTCGGCGGGCGGCGACGGCGTATAGCTCTCGCCGCCGCCGAACAGCAGGCGTCCATCCGCCGACAGCCGGTAGTAATTGACGACGAAGCGCGTGTCGGAGACGGCCACATTGCTTGGGATGACGTCGTTCGTGTCGCCCAGCGGCTCGGTGGCGATGATGTAGTTGCCGACCGGCATGATGCGGCTGTTGACGCGCGGCTCAAGCCCGTGGAGCAGCGCATCGCCGGCCAGTACGACATGCCTGGCCCGGACCGAGCCTTTGGCCGTCGAAACCCGGGGGGAAGGTTCCCGCTCCAGCCGCAGCGCCACCGAATTCTCGTGGATGGTGACGTCCGCCGCAGCCGCGGCGCGAGCAAGACCGAGCGTGTAGTTCAGCGGATGCATATGGCCGCCGAGCTTCTCGTACATCGCGCCGTGATAAGGTGTGTTCACCATTCCGCGCGCCTGCGCTGCCGACAGCATCTCGACATCATGAAAGTTCATCACCGTCGAAAGGCACTCGGCCTCTTCTTCGAGGTCGCGCAGGTCGGAACCGTTGACCGCACCGGCCAGATGGCCGGTGAGCCTGAGGTCGCAATCGATGGCATGGCGCTCGATCAGACCGAGCACGAGGGCCCGCGCCTCGAAGGCGAGATCGAACAGCGCCCTCCCCCGTTCCGGCCCATATAGCTTGACCAGCCCCTTGGCGCCCTTGCGCAGGCCGGGGATCATCTGGCCGCCATTGCGCCCCGACGCCCCCCAGCCGATCTTGCCGCCTTCGAGCAGCACCACCTTCAGGCCGCGTTCGGCTGCATGAAAGGCTGCGGAGAGGCCGGTACAACCGCCGCCGACCACCACCAGATCGGCGTCGACGTCGCCCTGCAGCGCCGGATGGTCCGGAGCCGGATTGGTCGTCGCGACATAGTAGGATTTGCCGATATCCAGGCCGGAGTTGAAGCCCCCAGAATTGAAGCCCATCATCACACCTTGAGCAGCAGATGGTCGCGTTCCCAAGAGGTGACGATGCTCTGGAACAGGTCGAGCTCAACACTCTTGACGCGCAAATAGGTCTGGAAGAAATCCTCGCCGAGCACCGCCCGAACCGGATCGCACGCAGCGAAGCGATCGAGCGCCTCTTCCATGGTTTTGGGCAGCGTGCTCCTGCTGCGATAGGCATTGCCCGACGCTTCCGTCGAACGAGCGATCTTCTCCTCGACGCCGAGATAACCGCAAAGCAGCGAGCCGGCTATCGCCAGATAGGGATTGGCATCGGCGCCGGGCAGCCGATTTTCCACGCGCCGCGCAGTGGGCCCGCCGGCCGGCACACGCAGGCCGCAGGAGCGGTTGTCGTGCGACCACTCGATGTTGGCGGGTGCACTGTGGTTCGGCCGGATGCGTCGGAACGAATTCACGTTCGGCGCAAACAGCGGCATCACCTCGGGAATGTATTTCTGCAGGCCGCCGATGAAATGCCCGAACATCTCGGTGTCGGCGCCGTCACGCCCGGCAAACAGCGCGTTGCCCGCCTCGTCGACGACAGACATGTGGAGATGCATTGAGCTGCCGGCTTGTGCGGCTATCGGTTTGGCCATGAAGGTCGCCTGCATGCCACCTTCCTGCGCGGCCTGGCGCGTCATTCGCTTGAACAGCAACACCTTGTCTGCCAGCGGCAGCGCGTCGCCATGCAGGAAATTGATCTCGAGTTGGGCCGTGCCCGATTCATGGATGAGCGTGTCGAGCGGCAGTCCGGCTGCCGCAGCATAGTCATAGAGGCGCCGGATCACCGGCTCGAATTGCTCCAGTGCCGCCATGTCATAGGGATGCTGCACGCTTTCGGAGCGGCCATTGCGCCCGACCGGCGCCGTCACCGGCCTGTCGGGATCGGGATTGGGCGCGGTGAGATAAAATTCAAGCTCCGGCGCCACCACCGCCCGCCAGCCGCGCTGGCGATATAGATCGAGCACGGCCCGCAACACGTGCCGCGGCGAAGCCATCCACGGCCGGTCGTCCATGTGGAACGCATCGGCGAAGACATAGGCCTTGCCTGGCCCGCCACCGGGCGCCAGACAGAGTGTTGCGACATCCGGCACCATCCGCATGTCGGGGTCCTGGTAGGCGAACCCCTCGTCGACGGAACCGGAATAGCGGCCGTCGATGCTGACCAGGAACGCGCTGCTCGGCAGATAGAGTGCTCGGTCCTCGATCGCCTTGAGGAACTTGGCCGCTGGCAGGGCCTTGCCGCGCAGCACGCCGTTCATGTCGGGCACCAGGCACTCGACCTCGCTGACACCGTGAGCGGCCAACCAGTCTCTCGAGTCGTTGGTGCCGTTCATGGTCGAGGCATCCGTTGTTGTGGTGTCAAGCATCAGGTCGGGTCCTTGCGAGAGCGAGAATGGCTTCGGCAGCCACGTCCGTTCCGGGTGTCAGCGCCATATGCACTGCATTCTCCCGGAGGCGTGCGCGCATTGCAGCATCGGCCATCAGGCCAAGAATGCTTCGCTCCAATTCGTCTTCCGTCCAGCCATCGCGGCTGATGTGGCGCCCGACGCCGGTTTCCTCGGCACGTTGCGCATTGTCATGCCCGTCCCAGCAATAGGACATGACCAGCGACGGCACACCGAAACGCAGTGCTTCGCAAAAGCTGTTGTTGCCGCCGTGATGAATGAAGAGGTCGCATTTCGCCACGACGGAAGGCTGTGGAAACCAGGCGTCGAGATAGACATTGTCCGGAACGGCGCGATAGCTGTCGCGCAGACCTCCGGCATTGACAATGAAGCGGGCCGGCAGCCTGTCGAAAACGGCGAGCATGCGCTGGATCAGGCCGACATCCATGGCGCCAAGACTACCGAAACTGACATAAACCAGCGGTCCGCCATTGCGCGGAAAGACCGGTACGTCGAACGGCCCTTCCGAGCGGACGCAGCCTTCGAGATAGACGAAGCTGGCAGGGTCGAGCGGCTCGGCGCGCTGCCTTCGCACAATCGTTGGGGTCAGCAGCAGATTGAGGGCGGGCGAAGGTTCCAGAAAAAGACCCGTTGGCAAGGGCGCAAGACCGGCGTCGGTCCGAAGCCGATTGAAGCGGTCATGGGCCGGAGCGACCGCTGCCAGGTAGCGCGCCTCGAACACCGCGCGGCTCGGGTCGTCGGCGGCGAGACCGGACAGATAGGGTGGCACATTGGCATCGGGAAGCTCGGTTTCGGCGCAGGAGACGACGCGCACCCACGGGCAACCGGCTGTCGCCAATGCCGGGAACATGACGACGTTGTCGAGCACCACGGCGTCCGGCTTCAGCCGCGCCAGCAATTGGCGCAGCGGCGCCTCGGCGTTGACCGCAGTGTCTACGATTGCTTGCCAGGTCGGGGCAACGTAGGTTTCGAGCTGATCGATGGGGCTCAGCCTGAAATGCGGCAGATGACGGCGCACGAAGGCCTGCCAGTAGCTCTGGCGTTCGCTGTCGGTCAACGGATCGTCAGTCGGCAACTGGTATTCCTGAAACCCATAGTCGGCGAACACGCCAGAAAAGCCGGCATGGCAGATGAACACCGGACGGGCGCCACGAGCGCGCAGGGCCTGCGCTATGCCAACGCAATTCAGCGCAGCACCGAAGCTCGCTTCCGGAAACAGTGCGATGGTCGGGCTGCCTTTGCGCATGATCCTCGTTATTCCGGCCGGCTGATCATGCCGAACAGCGCGGGCGCCCCGCGACTGGCCGCCTGCGGTCGCTGGCTGCGGGAAAGCCGCAGATGGACCCGAAGCAGATCGGCTGCAACCTCGTACTGCTGGCTCTCCAGATGGTCGAGTATGGTCAGATGCTCGCGCAATGATTGCTTCAGCCGGAAGACATTGACGCCGGCATACGTTCCCGGCAGCCGGCGCAGCCTGAGATGATCGGCCAACGCCTCGGCGACGAAGCGGTTGGCGGAGCCACCGGCGATCATCCCGTGAAAATCGATGTCCAGCCGTTGGAACTCTCTGGAATCGAATGCCGCGTCGGGCAGAGCCAGCAGCATTTCCATGCCCTGTCGCAAGGCTGCCGCGCGCGTCCCATCCAGCCGGAACCCAGGCGCCAGAAGGGCGGCGGGTTCCAGCAACAGCCGGAATTCATAGCTCTCCCCTTGTGCGCCAGGATCGTCCGGCACTCTCCTGAAAAGCCAGGACTGCCCCGGCGCGCGGTCCAGAAGATTTTCCTCGGCCAGTTTCTTCAGCGATTTTAGTACCGTCCTGCGCTCGGCATTATACCGTCGCATCAGCGCGCCGACGGTGACCGTCTGGTCCAGCCGGCGCGCCGAGCGGTCTCGCAGGATCATGTCGGCAAGTTCATCCTCCTCGGCGCTCGGCAGGTCGGCGGCGACGGTCGTCTGGCTTGTGAGGTCTACGGCCAAGCGATAGCCGGACTCAGCCTCCCATTGAACTACGCCTTTTTCAGTGAGCAGACGCAGCGCGGCCCGCACCGGAGTTCGGGATACATTGCAGAGCGAAGCGATCTGCTGCTCCGGGAGATGAGCGCCGGGTTCAAAGCCGCGTTTCCGGGCCACATCGAGAATGCGCTGTGCAAGGTCGAGATGGTTGGTGCGGGGACGTCGGGCTGCAACTTGCATGGCAATTCTCATGAACGACGGGCGGCGCAGGTTTGGCCGATTGCCCTTGCGGATGCGATCGGCCGGGATTCACCTAGTTTGACAAATTATGGATTGACGTACTTTTTTCTGCAATAGTACTGTGAGGTCAATCGGCAATAAAAAGACCGGGGAACAGGATCAAAGCGGCTACGGCTGCAAGCGCTGGTCCGACGACTAAGTTCGACGATCAACCAGAATGGGAGTCTGTCATGACCACCACCACCCTGCGGCACCGTCCGTTAAGGAAATCCTTGATCGCACTTGGCCTTGGCCTGGCGCTGTCAGCGCCGGCGGCTGCCTCCGACCTCGTTATCTCCAACTGGGACGGCTACATGGCGCCGGATGCCATGAAAGCTTTCAAGGCGGCGACCGGTGTCTCCGGTGAAGTCGTGGTTCACGCCACTAACGAGGAGATCATGGGCAAGCTCGTCGCGTCCGGCGGCAAGGGCTATGACGTGGTCTTCGTCTCCTCGCCCTTCGCCGAACTGCTGAACAAGCTCGGCCTGATCGAGGCGATCGACCATGCCAAGATCCCTAACCTCGCCAATCTCTACTCCGAGGCGGCGAAGCTGCCGCACGACGCCGGCAACAATTTTTCCGTGCCCTACACTTGGGGCACCACCGGCCTTTGCTACCGTTCGGATCTGGTGAAGGCGGAGCCGGTGAGCTGGAACGACCTTCTCGCCCCGTCCGATGCGCTCAAGGGCAAGACGACGATGCTGGCGACCGACCGCTGGCTGCTTGCCGCCGGCCAACTCGCCAAGGGCTATTCGGTGAACGAGACCGATCCGGCAAAGCTCGGCGAAGTCAAGGACCTGCTAATCTCGGCCAAGAAGACCTTGCTGGCCTATGACGACACGACCTTTTATTCAAAGCTGGTCTCAGGCGAGGCGCTGATGGTTCAGGCCTGGGATGGCTGGTGCAATTACGGGATCGCCGAGAATCCACAAATTAAATACACCATACCGAAAGAAGGCTCGGATCTCTGGGTCGATACGATGGTCGTGATGAAGGCATCGGCCAACAAGGACGCCGCCTTCCAGTTCATCAACTTCATGCTGGACGCCAAGAACCACGCCTGGGCGGCCCAGAACATCGACTACAAGGTACCGAACAAGCCGGCTATGGAAAGCCTGCCGGCGGATTTTCTCGCCAAATTTCCCAATATGAGCATGCCGGTGGCAGAGTTGGTCAAGTTCGAGCAGTTGCGCGATGTCGGCGATGCCCAACGCGACTACTCGAAGATCGTCAGCGAAATCAAGGCCGCGCAATAACCGACATCAAAATCAGAGATCCCGGTCGACGGCGGGGTTTTCGCCGCCGACCGTTGAATGCGGTACCGCAATCTTGTCCCAAACAAGACTTCGCTCATTCTTGCTGATGACGCCGGCGCTGGCCTCGCTCACCGCCTTGATGGTCGTGCCATGCGCGCTGGTGCTGGCGCTCGCCTTCTTCCGGCGCGGCATCTATGGCGGCATCGATTACACTTTCACGCTGGAGAATTTCGGGCTGGTGTTCGACCCGCTCTATGCCGGCATCTTCCTCAATTCGGCGCGCATTGCCGGCACGGCAACCCTGGTCGCGGTGGTGATCGGTTATGCCGCCGCCTATGCGATCGCGGCAGCACCCCGGCAACTGCAGCCGGCGTTTCTGTTCTTTGCCGTCTTGCCCTTCTGGTCCAACTACCTGATCCGTACCTATGCCTGGATCGTGCTGCTCAACCGCGAAGGGCTGATCACAAAACTGCTGCGCTGGTTCGGCTACACCGGCGAGCCGCCGTCGATGCTTTATACCGAAGGCGCCGTCATCGCCGGTCTGGTCTACAACTATCTGCCCTTCGTCATCCTGGCCTGCTACGCGCCGCTGTCGCGGCTCAATCCGGAGCTCGCAGAGGCCTCGCGTGATCTCGGCGCGTCGGCCGCGACCACATTTCGCCGGGTCATCCTGCCACTGACCGTGCCGGGTATCGCCGCCGGTGCTGTTTTCGTCTTCGTGCTGTCGATCGGCAATTTCGTGACCCCTGCTCTGCTCGGCGGTGGGCGCTTCCAGATGATCGGCAATGTCGTCTACGAGCAGTTCCTGACCGCCAATGACTGGCCCTTCGGTGCGGCACTGGCAATGGTGCTGATCGCCATCATGCTGCTGGTGCTGACGGCGCAGGCCCTGGCTGCTGATCGCGCCTCGGGCCGTACCGCCGAAGCGAGAGGAGGCGCCGATGGCTGAGCGCTCCCTCGCCACGAGGCGCGCGCTCTGGCTCGTGCTTTCACTGGTCCTGGCCTTCCTCTACATCCCGATCGCCGTGCTGGTGGCGCTGTCGTTCAACCAAGGCGGGCTGCCGACCGTCTGGTCGGGCTTTTCGCTGAAATGGTATGTCTCGCTAATCGGAAACGCCGCAATCCTTTCTGCCGCGCTCAACACACTGATCGTGGCACTTGTCTCGACCGCCATCGCCACGCTGCTCGGCACCCTGCTGGCGATCGGCGTCGAAATACGCCGGCAATACGGCAAAGGTCTCGAGGCGCTGATCTTTGCGCCGATGATCATTCCCGACATCGTGCTGGCGATCGCGCTGCTCAGCTTCTTCTCGATGCTTGATCTCACCTTGGGCCTGCACACCATCATCCTCGCCCATGTCGTCTTCAATCTCGCCTTCGTCTGCTCCGTGGTGCGCGCTCGGCTGAAAAGCTTCGACTGGTCGATCGTCGAGGCCTCTGCCGATCTCGGTGCTTCCGCGCTCACGACATTTCGGCGGGTGACGTTGCCGGTGATCCTGCCTGCCGTCGTCGCCGGCGCGCTGCTCGCCTTCACCCTTTCGGTCGACGAATTCATCATCGCCTTCTTCACCGCCGGCGCCGGCCGCGCCTCGACCACGCTGCCGATGCAGATCTATTCGATGATTCGTTTCGGCATCACGCCGGAGATCAATGCCTTGGCGACTATCGTCATGGCGGTCTCAATCACCGCGCTGACCCTGTCGCAGCGGCTCAACCGTGGAGTGATCGGCCAATGAACGAGCCCCGCACGCTGCTGGCGATCGACAACGTGTCGAAGAAGTTCGGCCGGGTGACGGCGGTCGACGGCATTTCGCTGGATATCCGCGAGAACGAGTTCTTCGCCTTGCTTGGACCTTCGGGCTCCGGCAAGACAACGCTGCTGCGCATGTTGGCCGGCTTTGAGACGCCCAATGACGGGCGCATCCTGCTCGACGGCCGTGACATCGCCAGGACCCCGCCCAATAAGCGGCCGGTCAATCTGATGTTCCAGTCCTATGCGCTGTTTCCGCATATGAGCGTCAGGGCGAATGTTTCCTACGGCCTCGAAATGGAACGCTTGCCTGCAAAGGAAATCCGCTCCCGTGTCGACGCCATTTTGGCGACGACCGAACTCGTTGCCTTCGCCGACCGCAAGCCGGAGCAATTGTCTGGCGGGCAGAAGCAGCGCGTCGCGCTTGCCCGAGCGCTGGTCAAGCGACCACGGCTGCTTCTGCTCGACGAACCGCTTGGTGCACTCGACAAGAAATTGCGCGGGGCCATGCAACTGGAGCTGAAGCGGCTGCAGCACGAGGTCGGCATCACCTTCGTCATCGTCACCCATGATCAGGAGGAATCGCTCGTCATGGCCGACCGTATGGCAGTGCTCAGGGACGGCAAGCTGCTGCAATGCGATACACCCCATGCGGTCTACGAGCACCCGGGGGACCGTTTCGTCGCCGACTTCATCGGCGTCATGAATTTCGTACCGGGCAAAGCCGCCGGCGACGGCGTGCTGGCAAGCAACGGCGTGCGGATCGCCGGCGATGTTCCCGCAACAATTTCGCCCGGCGCTGCGGCGCTAGCTTCAGTGCGGCCCGAACGCATCCGGCTGTTCCCATCGGCAGAAACGG
The DNA here is from genome assembly GCF_040320365.1 of Mesorhizobium sp. M0701. NCBI lineage: Bacteria > Pseudomonadati > Pseudomonadota > Alphaproteobacteria > Hyphomicrobiales > Phyllobacteriaceae > Mesorhizobium > Mesorhizobium sp. M0701. Next base: position 63,039 of record NZ_JAMYPO010000001.1, read on the forward strand.
CCAACCGTATCTTCGGCGCGGTCGAGGCGCTGGCCTATCAGGGACTCGATCTGCAGCTGCACGTCCGCACCGCCCTGTCGCCAAAGCCGTTCCTGGTGCGCGTCACCGCCGACGCCGCCGACCGCCGCCCGGTCTCGTCGGGCGATACAGTCGAGCTCGGCTGGGATGCGGCTGACGTCAGAATTTTCGCAGATTGATCGAAGGAGAACCTCTCATGACGCAGAAGACGATCGCGTTCTTTCCGGAGGCCGCCTATGGCCCCGCGCTCAATTCCGTCGGCATAGCCCAGGCGATCGAGGCGCGCGGCCACAGAGCGGTGTTCCTGTCGGACCCCGGTTTCGTCGACGTCTACAAGGGCTACGGCTTCGAGGCTCATCCGGTGAACCTGTCCGAGCCGATGCCGCCGGAACAGATGGCCAAGTTCTGGGAAGACTTCATCAACGGCCACATCCCGAACTTCCGCAAATCGCCCTACGACCAGGTCGACAATTACGTGAAGGATTGCTGGACGGCGATCGTCGACAGCGCCAAATGGGCTGAGAAGGATCTGCCTGGCGTGCTTGCGACGATCAAGCCTGATGTCATCTGCGTCGACAACGTCATCCTGTTCCCGGCAATCAAGCAGTATGGCAAGCCCTGGGTGCGCGTCATCTCCTGCTCGGAAAACGAGATCGAGGACGAGGACATCCCGCCACATCTGTCCGGCTGCGGCGAGAACGACCACGCCTGCCATCGGCGTTACCGCGACCATTTCAACGCCGTCATCAAGCCGATCCATGACAACTTCAATGCGTTTTTGAAAGCGAACAACGAAGCGCCGTATCCGATCGGCCAGTTTTTCGAGGCCTCGCCGTACCTCAATCTGCTGCTTTATCCCGAGGCGGCGAAGTTCATGCGCCGCTATCCGCTCGACCCGGCAAAATTCCAATATCTGGAAGGCTGCGTGCGGCAGGAGAAGCCCTACACCGTGCCGGTTTTTGCGAAGAATAATGACGGGCCGCTGCTCTATGTTTCCTTCGGCAGCCTTGGCGCCGGCGATGTCGATCTGCTGAAGCGCATCGTCGCAACGTTGGGCAAGACGCGCTACCGGGCGCTGGTCAATGTCGGCGGCTACAAGGAGCAGTACGCGCAAGTGCCCGAAAACGTCATCGTCGAGAGCTGGTTCCCGCAGCCCTCGGTCATCCCGCAGGTCGATGCGGTGATCCATCATGGCGGCAACAACTCGTTCACGGAGTGCCTGTATTTCGGCAAGCCGGCGATCATCATGCCCTACGTCTGGGACGGCCACGACAATGCGACGCGGGTCGAGGAGACCGGCCACGGCTTCGGCATGCCGCGCTACGACTGGAGCGACGCCGAGCTCATCGCCAGGATCGAAACCTGCCTGACCGACCCGGCAATCAAGGCCAAGCTGGCCAAGACGTCGGCCCAGATGCAGTCGCAGAACGGCCCGGAGAAAGCGGCTGCTTTGCTGGAGAAATTGCTGTGATCTCAGCCCCACACCTCCAGCAAGCCTCGACCCGCACCGACCTCGTCGACTGGGGCACCCAGCCCGACGCGCTGGAAGGCGCTTCGCACTCCACCGGCAGGCTGGTGCACAAGGGGCCGAACAACCAGCCGGAATCCGGCATCTGGGTCTGCACACCCGGTCGCTGGCGGCTGGCGATTCCGCGCGACGAATTGTGCCATTTCGTTGCCGGCCGCGCGACCTACAGATCGGACGACGGCGAGGTGATCGAGGTATCCGCCGCCACGGTTGTCATGTTCCCGGCCGGTTGGACCGGCGAATGCACCGTCCACGAGACCATCCGCAACGTTTACATGCTGGCCTAAAGCCGGCCACTGGAGCTCCCGACATGCCGACACCGATCATGAAATCGCCGCTCGCCCTCACCGACCTGGTCGACTGGGGCGTCATCCCCACCCTGATCGAGGGCGAATCCCGCACTTCCGGCAAGCTGCTGCACAAGGGGCCGGAGGGCCGCTCCGAATGCGGACTGTGGGTCTGCACGCCGGGCAAATGGCGCTGCCACGTCACCCGCGACGAGTTCTGCCATTTCCTCGAGGGACGCTGCACCTATGTCCACGAATCCGGCGAGGTGATCGAGATCGAACCGGACACCGCAGCGTTCTTTCCGCAGGACTGGAAGGGCGTCTGCACCGTCCACGAGACCATCAAGAAAGTTTACATGATCCGCTGAACCTTCTCGACAATTCTACCCTACCGGACACCTGACGCCGTTTTCTCCGCTTCCGATGCTCACGGACTTTAATGTCCGCTCCGCTTCGGTTCTCGAAAACCACGCCGCCTGTCTCGGCAGGGTGAATTCTCAAAAAGTTTCCGTGCACACGGGAGGACAGAATGGACTTTTCACCTGACCGGCCGACCTTCTTCGTCAATCCGGATTATCGGCCAATGACCGGTGCGGCAAAACCGGTGATCGATCCGGCGACGCTCGAAACCGTCGGCGCGATCACCGCAGCCAGCAACGGCGAGATCGACGCCGTGCTCACCGCAGCGACCAAGGCGCAAACGGCCTGGAAAAAGCTCGACGCCAAGAGCCGTGCCCGGCATCTGCACGCCGTCGCGAACGCCATCGAAGCGGCCGACTTCACGCGCTGCGCCGAGCTGATGGTGCACGAGATGGGCAAACCCTATCCGGAGGCGATCGGCGAGATCGCCAATTGCGCGCCGATCTTCCGCTATTACGCCGAAATGGCGCGTGACGACGCCGGCAAGATCGCCGGCACGACGCAGGCCGGTTCGTTCCAGTATGCCCGCTACGAGCCCTACGGCACGTCGGTGCACATCATGCCTTACAATTTTCCGATCCTGTTGATGTGCTGGACCGTCGCCGCCTCGCTTGCCGCCGGCAATGCCTGCGTGATCAAGCCCGCCGAAGCGACAACATTGTCGACGCTGGATTATATCACCGTGTTTCGCTCCCTGCCGGAGGGCCTGGTTTCCTGCATGCCAGGCGGAGCAGCAACGGCGCAGGCGCTGATCGCCTCGGACCGCACGCATGCGGTTGCTTTCACCGGTTCGGTCGCCGCCGGCAAGGCTGTCGCCGTCGCATGTGCAGAGCGCATGAAGCCTTGCGTCATCGAGGCCGGCGGCAGCGATCCCCTGATCATCAGCCAACACGCCCCACTGGACGTGGCGGCTGCCGGCAGCGTCACGGCTGCCTTCCATCTCACTGGCCAGGTCTGCACTTCGGCCGAACGGTTCTTCGTGGTTGATGCCGTTCACGACCGCTTCGTCGATCTGTTTGCCGAGAAAACGCGCGCGCTGCGTATCGGCAACGGCCTCGACAAAACCGAGATCGGACCGCTGGTCAGCGAGGCCGCGCGTGCGAAGGTCATCCGGCTGGTCGACGATGCGATCCGCAGCGGTGCCAAAGCGATCACCGGCGGACGCATTCCGCCGGCACATAATGTAGGCTGGTTCTACGAGCCGACCATCCTGACCGGCATCACCGCCGATATGGCAATCGTGCGCGAAGAGTGTTTCGGGCCGGTCGCCGCAATCTGCCGGGTCAAGGATTTCAACGAGGCGATAGAGCTTGCCAACGACAGCCCCTTCGGTCTCGGCGCCTCGGTCTTCACCACCGATCTTGCCGAAGCGCATGAGGCCGCGGAGCGGCTCGAGGCCGGCATGGTCTGGGTCAACAATCCGCTGATAGACAATGACGCGTTGCCGTTCGGGGGCTGGAAGGCTTCGGGCCTCGGCCGCGAGCTCGGCCGCCAGGGTCTGGATGCATTCCGCCGCTCGAAGATGGTCATCATCGACCACAGACCGGAGATTCAGGGCTGGTGGTATCCCTATCCTGACAGCTGGTTCCGCGAGGCAGGCGGGCGCAAGCATGTTTGACACGACTATCTTCGGGCGTGCTGCTAGCTAATTGTTTAGGATATCCGTCTCCGCCGAATGCAGCCATATCGGGCGTGGCGCTGTAGCCGAAGGCTGGTGAGATCGGAATCAGAAAGGCCACCTGCGCTCAACGGCCGTTCGCCCGGCGGACCCGCCAGATGACATTACCGACGTCGTCGGCGACGAGCAGTGCGCCAGTCTGATCGATAGCGACGCCGACCGGACGGCCCATCGCCTCGCCATTCCGCCCGATGAAGCCGGTGAGCACATCCTTCGGGAGACCGCTCGGTTTGCCCCCACGGAACGGCACGAAGATGACCTTGTAACCGCTGCGCACACTCCTGTTCCACGAGCCGTGCTGGCCGACGAAGGCGCCGTTGCCGTAGGCCGGACCGAGTTGCGCGCCTTTGGAGAAGATCAGTCCCAGCGAGGCGGTATGAGAGCCCAGGGCGTAATCGGGCTTGATCGCTGCCGCCACGAGATCGGGGCGCTGCGGCTTGACGCGTTTGTCGACGTTCTGTCCGTAGTAGCTGTAGGGCCAGCCGTAGAAAGCGCCGTCACGAACCGAGGTCATGTAATCCGGCACAAGGTCGTCGCCGATCTCGTCACGCTCGTTCACGGCGACCCAAAGCTGGCCAGTCTCAGGATTCCAGGAGAGCCCGTTCGGGTTGCGCAGGCCCGAGGCGAAGACCCGAGTGCGGCGGGTAGACCGATCCACTTCAAGGACAGCGGCGCGGTTCTTCTCCGCGGCTATGCCGTTTTCTCCAACGTTGCTGTTGGAACCAACGGTGACATAGAGCTTGCGTCCATCCGGAGTTGCGATCACGTCCTTGGTCCAATGATGGTTGAGGTCCCCGGCCGGCAAGTCGATGATCTTTTCCGGCGACGTGCTGACTCGGGTCTGGCCATTGGAGTAGGGGAAAGCGACGAGCGCATCGGTATTCGCGACATAGAGCTTGCCTTTGGACAGCGTCATGCCGAAGGGCGAATTGAGGCCTTCCGCGAACGTCGTGCGCACATCCGCAATGCCGTCGCCATCGGTGTCGCGCAGGAGCGTGATGCGGTTGGCGCTTTTGGTCGCGGCGCCAGCCCGCTTCATAGCCAGGTCCATGAAGACCTTTCTAAGACTGAAGCCTTCGTCATGCTTGGCAGGGGCATTGGTTTCAGCAACCAGCACGTCGCCGTTCGGAAGCACATGTAGCCAGCGCGGATGGTCGAGGCCGGTGGCGAAGGCGTTCACTGTCAGCCCCTTCGCCGGGGTCGGCATACCTTCTTTCTGCCAGCCTTTCGCCTCGGCGATGTTAACAGTCGGGATCAGCGTCGGTCTTGGTTTCGGTAATGTGGGGTTGGGGCCATAGCCGGATATTGCCCCGGTTTTTTGCGCCGGAATGCCAGCGCAGCTTGCCATGACGGTGCCCAACACCGCTACGAGTACGCTTCCTGGGAAGCCGGCATGCATCGGACGTCCTCCGCATGGATTTGGGTCGCGCTCTTTGTGCAAACGGAAGTCAGTGGCTTATTCTTCCAATTGCTTCGAAACAGCGGCGCTCGTAATCCGAGGGCCAGGAATTCGCGACAGATCTGCGCTCGGTAGAAATATGGCGCGAGAAGATTGTGGCAACCGCGCGAATATCTGTCGCGCAATATAAATCTCACATTTGTATCGCGCGAAATCGGTACGGCTTGCGCTTTTCGGTATCGAGTTGCTCATGGGCCAACATGCGTTCGAATGGAAGGAGACCGTGAACGGCGGGACCCACAACGACCCACCGATTGCACCAGCTGGTGAAACAGCTGTTGTTGCTGCTTAGCAAGACGCCGCAAATCTGCTAAAGTCTGCGGTGGGAGGAGACGGATATCCAATCGCTGCCGATAGCACATCCAAGTGTAGCGAAGGCGACACCCGGCGCATCACTTCCGCTCGCCTATTCCCTCGCGACGCTCTGCTGGCTCCTGTCGGCCGGCGTCTATATCGCCGCCAAGTGGGTTGCCCCCGAGATGCCGCCTTGGGCGCTCTGCTTCTGGCGGCTGACGCTCGCGTGCGCGATCCTGCTGCCTATCGTCCATCGTCATCACGGGGCGATGCTCGTGCTGATCCAATCCCGGGTGATCGAGGTGCTGGTCATCGGCACTATCGGGCTAACCTTGTGTCAGGGCATGATCTACACGGGCCTCAACTACACCAACGCGACAACCGCCGGCATCATCATGGCGCTGTCGCCGATCATGACTATGGTGCTTGCCCGCTTCGTGCTCGGCGAGCCCCTCGGTATCTGGAAAGCGCTTGGAGCGCTGGTCGCTCTGGCCGGGATGGTGGTGATCGTGGCGCGCGGCGACCTTGCCGCGCTGATGCAGCTGCAGTTCAATCCCGGCGAGTTGTGGATCGTCGGCAGCGCGTTTTGTTGGGGCCTCTACACCGTGCTGCTGCGTCGCGCCAAATTCGCTATCGAGCTTCTGCCGATGGTGGTCCTGCTGCTGGGAGCCGGCGCGCTGGCCGCACTGCCCTTCTATCTCTGGGAACTGTTTTCCGGGGATCGTTCGGCGCTGCATGCGAACGGCCTTCTGGCTCTCGCCTATGTTGCCGGCCCCGGCGGCGCTCTGATGTACTATCTCTACAACCGTAGCGTCGAGACACTTGGTGCGGGGCGCGCCAGCATGCTGCTCTATCTCCAGACCGCCTTCGTCGCCGTTCTCGCTTATCTGGTCCTTGGCGAAAGCTTGCACGACTACGATCTCGCCGGCGCCGCCTTCATCATCGCCGGCCTGCTGCTCGCCACCGCGATCAAGCCGAGGCAGCGCACGGTGCGTGTCGCGTAGGCAAACATCAGTTCCGCTGCTTCGGCGAGCAGCTCGCAAAATCAGAGCGCCACCCGAAGCAAGCCGGGTCACTGAAGCCGGCTGTTGTGGCGCAGCACGAGGCCGACCGCGCCGAGCAATGCGTCGTTCTCCGTGTGCTTGCCAACGATTATCCGCGTGCGCAGCGCAGGCGCCACATCGCGGGACTTGATGAGCGTGTGGCGTTCATATGATGCGATCAGTGGCGCCAGGAGAATGTCGCCCGCCAGGGCCATGCGGCCGCTGATGATGATGAGCGGCGGATTGAGAACCGAACCGATCAGGCCAAGGCCACGGCCGGCGAACTCGGCGGTGTCCTCGATCATCCGCAGCGCCCTCACGTCGCCCTCCTCGGCCATCATGATCACGTCGTCCATCGTGACCGGCCGCCGCACGATGCGCGAAATCTGCTCGAGCGGTCCGGCAAAGCTGGCATAGAGCTCCAGGCATCCTCGATTGCCGCACCGGCAAAGGTCGCCGCCGGGATCGATGCTGATGTGCCCGAATTCGCCGGCGCCGCCGGCGATGCCGCTCACCAGCCGACCGTGCTGGACAATGGCCCCGCCGACGCCCAGATCGACCTTGAACAGCACGAAATCGTCCTGGCCGACGGCCGCACCCCACATCAGCTCGGCAATGGCCGAGCAGTTGCTCTCATTGTCGGCGAAGATCGGCTGTTCAAGGACCGGCCCGAACACATCGCGGATGTTGACCCCGGCCCAGGTCGGAACGATACTCGCGCGCAGCACCACTCCTTCGCGGCTGACTGGGCCCGAGACGGAGACCCCAACCCCCAGGAGCCCCGCCATCGGCAGACCGTTCTCTTCGTAGCATCGGGCAATTACTGACTTGGCGAGCTGGGCCGCCTGTTGCGGCTGGTAGTCCAGACCCATGGGGATAGTTTGTTCGGCAACGAAAGAATGCGAGACGTCAGCGACGACACACCGCATCTCGTCGAGGCCCAGATGGATGCCGACGCAGGTGCCCGCAGCGGGATTGAGCGTCAATGTCGTGGCAGGCCTGCCGATACCCCTGGCCGCGTCATGATGGGCCGAGGATTCGATCACCATCCCTGACTTTCTCAAGCCGTTGAGCGCGGTTGAAACCGTCGACCGCGCCAAACCGGTAATGCGGGTAATTTGCGACGCAGAAAGCACGCCGCGCTCGCGCAGGCATCGGACGATCAGGCTCTCCGGCGACGCCGACGGCCTGTCGATCAGCCAATTTCTAAGCGAAGGTTTGTTCATGATGAGCACAAAGCACGTTGACTGATAGCCCAAATATGTCATCTTGGAAAGAACGGAGATTACTGCATCTCGCCGGCCACGACCTCAAATCGCGGGCCACAAGCGGTCGATACGAACCGTGCATCACATATGGGAGTGAAACGATGAAATACCTGAGGACGGCCTTTGCGGCCGCTACCGCCTTCACCTTGATTACCGGAACAGCCCTCGCGGAGCCGAAGACCAACCTCTTGCATCAATGGGCCACCGGATCGGACGCCCAGGCTATCGCCAAGCTCGGCGAGATGTTTACCTCCAAGGGTGGCACCTGGCAGCAGACCTCCATCGCAGGCCATACGGCCAATACATTGGCCAAACTGCGTGCTGATGTGATCGCCGGCAACGCACCTCCCGCTGTGCAGCTAAAGGGCCCCGAGATCGCCGAATGGAACGAGACGGGCATGACAGCCAATCTCGACGACCTGGCGAAGGCGGAAAATTGGGAGAAAGTCGTCGCTCCCGAATTGCTGCCGGTGATGAAGCCAACCGGGAATTGGGTGGCCGCGCCGATGAACATCCACCGCATCAACTGGCTGTGGGCATCGCCGAAGGTCATGAAGGACGCGGGCGTCACCGAGATGCCGAAGACATGGGCGGAATTCAACGCCGCCTGCGACAAGATCGTGGCCAGCGGCAAGATCTGCATTTCGCACTCGACCGCCGACTGGACCGACTCGACCGTCTTCGAAGTGGTCGTGTACGGTCAGGACCTCGATCTCTACAAGAAAGCTTTCGTCGAGGGCGACGTCGATGCCATGCGCAGCGACGGCATGGTCAAGGCCTTCGAGCAGTTTCGCACCATGACCTCGAAGTACATGGACCCCGGCATGAACGGGCGTGACTGGGATACCATGTCGCATCTCGTCGGCCGCGGCGAGGCCGCCTTCCACATCATGGGCGACTGGACGATCGGCCTGCTGACGGCCGGCGGCTTCAAGGAGGGCACCGACTATGTCTGCGCTCAGGCGCCGACCGATTGGGGCAAGCCCGGTTTCATCTTGAATTCAGACTCGGTCGTGTTCTTCAAGCAGAAGGACCCGGACTATATCGAGGGACAGAAGCTGCTTGCCAGCATCATCCTGTCGCCCGAATTCCAGACCATTTTCAATCAGACCAAAGGGTCCATTCCGGCCCGCCTCGACGTCGATCTTTCGAACGGCTTCAATCCCTGCCAGCAACTCTCGCAAAAGGATCTGCAAGCCTCGATCGCCGCCGGCACGCTCGTCCGTTCGATGGCGCACAACATGACGGTTCCGCAAAAGGTCCGCGGCGCAATAATGGATAGCATCACGGAGTTTGTAGCAACGCCGGATATGAGTGCGCAGGACGCGGCCAATGCGATGGCGGATGCGGCCGAAGCGCAGAAGTGACGCTGCCGATGATGGCCGGGGGCGAAGCTCCCGGCCAGACCTCGCCGGAGCAGCCCGATGTCCACCCATGATCTGATTGTACCAGCCGCAGCTGCCGCGGCCCGTCCGTGGCGCGAGCGCCTTGGCACGATGGTGCCCATTCTGGTGCTGGCGCCGTCGATAGCGGCGAGTTTCATCTATGTTTTCGTCTTCACGCTCTGGACGCTCTACATCTCGCTGTCCAATTCGTCGCTGTTGCCGACCTATGGGTTCGTCGGCCTGGACAATTACGCTTCGCTCTGGGCAAACCGGCGCTGGAACATCGCCTATACCAATCTCTTCCTGTTCAGCGGCTTCTATATCGTTGGCTCGATGGCCGTTGGCCTGCTGCTCGCGATCGCGATCGACCAGCGCGTCCGCGGCGAGGCGGTTTGGCGCACCATCTTTCTCTACCCGTTGACGGTGTCCTTCATCGTCACCGGTACGGTGTGGAGTTGGCTCTATAATCCTGTCGACGGTATCCAGGCCTTCGTTCGCGGGCTTGGCTGGACCGACTTCAGCTTCGCCCTGACGGCCAACCGCAACACTGCGATCTATGCGGTGATCATAACCGGTATCTGGCAGTCGTCCGGCTTCGCAATGGCACTTTTCCTGGCCGGTCTGCGGTCGGTCGATCCGGATCTCGTCAAGGCCGCGCAAATCGACGGCGCGTCGGTTTTCCGGACCTATCGCAGGGTCATCCTGCCAACCATCGCCCCGATATTCCTGGCGGTGGCGGTCATTCAGATACAATTCGCCATCAAGACCTTCGACCTGGTGGCGGCGTTGACGCGAGGCGGCCCAGGTGTGTCCACCACCTTCCCCGCCATCTATGTCTACGACCTGATGTTCCAGCGCGGCCAAATCGGCGAAGGTGCCGCCGCGGCGATGATGATGCTCGCTGCGGTCGCGGTGGTGCTGGTGCCGTATTCCTTGTGGATCGTCTGGCGCCGGCGAGCGGAGGGCCGCAATGGCTGAAATTGCGCCTAATGCCCGTTTTGATCCGGAAGAAGCCGCTGCCACGCGCCGGCATTTCTGGAGCCGCTTCCTTGTCTATGCCGTGCTGACGCTTTTCGCGGTCGTTTATCTCGTGCCGTTGCTGGTGGTGATCTTCAACTCATTGCGCGAGCAGTCGGAGATTGCCCGCAACGGCCTCATCTCCGTACCGCGCAGCTTCCGGTTCGATGCGTGGGCGCAGGCCTGGGGATCCTACTGCGTCAGCGGTACCTGCGAGGGAATGAAGCGCAATTTCTTCAACTCCCTGGCCATGACGATCCCCGCCACCATCATCTCGACCATTCTCGGCGCCATGAACGGCTACATCCTCTCCAAATGGCGCTTCAGGGGCTCTGAACTGATCTTCAATCTGATGCTGCTCGGCGTATTCATGCCCGGCCAGATTTCGCTGATGCCGTGGGCGTTCCTGCTCGGCAAGCTCGGCCTGACCAATTCCACATATGGGCTGGTGCTGATCCACATCGTCCAGGGCATCTCGTTCACCACCCTGTTCTGCCGCAATTTCTACGTCAGCATACCGGACGACCTGATCAAGGCGGCACGCATCGACGGCGCCGGCTTCTGGCGGATCTTCCGCAAGATCATCCTGCCCCTGTCGCCGCCCATCCTAATCGTCACCGTCATCTGGCAGTTCACCGGCATCTGGAACGAGTATCTGTTCGGCGTCGTCTTCACATCGGGCCAGCAGCAGCCGATCACAGCGGCACTGGTCGCGCTCACGGCCGGCGGCACGACCGCACGCGCTTACGATGTGATGAGCGCAGCCGTGCTGATCGGCGCGTTGCCTCCGCTGCTGATCTATCTGTTTGGTGGAAAATACTTCGTGCGCGGCCTCACCCAGGGCGCCATAAAATGAGGCGTCGCCCATGTCCGCGTTGATGATCCGCAACCTTCACAAGAGCTACGGCTCGCTCGAGATTCTTGCCGGCATCAATCTCGAGGCTAAGACCGGAGAATTCGTCGCCCTTGTCGGCCCGTCGGGTTGCGGCAAATCAACCTTGCTCGCCATGATCGCCGGACTGGAAACCGTCACGTCGGGCGAGATATGGATCGGCGACCGGCTGGTGAACTCGGTGCAACCCAAGGACCGCGATATTGCGATGGTGTTCCAGTCATACGCCCTCTATCCCACCATGACGGTGCGCCAGAACATCACCTTCGGCATGGAGAGCCGCGGCGTGCCAAAAGCGGCGCAGGCGGAAGCTGTCCAGCGGGTTACCGCACTCCTGCAGATCGAACAGCTGCTTAAACGCAAGCCCGGCCAGCTCTCGGGAGGCCAGCGGCAGCGCGTTGCGATGGGGCGTGCCCTCGTGCGCGACCCGAAGCTGTTTCTGTTCGACGAGCCCTTGTCCAACCTCGACGCCAAGCTGCGCGTCGACATGCGTACCGAAATCAAGAAGCTTCACCATCGCGTCGGCAAGACCACGGTGTATGTCACCCACGATCAGGTCGAGGCGATGACGCTTGCATCCCGCATTGCGGTGATGAACCAGGGCTCGGTACAGCAGTTCGACACGCCGAAGCGGATCTACGACCGGCCGACCAACATGTTCGTTGCCGGTTTCATGGGATCGCCGGCGATGAATTTCATTCCCGCCCGGCTTACGGGCTCGACCAGCATCTCGGTACGCGCCGCTGACGGCAGCGACGCCAGCCTCGCCCTTGCCGCGCCGATGCCCGCCGGTGCGCCAAAGGACGTCGTGCTCGGTATCCGGCCGGAACACATCTACCGTTTCACGACCGATCTGAAGTCGCGCAAACCTGCTGTGGCGTCCATGCAGGCGCCGGTCGAATTGGTCGAGCCTACCGGGGCCGAGACGCTTGCCGTGCTCAGGCTGGGTGACCTGGAGATCACCGGCCGTTTCGAGCCGGATGACGCTCCCGTCATGGGCGAGACGATAACGCTCGGCATCGACATGTCGCGCGCCTGTCTGTTCGATCCAACAACCAAGGCGCTTCTGTAGTTTGATGTCCGTACAATTCGCGACTTATCCAAGCTTGACCGATCGGGTCGTGCTGATCTCCGGCGGCGCCTCCGGCATTGGCGCCGATATGGTCCGCGCCTTCGTGGCGAACGGCGCCCGGATAGCCTTTCTCGATGTGCAGGACGAACCAGCGGAGGCGTTGGTGCGCGAGCTCGCTGGTGCCGCCGGGCAGGCTCCGTTATATCTCCATTGCGATGTGACCGACGTCGATGCGCTAAAGGCGTCGGTAGCAGGCGTGCGCGCGCGGCTTGGTCCGGTCGCCGTCCTGGTGAATAACGCAGCCAATGATCAGCGCCATCCCATCGACGCGGTAACGGCCGACTATTGGGACCGCAGCTTCGATGTCAATCTGAGGCATCACTTCTTCGCCGCGCAGGCAGTGCATCCGCATATGAAGGAACTCGGCTTCGGCTCGATCATAAACTTCTCCTCCATTGCCTGGCGGTTCGGAGCGGACCAGATGGTGGCCTATGCCACCGCCAAGGGGGCCGTGGTGGCGCTGACGCGTGCGTTGGCGCGGTCGTTCGGACCGGATAACATCCGCGTCAATGCGATCGAACCCGGCGCCGTCATGACCGAGCGGCAGCGCGAGCTGTGGTTCAAGACGCAGGAGGCAGTCGACCAGACGGTGCAGCGGCAATTGATCCGCCGCGTCCTGTTGGGCGAGGAGATTGCACGCACGGTGCTCTTCCTGGCAGCCGACGACAGCCGCATGATCACCAAACAGTCCATTACCGTCGATGCTGGTCTGCGCTAGTGACGCCGCTCCGCTCTCCATTGGAACCGCCAAGCTGATGCTTCGTCTCGGCCTCAACCCCTACGGACTGACCTATTATCTCGGACTGCAGGGCCGCGGCACGCCGCGGCACAATCCGGACGGCGCGGGGCTGGAAGGCTTCATCACGCTGGGGCAGGAACTGGGCGCACGCACGCTCGAGATCTACGAACCCTGGTTGACCGACTTGACTGACGCCGAAATCGTCGCGCTGCGCAGGCGTCTTGCCGCGCTGGACATCGTCCCGGTGGTGAGCGGCGGACTGCTGGTGGCAGGTCCGCTGGACACCGCCTTCCGGGCTGCGCGCCTGCTCGAGGCGACGGCGATCCGTATCGCACTGACGCCTGTCCTGTGCGGCGACCGCAATGCGTGGGGTCCGAAATGGAGCGAGTTCAACGCAACGATTCGCGCTGCCTTGACGGAATGGGGGCCGCGTGCGGCGGCCGAGGGACGCGTGCTCGGCATCGAGAACCATCAGGACTTCGGCAGCGACGAACTGGTTGCGTTCTGCGAACTTGGCGGGCCGGGTGTCGGCATCACCTACGACACCGGCAACACCTTTCCTGTCGGCGAGGCGCCGCTTGCCTTCACGCGCCGGATCGCGCCCCATGTCCGCCACGTTCACCTCAAGGACTATCGCGTCCAGTTCACGGATGAGGGCTACCGCCTGGTCCGCTGCGCGATCGGCGACGGCGCCGTGCCTTTCGCCGAACTGGCAGCCATCCTTGGCGAGCACCACGACACGCTGACGGCGGTGCTTGAGCCCGGCGCGCTGGAGGCCCGTCACGTTCGCTGTCTCACCGACGACTGGTGGAACGGATATGCGCCGAAGACCGCCCGCGAATTCGCGGCCTGCCTGAGTGCTGCGCGCCTGAACCGCCTTGCGAACGACGCCGACTACCGCACGCCATGGGAGCGCGATGATGACGGTGCGCTCGTTTCGTACGAGCTCGACATGATCCGGCGCAGCGCCGCCAACATGATGAAATTCGATTTCATTGCAATGGAGAAATCAGCATGACTGCCCGAGAACTCAGCGGCCTGACCGCCTTCGTCACCGGCTCGGGACGCGGCCTCGGCCGCGTGATGGCCGACCGCTTGGCCGAACTTGGCGCAAACGTCGCGGTCCACGACCTCGATTGGGCCCGGCCATCCCAATATGGCGAATTCGCGGACCTCGGCGACTCTGCCAGGGGCTTGGAGAAGCACGGGACGCGCATCACCGCGGTCACGGGCAACATCGGAAACAAGCAAGCTGTCGCGGAAATGAAGAGGAAGATCGAGGCGGAGCTCGGCGACGTGCACGTCTTGGTAAACTGCGCCGGCGGCGACATCGGCGCCAAGGGCGTAAAGCCCAATCCCAACAACGCACTGGACATCGACTACGAAGACATCAAGGTTCTAACCGAGAACAACCTCATCGGCACGATGCTGGTCTGCCAGGCATTCGTTCCGCCGATGGTCAAGCGTGGCTCAGGCTCGGTGATCAACATCGCCTCGGCGGCAGCGCATATCGGATGTTCGCCCGAGGTGGTCTACTCGACGCTCAAGGCGGCTGTCGTCCATTATACGCGCTGCCTCGCCAAGGAACTGATCGACGATGGCGTACGCGTCAATGCGGTGAGCCCCGGCGCCACCAAGACGGCACGGTTCCAGGCGAGCCGCGTGGTCGATCCGCAGCGCATGGATTCGAGCAAGAAATCGCTGAACCGGTATGCGGAGCCTGAAGAGATCGCCGAAGCGGTGGCCTTCCTCGCCGGTCCGCGCGCGCGCTTCATCAACGGGCAGGTAATCCGCGTCGATGGCGGTTTCACGATCTTTCCAGGTTAGGCCGCGATCGTCCATACCGGGTACCGGAAGCAACTTCGCCATCGCGCGCTGTAGATAGCTCCGCCCGAGTTCGGCCAGAACTATGCACTGCATTACAGTCGGAGCTTGACAAAAACTGCGGTATAGCGGGTATATTAATCGAATAATATGACGCCATCCGTTGTGAGGAAGGCGGGTGGCAAACCAGGGAGGAGACCAAGATGAGCCGCTACAAGTCAGTCGGATTCCTGCACGGCATGGTTTTGGGCGTGGCCCTGACGACCGCGACTGCGGCCCATGCCGAGACCTTGACGCTCTATTGGAACGCCGGCCACGCCTATCAAGCTTATGCCGATGCAATAGCAAAGTTCGAGGCCGATCATCCCGGATGGTCGGTGCAGTGGGAGAAATTCCAGTGGCCAGATATGCGCACCAAGCTGGTGGCGGATTTTGCTGCGAAGAGCCCGCCCGATCTCGTCGCCGAACCCGGCGGCTGGGTGCAGGAATTCGGCCAGCGGAATCTGCTGCGGCCGCTGAACGACTTCATCGAACAAGACGGCAAAGCGATCGGCTATCCCGACGACTGGCAAGCCTATTCCGTCGAGCGCAACAAACTCGGCGACCAGTACTATGGCGTCCAGATCCACCTCACCTGCGCCACCCTCGTCTACAACGTCGATATGCTTAAGCAGGCGGGCTTCGACGCGCCGCCTGCGACCTGGGAGGAGTTCCTGAAGGTTGCCAAGGCGACGACGACCGGCGCCCGCTTCGGCTTCGCTCCCAACCCCAGCATCGGATATTATTCGTCGTGGCTGCTGCAGAACGGCGTAAGCTATTACGATCCCAAGACAAACAAGGTCAATCTCGACAGTCCTGAGGCGATCGAAGCGATCCAGTTCCTCGCCGACCTGATCCACAAGGAAAAAGCAGCGACCAAGCCGGCGGCGGGTGCTGACTATGAGGGTCCGCAAAAGCTGTTCACGGCCAACCGGGTCGCAATGATCATAACCGGTCCGTGGGACGTGAAGCCGATCCGCTCGGGCAACCCGAAGCTCAACTGGGCGGTTGCGCCATCACTCAAGCACAAGGTGCAGGCGACGTTCGCGGGCGGCGTCAGCGTGATGATCCCTAAGGACGCCAAGCACCCGAAGGAGGCCTGGGAGTTGTTGAAGCGGCTCGTCGCGCTCGACACGGAACTAGCGGCTACCAAGGAAGCGGGCATGACGATGCCGCGCAAAT
Source organism: Mesorhizobium sp. M0701 (assembly GCF_040320365.1). Classification (NCBI taxonomy): domain Bacteria; kingdom Pseudomonadati; phylum Pseudomonadota; class Alphaproteobacteria; order Hyphomicrobiales; family Phyllobacteriaceae; genus Mesorhizobium; species Mesorhizobium sp. M0701. The sequence goes on from NZ_JAMYPO010000001.1 coordinate 79,244, forward strand.
CCTGGGCCGAAAACGCCGAGGTTCAGGCCGATCCGGTCATCGGCAGCTTCAGCAAATGCCTGCCTTACGCGCAAGACGTCACCGCCGAGCTGCGCCTCACCGGCAAGCACGCGCGAATCGAGAAGCTTCTGCAAAGTGCGCTCGAGGATATCATCTACAATCAGAAGCCAGCAGCCGAGATCATGCCGAAATTCGCGGCCGAGGCCAACGTCATCCTGGCCAACAACTAGGCCGATGATCGTCAGCGGCAGCACCGATACGGCCGATACGGACATTCGCGTCGGCGCGATGCCGACCCGGCGAGCTGCCCGCCTCAGCCGGCGCACCAGACAAACGCTTCTCGCTTACCTGCTGCTGTCGCCAGCAATCCTCTATTTCTCGGTCTATTTCTTCTATCCGATAGGACTGGAGTTTTGGGCGAGCCTGTACAGCGGCCAGCCGCTGATCGGCGAGAGCCGATTCGCCGGACTGGACAACTACGTTGCTGCCCTCGGCGACGCGCGCGTTCGGCAGTCGCTCTTCGTGACGCTGGCCTTCGCGATAGGCGTCACCGCGGCCAGCATCGCCATTGGCCTCGGACTGGCGGTCGTGCTCAACCGGCCGATCCCGGGGCGCACTCTGATCCGCGCAATCATCTTCTTTCCCTACATCACCTCCTTCGTGATCGTCGCGTTGATGTGGCAGGCAATTCTCGATCCCTACACTGGCATCTTGAACAGCTTCCTTGCCGAGGTTGGGCTGCCGACCCAGAATTGGCTCGGCGACACCTCGACCGCGCTGCCGACCCTCATCGCCATCACGGTGTGGAAGGATGTCGGCTATGCCATGCTGATCTACCTCTCCGCGTTGCAGTCGATCCCGTCCGACTTCTATGATGCCGCATCCATCGACGGCGCCACGCCGACGCAGCAATTCCGCTATCTGACCTGGCCGTTGTTGACGCCGACCACGCTGTTCATCGCGGTCGTCAGCACGATCAGCCAGCTGCAGGAGCTGGCGCCGGCCTACCTGATAACCAAGGGCGGACCGGCCGACGCGACGCGGTTCTTCAGCCTACACGTGTTCGAGGCAGCCTTCTTCGAGCTCAACATCGGCTACGCCTCGGCGCTGTCTTTCCTGATGTTCCTGCTGATCCTGGCCATCACCTTCGTTCAGTTCCGCCTGCTCAACCGCGAAACCACCTATTGAGGTTGGCATGACATTCGCAAAAACGCTCCCGTCCTACCTACTGCTGCTCTTCTGCGTGGCGCTGTCGATCTTTCCGTTCCTCTACATGCTTTCGCTGTCGCTGCAGAGCGATGCCGACGTCTTCAGCGGCATTCCGATTCTGATCCCCGAGACGTGGCAATTCACGAATTACATCGACATCTGGCAGAAGGCGCCGTTCGCGCGTTTCACGCTCAACAGCTTCATCATCGCCGGCGGGATTACCTTCCTCCATCTGATCTTCGATCCGTTGATCGGCTACGTCTTCGCGAAGATGGAATTCGCCGGTAAGCGCGTCATGTTTGTCGCGGTGCTATCGACGCTGATGATCCCATTCTTCATCCGCATGATCCCGCTCTATGTGCTCACCGCGCGGATGGGATGGCTCAACACCTATCAGGGCCTTATCCTTCCATTCGCCATGAGCGCCTACGGGATCTTCCTGATGCGGCAGTTCATCCGTCCGATTCCCGACGAGTTGCTTGACGCTGCACGGATGGACGGCTGCTCGGAACTCGGCCTTTACTGGCGCATCGTGCTGCCGCAGGTCCGTCCGGCACTGGCGACGCTGGCCCTCCTCACCTTCGTGTTCCAGTGGAACGAATTCCTCTGGCCGCTGGTCGCCGTCAACACCACCGAAATGCGGCCGATCACGACGGGACTGACGCTTTTCAACCAGGAATTCTTCACCCAGTGGAACCTGACGGCGACGGGCGGGATCATTCTCTTCATCCCGAGCCTGCTGCTGTTCCTCTTCACGCAGCGCTACTTCGTCCGCAGCGTGATGCTGGCAGGCATGAAATGACCATTCGGAGTTATTGCACCCTATGACGTCCCGCCGACCGAACGTGATCGTCTTCTTCACCGACCAGCAGCGTTGGGATACCGTTGGTGTCCATGGCAATCCGCTCGAGCTTACGCCAAATTTCGACCGCCTCGCCGGGACCGGCACGTTCTTGGCGAATTCGTTTACCTGCCAGCCCGTTTGCGGCCCCGCCCGCTCCGTCTTTCAGACGGGGCGGTACCCGACCATCACCGGCTGCTACCGCAACGACATCCCGCTGCCTAAGAGCGAGCGCACGCTCGCGCATCATTTCACCGCGGCAGGTTATGACACCGCCTACATCGGCAAGTGGCACCTGGGGTCCGCCGAGCCGGTCACCCAGGAACAACGCGGCGGCTATCGCTACTGGCTGGCCTCCAACATCCTGGAGTTCACGTCCGGCCCCTTCGACACCGTCGTCCACGACAATGACGGCAAGGCGGTGAAGCTGCCGGGATACCGCGTCGATGCCCTAACCGACGCTGCAATCCGCTATGTCGCATCGAGGGAAGACGAGCCGTTCTTTCTATTCCTGTCCTTCCTCGAGCCGCATCACCAGAACCAGACGGACAACTACCCTGCCCCGCTCGGATACGAGGACAGGATCCGCAAGAAGCTCGCCATTCCCGGCGATCTCGCCGCACTTGGCGGCACGACAGCAGAACATTTCCCCGGCTATCTGGGCATGGTCGCGCGCCTCGACGAGGCGTTTGGACGGCTGATCGAGGCGCTCTACAGCCTTGGCCGGCTTGACGACACGATCATCCTCTTCACCTCCGACCACGGATGTCACTTCAAGACCCGCAACAACGAATACAAGCGTTCCTGTCATGAGGCGTCGATCCGCGTGCCGACGCTATTCCACGGCCCCGGCTTCCAGCGCATCGGCACATATGAAGGCCTAGTCAGCCTCGTCGATCTCGCGCCGACCCTGCTCGCCGCGGCCGGCCTGAAAGTGCCCAATTCGATGCAGGGCGTCTCGCTGCTCGACGCGCTGCAGGGCGAACGGCCGCCGTGCGACGAGATATTCATTCAAATCAGCGAGCACCATGTCGGCCGCGCGTTGCGCACCAGACGGTGGAAATATGAGGTCGAGGCGCCGGGAAAAGACGGCTGGCGGGATTCCGGCAGCGATTTCTATGTCGAGGCGAGGCTCTACGACCTCGATGCCGATCCAAACGAACTAACCAATCTCATAGCTTCGCCCGATCACGCAGAGACGCGTGCATGGCTGCGAGGCCGCATCGTTGCCCTGATGGAGGAGGCCGGCGAGGCAAGGCCCGAGATCCTTGCCGCCGGGCATGGAAGCTGGAATGAAATCCGGCTGAGCGACAGCTGATCATGTCATGTCGCGCAGCGGATCCAACAATGCACGAGAGAAGTTCCGATCGCAGAAAGGCGCCGACCATGGCCGATGTCGCCCGGCGCGCCAATGTATCGACCGCTGCCGTGTCGTACCTGCTCAGCGGCGACAGCACGCGCCTGAAGTTCGTCGGCAAGGAGGCGCGGCAGCGCATCCTCGAGGCCGTCGCTGAGCTCAACTACGTGCAAAACCGCACCGCGCGGCAGCTGCGCCGCCAGCAGGCCGAGCGAATCTGCCTTGTACTGCCTCGTCTCGGCGTGCCGTTCAGCGACCGGATCGCGCAGGATATCCAATCTGCAGCGGCGCTGAGGGGATTTTCGACAATTATCACCGCGGGAGACACCTTCGAGCGAACCGACCGGATCGTGAGGGAAATCGAGAGCGGGCTGGCAGACGGCATTATCGCCGACTGGCAGCATCTCTCCGAGCCCGAGGTGATGGTCTTGGCCGCGCGCCTGGCGGCCGCGGGCCGGCCAGCGGTGATCTTCCATCCGACCATCGAGCCGGCAGGCTTCTCGGTTGTGCGCCAGCATACCGGCAGGGCCGTCTTCGAGGCACTCGACTACCTCTACCGAGCCGGCCATCGCTGCATCGCCTATATGGTGCATGAGCAAGCTGTGGACGGGAGCCGTCTCGCCGCCTATGGCAGCTTCCTGCAAGCACGCGGCCTTCCGCTGCGAGACGACCTGGTGATCGGCGGTGCAGAGGCGCGCAAGGCTGCGTTTGCCAATGCTACGGCGCTGGCCGCCCGCAAGGATCGGCCGACCGCCCTTTTCGTCGAATCCGATCTTGCCGCCGTGACCGCCCTGCACGCATTCGAGGAGGCCGGCCTCTCCGTGCCCGGCGACATTGCAGTCATCGGCTGCGGCAATATCGACGAGGGCGAATTCAGTCATCCGGCATTGACGACAATCGGCCCCGAAACTGCCCACTACGACCATCTTGCCGATCATCTGATCTCATTGATCTCGGCAACACCGGGCGCAATACCTACCCTTTTCAGCGTTTCGTGGCAGTTGGTCCGTCGCGCGTCCGCATGAGCAGGATCGCCGCTATTTGACGCCCACGCTTTCAGGCCAGAGGACCTGGATTTCCTTTGGCAGCGCATCCCGCACCTTTGCCGACTGGCCAAGGTCGATATGCCGTGCAAGCACACGCAGCACAGAGCGTGCCGCATCCTCGGGATCGACAGGACGGGTCGATTTCAATTCATCGGCGATGTGTTGCAGGAATTTCTCGAGCGAGCGTGTCTTGTCGGGCATGTCGGCGGGCCGATAGCGATCATAGTAGGCGCCGCGCACGAGCAGCGGCAGTTCCGCTCCCAATTTGGCCGCCAGTCCGATCTGCAGCCTGTCGCGAAGGGTTCGCAGAACGGCGCCCAATGTATGCCAGGCGACGTGTCGATCCGGACCAAGATCCGCCATGATCTCGTCAAGCCAGATGTTTGTTATTTGCAGCGTTTTGTCGAAAACATCCAAGCCGGTTGCGCTCATCGTCGCCTCCTCGAAAGGTTCTGCGGGCGAAACGGCGACCGGAGATTATTGTTTCGTGGTCCTGTGAAAATCGTCCTGGCAAAGCGGCGGAAACCGGTTCGGTCGGAGAGCCTGTCGGCGTCAGGTCTGCTCGACACTCTGCATCTGCTGGATTTCGGCGATCTGTCGGAAGCGGCCGTTTTCCACCCGTTGAGTGCAGTCACAGCGGCCAGATTGTCACCCTTTTCATCCCACCGAACGGGCTCGCGATAAGCGATTCCCTTGAAACGGATATTGTGCACCGCCGCCAGAACGTCGCGCCGGCTCGGATGTCCCCTTGGATACAGTGCTGGCGTCTTTGATCGCGGCAAGGAGAAGGCAGGCCGAATCGTAGGCATTCACGGCATAATTGCGCTTCGGCTTCGCCGTCCGACGATCTCGCCAGCTTCGGCGAGCGTCGCTTCCAAGCAATCCCTTCGCGCGTCAACGACGCCCGTTCAACCTTCCCACAGTTGTATTCGGCGCCTGCGTTCCGATCATTAAAGTCGGCCTTGCTGATCCGAAAGGTGGTTGTCCTCCGCCTAACTGAGCTTGTGCTCATCGGTTCCGAACGCCGTCTCAGCAATGAGACCAGTCCTCACGTTGCCCGAGCCCGGGTATCTCTTGACTGACTGAGCGGCCCGCGCCGACAATGGCATTGGGAAGATGGCGGGATGGCGCCCACGGTGTTCGGCACCACTTGGCGATCAAGCTGCGAAAGGGCTGTCATGGATTGGAAGCTGGAGCTGGTCCCGGTCCCCGTATCGGACGTCGATAGAGCAATTGCCTTTTATGTTGGGAAGGTCGGCTTTCATCTCGATCACGACCACACCGTAAGCGACGAGATACGTTTCGTGCAATTGACGCCGCCCGGTTCGGCCTGTTCGATTGCCATGGGCAAGGGCCTCGTCGACAGCCCCCCGGGATCCATAAGGGCCTGCAACTCGTCGTGCCCGATATCGATGAGGCTCACCGGTACCTGGCCGCTCAAGGTATCGAGGTCAGCGATATCAAGGATTTTCCCTGGGGCAGATTTGTCTTCTTTGAGGATCCCGACGACAACACCTGGTCTGTCCAGCAACTTCCACCTCGCAGCTGAGGCGGCACGCTGCGGCAGGGTCGTGCCCCGACACAGATAGCGCGGGATGCACGGTTCAATTCGAACGCATCCCGGCCTAACGCCTCTTCTCGTCGAAGGCGGCATTCCAATTGTGATAAGGCGCGCGATAGGTGGGGATGCGGTCCTCGACATCGACAAGCGCTTCGAACGGTTTGTGCGGTTCGGCCTGATACCAGAAGGCGACCGACGAAATGTCGTCCGAGCGGCGATTGGCGTGACCGTGCTCGATGGTCACCCGGATGCGTTTGTGGAAGATGACCGGGTCCTCTATGTGCCAGCGATAGAGCGTAACCGGCTCGGTCCAGTTCGGCCCGCCGGCGGCGATGATGCCGTGATAGGGCGCGCTGTAGTCCTGTGTCGGGCACCATGCCGTATTGAAATAATCTTCCGTGCCGGTGCCGTGCAGCGTCGGCGGCCAGGCATCGTTGACGCCGGGGCCGGTCTCGCCGCGATCGTCGATCAGTTCGGCCTTCGGTCCGATGCGCGGATCGGGCTTGCGCACTGTATCCGGCACGGAAATGCCCGGCTCGCCGTCGACGAAGATCATGTCGTCGCCCTCGCCATACCAGTCCCATAGTGCGGAACGCCGCCGCGAATAGACGGAATAGAGCACGCCGACATAGTGGCCGTGACCTTCCGCCTCCAGGATGGTGTAGTTGCCGTTCCCGTCGGTGTTTTCCCCGCCAAACAGGACCTGCTCGTTGGCCAGCCCCGTCTCGTCTATGCCGTCAGGTCGCTGCTGCCTGTATTGGGCGTGGAAGCGGCCCAGGCCTTCCTCGAGTTCCTCATGCAGTTCGAGATCGACATAGTAATAGAAAAGCAGGTCGTCCTCAGCCTCATTGGTGACGGTGAAGCGCATGTGGCTGGCAAACGGCATCGGAAAGTAGCAGTTGAAGGCCTTGCCATCCTCTGGACTTGCCTGCACCGGCAGGCTGGCAAAATTGCGGGTGCGGGCATGGCCCATGCCGAAGAAATCGCCGATCGGCGTTTCGATGCTCGGATGTGCCTCACCATCCCAATAGGCGCGCAATACGATCTTGCGCAGGAACGCCTCGCTCTCGCAGGCGAGCGTCGCCCAGATATGCGTGACGATGCCGGCACCGTCATGCTCGGCAATCACCACCGTCTGGCCGGGTTCAATGTGCAGCCGGTCGTCATTGCCGCCGGTGCGGTCGTAGCTTGAGAACCGGCGGGTTTTGGCGTCGCGCAATTTGGCGAGCCCGCGAAGCGGCGACAGGCCGGCATTATCCATGTGTTTCTCCTCTTGCTTCAGCGGTTATTTCAGGCCGCTTGTCTTGATGGATTCCATGATCTGGCGCTGGAAGATCACGAAGAGGACCAGCATCGGCACGGCGACGATGGTCGAGGCGGCCATGACATAATTCCAGGCGGCGGCGTACTGGCTCTTGAAGTTCGCAATGGCTACCTGCACCACCCAGAGGTTGAGGTCCGATGTGATCGTCAACGGCCACAGGAAAGCGTTCCAGTTGGCGAGGAAGAACAGGATCGCCAGTGCCGACAGGATCGGCCGGCTGAGCGGCAGGATGATGCTCCAATAGATGCGCCAGTAGCCGGCGCCGTCCATGATCGCGGCTTCTTCCAGTTCCCTGGGCAGCGACAGGTAATATTGCCTGAGCAGAAAGATGCCGAACGCGTTGAAGATCGCCGGAATGATCAGCCCGGCATAGCTGTCCAGCATGTGCAGCGTCCGCGTCAAAATGAACAGCGGCACGATGATGACTGGCAGCGACACCAGGAAGGTCGAGAACATGGCGAGGAACAGAATGTCGCGGCCCGGAAAACGCAGCCGTGCGAGCGAATAGCCCGCCATCGAATGGAAGAACAGCGCAGCAACCGTCACCGTCGCCGACACGAAGAACGAATTGAAGAGATAGCGCAGGAACGGCACCTCGGTCAGCACATAGAGGAAATTGCCGAGCGTCGGGCGTTCCGGAATGAGGCTCGGCGTGAAGACGTCGCTCGCCGGCTTGAGCGAGATGACCAGCATCCAGACAAGCGGGAATACCGTCATCAGGCCAAGTGCGGCGGTTGCCAGCATCCAGGCAAGTCTCGCCGCTCGTATCTGCGAACGGCCGGAAGGAGTTCGGCCGTCAGTCATGCTCGAAACGTCCGCCGCGCGTCAGCACGAAGAAGAAGACCGTGACCAGCATCAGCGCCAGCACCAGCAGCGATGCCATTGCCGACGCATAGCCGAAGGCGCCGAACTGGAACGCCTGCTTGTAGATGTAGATGATCAGCACCGAGGTCGAATTGACCGGCCCGCCTTTGGTCATCACATAGATCAGGTCGAAGACCTGGCCGCCGGCGACAGCCGCGACGAGCGAGACCAGGAGGACGAAGAAGCTGGTCGGCTTGAGCAAGGGCAAAGTAATGTACCAGAAGCTTGTCACCGGCCCGGCACCGTCGATCTTTGCGGCTTCGTAGTACTCTGCCGGGATGTCCTGGAGCCCGCCGAGGAAGATCAGCATGTAGAAACCCATCAGGAACCAGACGCTGACCAGCACCAGCGTGAACAGCGCCAGATTTGGATCGCCGAGCAGCGAAATTCCGCCGAGGCCGACGAGCGGCGCCAGCCGGCTGACGATGCCGACCTTTTCGACCAGCATGAGCTGCCACACGAGCGCCACCACGACCAGGCTGACCATCTGCGGCGCAAAGAACATCGAGCGCATGACCGCGTTGAAGCGGTTGGTCTTCTGCACCAGAAGCGCCAGTCCCAGTCCGGCGACGTAGAGCGCCGGCACCAGCATGACGGCATAAGCTACCGTCACCTTCACGGACGACCAGAACAGCGGGTCGCCCCACATGCGCCTGTAATTGCCGAACCCGACGAACCTGTAGCCGCCGAAGCCGTTGACCTCGAAGAACCCGACGGCGAGCGACAGCAGCATCGGCACGCCGACGAACACCAGCAGGCCAACCGCATCGGGCAGGACGAACAGCCATGCGGCGCAGCGCTCCCTTTGCTTGGCGGTGAGGCCGCGGGCGGAATTCGCGCCCGCGGCTGGCGGTTTCATCTGATCCATGCTGGAAAGGGCCTAAAGGATCGGCGCGCCGGAATAGGAAGCGAGGAACGCATCGAGTTGCTGACTGGCCGTCGTCGCCGCCTGCTGGGTATCAACCCCGCCAAGCTGTGCCGACTGGATGGCGTCGGAGATGATCTTGTAGGCCTCCGGCGGAACCCGCGGCTCGGCGCGCGTCCCCGGATGGATCTCCTTGGCGAAGGTGCCGAACTTGCCGGTGCTGAAGACATCGGCGCCGGCCTTCAGCGCGCTGTTGCGCGGCGGCATGTCGCTCTTGGCGACAGTGCACCAGTTGACGACCCGGTCGATCGATGCCGGATCCATTGAGGCCAGCGCCCAGGCGCAGAACTGGGCGGAAGCATCCGGGTTCTTGCCTCCGGCATTGGCGACAAAGGCCCAGCCACCGCCGACGGTGACGTATTTGCCATTGGCCGGTGTCGGCAATTTGAAGATGCCGTAGGGCACGTCCTTGGCGTTGTTGTCCATCGCCGAAATGCCCCAGATGCCGCAGTTCTGCATGGCGCACAGCCCTGCCCCGAGATTGGCGACTATGTCGAAGCCGCCGCCGACCACCTGACGCGGCGCCACGCCGGTATTGATGGCATCCTGCCAGAGTTTCAGCGCCTGGACGGTGGCCGGCGAATCGAAGGCGCTCTTGCCGTCCTTGCCCTGGAATTCGCCGCCGCCCTGCCACAGGAACGGATACCAGGTGAAGTTCTGGTAATAGCCGGGAGTCGTTTCGAACAGCACGCCGTAGCGACTGGGCGTCGTCAGCTTTTTGGCGACCGCCAACAGCTCGTCCCAGGTCTTCGGCACGTCGTTCTCGTTGAGCTTTGCATCCTCGAACGCTTTGACCGAATAGTAGAAGGCCATCGGCTCGACTTCCATCGGCACACCGTAGATCTTGCCGTCCACCATGCGGTTGGCGATGACGCTTTCCGGGAAATCGGCTTTGGCGGCATCCTCGATATGCGGCGTCAGGTCGGCAAGTACGCCGCCATTGTAATAACGCAGGAAATCGCCGGGGCTGATGAGGAAGATGTCAGGGCCCTCGCCCGACGCGAAGGCCGTTGCCAGCTTGGAACCGGAGATGTATTCGCTGTTGACGACATATTCGAGCTCGACCTTCTGGTCGTGGCCGTCGTTCCAGTCGGCCACCAGCTTCTCGAACCACTGGACCTGCGGCTTCACGTCTCCCCCAGGCGCATAGAACTGCCAGAATTTCAGCGGCGCTTCCTGAGCGCGCACGGCCATCCTGTTGATGAACGGGAAGCCTGTGAGGCCGGCGGCAGCGAAAGTGGCGCCGCCCTGGATCAGCCGACGGCGGTTCAGGCTGGCCAATGGCCGGTCGCGGGTCGTTTTGTCAGTCATCAATTCCTCCCTTGGATGTTGTTCGGTCGAACGTTGGCGAAGGGACCTCCGTTCCCTTTGCCGGCATCTGGCGTCACGCGCTGTCGAATGGGCTCAACACGCATGGGATCACTTCGGTGCGCGGCGCGCCCTCGACTTTGCCACCCAGCCGCTCGAGCAGCATTTGCGTGGCGCGCTTGGCAAGCATTGTCGGACTGTTGCCGACACGGGTCAGCTTCGGCCTGACATATTCCAGTTGAGGCAGGTCATCGAAGACTGCGATGGCGATATCCTGAGGGATATTGATCCCATGGTCGTAGAATTCGGTCAGCGCACCGGAGGCCATCAGATAATTGGCGAAGAACATCGCCGACGGCAGGTTTCCGCCGTGCTTCTCCCTGAGCCAGGTGACCGCTTCCCGCCCTGACGGGGCAAGATAGCTTCCCTCGAACCGCAGATCGGCGGAGATTGGCACGCCATTGTCGGCGAGCCCTTTTTCGAAGCCGGCGGCACGCGCCATCGCCTCCTTGAAAAAGGCTGGCCCGGTGACATGGGCGACGCGGCGATGGCCCCTCTTCGCCAGATACTCGCCCATCAGATAGCCGCCGCCGAAATCGTCCAGCTGGACGCTGTCGACAGCATGGTTCGGCAGATGGCCGATGAAGACGGCGGGCAGATCGAGGCTGAGCAGTTCGCTGTGCATGCCGTGCAGCGCGAAGTCGGCAACGATGACGCCGTCGACCCGCTTGCGCCCTATCTGGCGCAAATACTCGCGGCCGTGATCCTGTGAATGTCCGCCCGGCACGTCGGTGTTGAAGATCAGCATGTCGAGGCCGACCATTTCGAGCGTCGACTGCGCCGTTTTCACCAGCTCCGGATAGAACGGGTTGCGGATGTCCGGGATCAGCATCGCGATGATGTTGGTGCGGCCGGTGCGCAGGCTTTGCGCCTGCGGGTTCGGCGTGTAGCCGAGTTCGTCGATCGCCGCTTGTACGCGTTCACGCAGCGATTTCGATACCCGGTCCGCATGGTTGATGACATGCGACACGGTCGTGCGCGACACGCCCGCTCGCGTAGCAACTTTGGAAATCGTGCTCATGGTGACAGGTTATGAGCACATGAATGCATTTGCAAATCGATTTTACCGGTGTCTCGCAAATTAGGGCCGTCAGGCGGATTGCGCAAAATGCCAAAAGAAAAGGCCGGACTGTTAAGCCCGGCCAAGTGTGAAGGTCTATAACCTCCAGAGGGGAACGCGCCGGACGCAATGGGAGGAGACATCCGGCGCAATTCGCATATGGGTCTGTATTGGTGGCGTTTCAACGATGCGGCAGTAGACCAACGGCGTTGCTGCCATAGAGCCAGAAACGCAAAGCATTCGAAGGGGGCGGTGGATCGCAGCTGCCAGTTGGACACAAAGGTCGCCGAATGCAGGGTGGCTCCTGGCATAGGGACTTCAGTCTGTAGGCCTATCGACCAAGGACCCGCACAGCCAAACTTTGGTCCGAGGCTGCTATCGCAAAAGCCCGAAATGCGAGAGTTTCAGGAACTGAGTTCCGAGGAGCCCCGTTGCGATGCCGACTGTTACAGGAGGCCGCCATGGACCCGAGCATTCACCAGGCACGTTGGCTGCTTTTTCCGTTATTTGGCCTGTGTTTCGGGATCGCGGCCATTGGATTTATTGTTGGCTGACAGTGGGAACTCGGCGCTATCGCGGAGAGACGCAACCACGGGAAGGCAAAAGGCTTGCGCAGTAAATAGTCCCTTCCTGCGCTAGCGAGACCCACCAGTTACCATCGTGGGACTGGTGGGCCTTGACGTTCCGGACGCAAACCATTGTACGAATTCGAACAGGAGGCAGTACGACAGAGCCGTATGATTAAGGGGAGTTCCGACATGCGACTGGCAAGTTCATTGATGACGACCCGGAAACGAAGGACCGGATCTTCACGAGGACGTCGTGTCGGCATTTCTGTAGTCGTCTTGACCTTCATTCTCGTCGTAAGCCCCTATCGCGTCGTGTTCGATGGATCATCGCAGCCGCTCGGCCCGCAGGCTGCCTGGGCCAAAGATGGCGGGAACGGCAACGGCAATGGCGGGAACGGGAACGGGAATGGGAACGGCAATTCGGGCAATTCGGGTGGAAACTCCGGCAATTCGAACTCGAACGCTGGTGCCGGCAAGGGCAAAGCAAAGTCGCAGGACGACAATCTCCCTGATCCCGCCCCTGCGGTAAACCCCGATAGCAAGCCAAAACTCTTTGTCAACGCATCCACAGGAGACCGGGTCGAGGTGAGCGGCCCGAGCATTGGCGTGGTGCATTCGAACGGCCTCAGCGAGCGCATCGACAGCGACCAATATGAAATGCGGGATGCCGAGGGCCGCACCATCATTCGGCGCCTGGCGACGCGTTCCGATCGGGACAGGTTGCTTGGAATGATCAACTGAGGGCCAGTTCACATGGCCGCGCTGTGCGGCAATTTCGGCTCAAGCATGATCGCGAACAGGCGGATGCCGGCGCTCAGTCGCATCGCGCAAGGTCATGGCGGCTTCGGTCCTGTTGCTGACGTTGAGCTTGGCCAGGATTCGCGTCATGTGGTGCTTTATCGTCTTTTCATGCAGGTTCAGCCGAAGCCCGATCCGCTTGTTGCTCAGTCCCGCGGCAACCAGCGTCAGGATCTCCCTTTCGCGGCTGGTGAGGTCGGCAAGTCCGTCAGCTTTCGCCGGCTCTTTTGATTGAGCCGAGAGATCGGCCAACAGGCGCGCCGACAATTGTGGACAGACATATCGTTCGCCCGACGCTACCGTGCGCAGGATCGCAGCCAACGTCCTCGACCCGACCCCCTTCAGAACATAGCCCCTTGCCCCGCTCTGCAACGCGGTCATCACGTGCTGGTTTTCTTCCGAAACGGTCAGCATCACAATTTTCAGTGCCGGATGCCGCTCAAGGGCCGGTCCGATCACGCCAAGGCCACCTCCAGGAACCGAGATGTCCATCAGCAGAATGTCGGGCCGCTGGTCTTCGATTATCCGCAGGGCATCGTCTCTGCTGCTTCCTTCACCGACGATCTCGAACCCGCCGATCTGATCGAGCGTGCGCACAACGCCTTCCCTGAACAGCGGGTGGTCGTCGACGATGGCGAGCTTGATGGCTACTGTCATGTCTGCCCCATTTCAACGATGTTGAGGGCCATTCTTACGACTGTGCCACTCTGTGAGGAAGTCACGGTAAACTGGCCCCCGAGGCTTTCCACCCGGTCGCGCAGCCCAATGAGTCCCAGCCTCTCGGGACGCACGATTTGCGGGTCAAAGCCAGCGCCGGCGTCGGCCACTTCGATACAAACGCGCTCGCCGTCGAAATGTTTCTCGACCGACTGACCTTCACCTCCGGCATGACGGAATCCATTGTTCAGCGCCTCCTGGACGAAGCGGAAGATGCAGATCTTGGCCGCCGGCGACAACGGCGCATGGCCGCCGGTCATCGATAATCTCACTTTGACGCCGGTTCGTTCTTCGTGCGCCCGTACGGCTAGCTGGAGAATTTCACCCAGTTCGGCATGCTCGATATGCGGCAGGACAAGGCCCTTGCTGATGCTCCTGATCTCGCGCATGGCATCGTCCAGATGTGCTTTGATGGCCAGCAATTCCTGTGCACGCTTCGATTGCGGCGTAGCGGGATCGGCAATGACGGGGCTGTCGATCCCCAGCGCCGCGAGAGCAACCAATTGCGCGGGGCCATCGTGCAAGTCCGCACCGATGCGCCTGAGATAGCGTTCGTTAAGTGCGGTGGCACGCTGCGAGGCACGCTGCACCCGCAGCCTCAACAGTCTGTTTTGCGCAAGCAGATCGGAAAGCTCGGCAATGCGCTGCTTCAACGAGCGGCTCTGCGAACTGATCATGCGGCTGCCACGGAACACGATTGCCGACAGCCCGAGAAAGAAGGCCGCTGTGACGACGGCAACGTCCAGCCAGGTTCGAATGAGCGCCTGATGCAGGTTTCTTTCAAAATCAGTGGCGACCTCGTAGAATTCCGAAACGGCCACCACTTCCCCCGACCATGGCTGCAGCACCGGATTGTAGATCTCGAGGAGATGCAAGCCGCTGGCTCTTTCGGCCTCGCTGTCCGGATCGTCGAGCTTGTCGAACTCCGAGACCATTTGGCCTGCGAATGCCGCCCGGAGATTGTCGCTGGGTTCGAAGCGCTTGCCGATCAATGTCTTGTCGGTCGAATACAGGATGGTTCCGTCGCGACGCCAGAGCTTGAAGGATTCGAGCCTTGTGCCGAGTGCCCCTTGTCCCAGCGTTTCATCGAGCGCATGGGCGACGCTCTCGTCGAGCACTTCGCTCTTGCGCATATCCGGAAGCAGCGGCGCGATAACGCTGTCCACGTAAAGAGCCGTTGCGGATGCCGAATTCTGCGTGACCACGGTTTCTATATGGTTCGTGACGGAAATCCCCACCACCACCATGGCTGACAGGGAAAATAGGCCGCCCGCGAGCAGGAACTGCGTTGCCAGCGACAGCGCATTCCAACGGTCAACAAGGCTTGTCAGCCTGTGTGGCTTGGTGTTCCGAATGGCCCGCTCGGCAGCACGCCGCACCAGTGGCGCGATTCTGGAGAGCCGGCTAATCCGTTGTCGAACGTCGCTGAAAGACGCCATCCTAGGTGTGTAACCGATCAATCGCGATGGAACTAGGGCCTGATGAGAGGGCGAACAGCGTATCCGGCGCTTTTTTGGGCAAACCGTCTCATTGCGTCGTTCGGTAAAGCTCGGACGCGGCCTGCTTCAGTGCCGCCCGTCCATCCGGCCTCAGATACATCATGTGCCCGCCCTCCAGCACCTCGGTGCGAATGGGCTTTGCGCCGGCAAGCGAAGGAATTTGACCAAGCAGGTAGCGCGAGCCCATATACGGCGTCACCAGGTCGCTGTAGCCATTGACGATCAGCACGCCGAGGCTGGGGTTTAGCACGCGCGCCTGTTGAAGGTCGTCCATGACACCCGCATAGCCCTGACGCGTCGCGCTCGTCCCATAGTCCCAATTGCCGCTGACTTCACGGTTGAGAAGCCGATAGCTGATATCCGTGCGGAAGTTCAATTCATCACGAACATAGCCGACGAAAGCGGAGGTGAGCGCCGGCACGCTTCGGTCGAGCACCGGATCGGGACCCTCGACTCCCAGGCTCTCTGGCGCCACGTCCGCTGTCGCGATGTTGCCGTCATAGGCGCTGAGAACATTGCCCTTTGCCCGTGCAAACTCCTTGGCGAACAGCCCTATGGGAATGCGTGCAAAGTGCCGCTGGACGAGATCGAGCGGCAGACCGGTGATTGCGGCGACACGCTGGCTCGCCAGGCGTCCACCCTGCTCCAGCCCACCTGCCAGCGCGGACAGATAATCGCCGAGCGCATAGCGTTCGACTTCCGCCAGCCGCTCCTGCAGGGCTGGGCCGGAAACGCCTTCGCTGTGTAGGCGCACTGCCGCCAGCGACGGCAGTTCCAGCGCCCAGTGGAGCGGCTGGAACTCGTCCGGGCGCACCAGCGTGAATTCGAGCGCCGGCGAAATCAGCACGACGCCACTCGGGCTGATGCCGATGTCTTCCTGAAGCTTCCTGGCGAGCAATGCTGCTCGAAAGCCGCCATAGCTTTCGCCAGCCAGGAAGACAGGCGATGCCGTACGGTTCGTCTGCGCCAGATAGAGTCGGATAAACGCGCCTATCGACGCGGCGTCCTGGCTGATGCCCCAGAAGCTGTGTACTTCCGTGCCGGGCGCTTCACGGCTGTAACCGGTTCCGACAGGGTCCACAAAGACCAAGTCGGTCATGTCGAGCCAAGTGTCGGGGTTGTCGAACAGCCTCTGCGGCGGCGGCAGGAAACTTCCATCGGCCGCCGTCGCCAGGACCCGCGGACCGAGCGCGCCGAGATGAAGATAAGCGGAAGCTGCTCCCGGACCGCCATTGAACACGAAGGTGATCGGGCGCCGCGGATCCGGTCCCGTTTCTTTCCCGGAATGCAGTGCATAGGCGACGTAGAAAATCTCGGCGGTGATATCGCCTTTGCCGGACGGCAATGACAGCGTGCCGGCCTTGGCCTCGT
The DNA here is from genome assembly GCF_040320365.1 of Mesorhizobium sp. M0701. Lineage (NCBI taxonomy): Bacteria > Pseudomonadati > Pseudomonadota > Alphaproteobacteria > Hyphomicrobiales > Phyllobacteriaceae > Mesorhizobium > Mesorhizobium sp. M0701. Next base: position 95,753 of record NZ_JAMYPO010000001.1, read on the forward strand.
AATCGAGCGTGCGTCCGGCTATGAGAATCGAATGATCGGAAGTCTGCGGCGGTGGCAGGAGCGAGAGAACCCCGCCTGTGGGCGGCGGCCGCTGGGCCGTCTCCGCGTGACCCACCCCAACTCCGGCAACCAACAGCAGAAGAGCGAGGGCGATTTCTTGCAGCTTGATAGGCATGACGTCTCCGGAGCAATTGGCTGGAAACTAGCACACCGTCGGCCGAACCAAAGTCACAGCACCGTGCGCCAGTACATCTGACAAGAAGAGGGGTCGGATTTGGAAATCCGATGCCCAGGGCGGAAGATAGGGCGCGAGGGTCACGGCGGCAGCCTTAACCTCTTCCAGCAGATGCGTGCGGCGGAATGGCGGACCAAACGACTTCGTGAATTTTCTGCCGGTTGACTCGATTGGCCCACTTCCTAGGTTGGCATTCGGGGCTCCCGTGCAATCCGAAGTTGGTATGACATCTTTCCACACCCGAAAGCTTGCCTTTCTCCTTCTATCGGCAAGCGCCCCTATCCTGTCTTCCTGCGTCATGCCCGACGACACGTCGAGCACTGCGAAGGAAGACGCCACGGCGGCGGCAGCCCGCAGGGAGATGGTCGGCCTTAGCGAGGCGGACGTTCGAATGTGCGCCGGCTTTCCGACCGCCACTGCCGATGTCGGCAAATCCGGCCAGATCTGGACCTATCAGCGCGTCGTTCAACGCGGCAATCTCAACATTGTCGTTCCGACCGTGGCCATTGGCCCCGTCCCGGCGCTGGGAGGTTCCGTCAACGTCGCCCCCGGCGGCTATTGCAACACGCAAATTCGAATGGTTGACGGTCATGTTGCCGAGGTTGCCTACGCCGGCGACAACAACCTGCCGAACAACCGCGATGCGCTCTGTGTCAGCACGGTAGACGCCTGTGTCGCCTACGCCCGTCAGTATCATCCAGGCAGGACAATGGGCAGATAGCGGGATGAGTGGCATTGCCGCTGATCTGAACGCCTGAGATTTCTGGTTTGCCGGCTAGTGACTATCCTCGATCCCGATCGAGCATCACCGATTTGACCTGACATTCCCCGCTCTCAACCGCCGACCCCATCGCGAATAGTGGAGAAATAGCGGTCGGTTCCGACCTGCCCGCCCTTGAGGGCAATTTCCAGCCCATCGATCGCCTTAATGCTTGAATGCGCCACACAAAGTGGCGAGCCCGGCGATGCCGGCAGCGGCATTCGCACAGTCAGCGCGTCGACGCCCATCTGGCCAAGTGCATGGCTCGACGTGTCGCCGCCGGCGATGACCACGCGCAGTAGCTTCTCTTGAAGCGTCAGTTCGCGGAGAACCTCGCCAAGGCCGCGGCCGAGCTTATGGCGGGCGCCTTCCCGGAGATCGATTTCTGCACCGCGGTCGGCCGCAGGTCCGAGCGCGGTGTAGAGGATGACGCTGCGCCCGGCCCGTAGCCTGGAGCGGCCGGTTGCCACCGCGCGCGCAATCGCGTCGTTCGAAGCCTCAGAAACCAGTTCGACCGGATCGAGCTCGATCCCGTCGAAGCCGTCGGCCAGAGCATGACGGATCTGTCGTTCCGTCGTCGGCGAGCAGCTCCCCGAGACCACGGCGATCCTGTCGGCAGCGCCCGGCGGCGAAAAGGCGGATTTGGCATCCACGATCCGGTTCGATGCCCATTCGACCAGCAAGGCATATTCGATGCCTGAAGAGCCGACGACGCAATAACCGCCCGGCTTGCGAGCGCGCCAAATCTCCTTGCCGGCAAGTGCCTGGGTTTCCAGGCTATCGACATCGACAAGCACGATACCTGAGCCATTCTCCACAAGCCGGTCGAATGCTTTCGACCGCGACGCGGACTGCAGCGTCGCCAGGTCGACCAGGCCCGAGGCGAGGCTGGTCTGGCGCGACAGATGGATCAGCAGGTCGGATTCGTCCATCGGCGTGGTCGGATGGCGGCTCATCACGGGATGGCGGTCGATGCGGAAATATTTTTCGCGATAGGCCGCGAACAGATGACCGAAGGCGGTGTAGCGCTTCAGCTGCGGCGCGCCGACCACCACCGGCACGCCGTCTTGCCGGAAAACCGAGCGGCCGATTTCGATCGCCCGGCCGATGCTGCCGATTGCCGGGCTGGAATCGAAGGTCGAGCAGACCTTGTAGTGGCAGATCTCGGCGTTGAGGGTCTTCAGCCAGGCGAAGGCATCTCGCAGATGCGTGTCCATCCACTGCGGCGTCTCGCTGCGGCTGGTGCCGGCCAGCCCGAGAGCGCGGCAATGCGCAAATTGCGAAAGCAGCGCCTCGTCCGGCTGGCGCATGAACAGGACGGTCGGCACGCCGCCGAGCTCGAGCGCCTCCATAACGTCGGTCGAGCCGGTCAGATCGTCGCCATAGTAACTCAGAAGCAGGTTTTGCATGGCGTCAGGCCGCCTCGCCGCCGCCGAACTTCTCGATCGACCGCGCCAGCTCGACATGGCTCAAGGCATAATCCGCCAACGGAATGTCTTGGACCGCCGCCTGCCAGGCCTGCTGCACGGCGCGCACGCCGGCGCCCGGCCCGTCCGGGTGGCTGACGATGCCACCGCCGCAGAGATAGAGAAGATCGACCGTCCGGCCGGTTCGCTGGAAGGTTTCAGGCGCCTGCCCGCCCCACTGGCCGGAGCCGGCGACCGGCAATGCGCAATCGGCCGGCGAAAAGATCGGCGTGGTCACCGCCTTGAAGGATTCGACGAAGGACCAGTCGGGTTCCCAGTATTTTGAGGCGATGCCGTTGATCTGGAACTGGTCGACGCCGAGCAACCGCCAGAACTGCTGCCAGACCTTGAAATCCATGCCGAGGCCGGGATGGCGGGTGAGAATGTCCCAGCCATTGCGGTGGGCATGGAGCACCAGGCTGGAGCGCTTTCGGAGGTAAGCCATGCCACCAAAGCCGATCGAATTGATGTTGACCACCGCGCAATTGCCGCCGGCCTTTGCCACCAGATCGTGGTTTCGCATCATCTCGTCGGGATCGGCATGTGAAATGCCGAAGGCATACATGACCTTCTTGCCGGTCTTCTGCTCGTGGTCGAGGATCAGCGGCATGATTGCCCTCACCCGCTCCGACAGCGGTGAATAGGCCGGGCTCATCAGCTTCTCGTCGTCCTTGATGAAGTCGACGCCGGCGGCAATCAGCTCTTGCACCATTGCGGCCGTCTCGTACGGGCGGAGTCCCAGCGCCGGCTTGACGATGGTCCCGATGATCGGACGATCCGCGAGACCGGTCAGCCTGCGGCTGCCTGTGACGCCGAATTGCGGGCCCGGATGCGCGCCCCGGTACTCCTCGGGTAGCTTCATGTCGACGACACGGATGCCGGACAGGCCCTTGATCGAAAAGGTGCCGCCGATGGCGATGGTCATCAGCGCCGACAGGTCGGTGCCGATGGCGTCCAGCGGAAAGGCGATATCGATGTCGGCGCGCTTGACCGGGCCGTTGCGTGCTTCGGGGCTTGCTCCGGAACCGGTTTCGGGAAGGGACGGCCGGTCCGCGTCCGGCAGATGCCGTATCGCCAGGACTCGCGCTGCGACCCTGGCCTTGAGCTCTTCGGTCTCGCCGGCCAGCGCGACGAAGGTTCCGGTCGACTGGTCGCTTGCAATCTTGGCCGCCAGCGCCTCGATATTGCCGGGCGTTTCGATGCGATAGGTAAGAACAATCATATTCGCGCGGCCTGCCGGGGAGGTTTCGAAAAAGGTTCCTTGGCCCTCGAAATCTGGTATAATGAGTACATAAGCATTGCAAGCCCTATCCGGCTTGGCGGTAAGGGCGAGCCCGCAACTGGCGTTCCGGAATTCACGGCGGAAATGCTAGGTATAGGCCGGTTAAAGGAGTGATTCGCGACGATGAACCGTTCGGAGCCGATCGTCCGGCGCAAGCTTTCCGACGAAGTATTCTTGAGACTGAAGCGCCTGATCACCAGCGGCGAATTGCTGCCGGGTGACGACATGCCGTCGGAGCGCGAATTGATGGAGCGTTTCGAGGTCGGCAGGCCGGCGATCCGCGAGGCGATGCAGGCGTTGAGCAATATGGGGCTGGTCGCGATCTCGCATGGTGAGCGTGCCAAGGTGCTGCAGCTCACCGCCAAGTCGATCATCAAGCAGGTCGACGGCGCAGCCAAGATCATCCTGTCGTCATCGAAGGACACGCTCGAGCACCTCAAGAACGCGCGCATCTTCTTCGAGCGCGGCATGGTCAGGGAAGCCGCGGAGAAGGCAACCGCCGAGGACGTGCAGCGGCTGCGGGAAACGGTCGCCGAGCAGCGCAGCCATCGTGGCAATTCGGAAGCCTTCATATCCGCCGACATGAAATTCCACACACAGATCGCGGCAATATCCGGTAACCCGATCTATGTCGCCGTCAGCGAGGCAATGCTAGGCTGGCTAAAGGAATACCACACCGAAATGCTGATCTGGACCGGCAAGGAAAAGTTCACGCTGTCCGAGCACGAAGAGATCGTCGGACACATCGAAGCCAAGGATGCGGATGGCGCCGAGAAGGCGATGATCAAGCACCTCGAACGCTCGCGCGCGCTCTACGTGATGAATTCCGGCAACTGAAAATCAAGTGCAGGTCCCGACCGGCGTCGCGGTCGAACCTTGTTCTCGGCCTACTGGCTGACCACAGATCAGCCTGAGCCCGGACCGACGCAGTTTTATGTTGCCGTCTGAATCCGGTGTATGTGCCGCGTTGTTTTCATTCAGCGATTTCAGCATTTGCATCTTCCCAGCCGTGGATTTCCGCCGCCCGCTTTCGTCAGCAGGCCCGCATAGGCCCGTCTTGGAGGCGCCTGGCTTCTTCTTGAATTGGCAATTCTTGCAAAGACTATGCTAGATTTGCCGCTCGGCGAGAACGACACCGGGAGAACCGCAATGGCTGACAGGAGCCTCCACGTCGTGATCTGGCTGCCGTCGAATTTCTATTCGGCCGTCGTCTCGACGCTCGTGGAAATGTTTCAGCTTGTGAATGACGTCTGCCGGTCACAGGTTCTCTCCTGTGAGTTCGTTTCAAGGGGCGCGCCGTCGACATCAAGCACAGGAATTTCCTTCCCGACGAAGGCTCAATCATCCCGGAAAATGGATGTCCTGATTCTCATTGCGATGCCGGGTGTCGAGATTCCGGAGCTTCTGCGCTCGCTCGACGAGGAGTGTGAACATTCAAAACCGCTGATCGCGCTCGCGCAACAGCAGGACGCAATCATCGCAGCACATTGCGGCGCGTGTTATCTGCTCGCCAATTCGGGATTATTGGACGGTAAACGCGCAACGATATCCTGGTGGCTGAAAGCCGAGGCAAGCCGCCGGTTTCCGCAAGTGCGATGGGACGCTTCCCGCCTGCTCATTCGCCAGGACCGCCTTTACACATGTGGAGGCGGGTTTTCCGGACTCGAACTCGCCAGGGCTTTGCTGATCGATCTGGGCTTCGAGAAGGAAGAGCGGATCATTCGAAAACTTTTGGTTCTTCCTCCGCCGCGCAAATTCCAGAGTCCCTACGAATTTCCTCTCGACAAAATTTCGAACGACGCCAGCCCATTCGAGAAAAAGCTGCGCGAGCTCTCGAAAGACAAGATGTCAGAAATCGATTTGAAATTTCTTGCAACCGAATTGGCGATGTCTTCGCGAACCCTGTCTCGCAGGTTTTTCGACGAGCTCCAGACAACGCCGGGAAAATGGATCCAGGAAAGGCGGCTGGAGTTGGCAAGGTCCATGCTTGAGGAAACGAAACTGAGCGTCTCAGAAATTTGCTGTCGGGTGGGATATCAGGACGTCGCTTCGTTCAGCCGTCTTTTTTCCAAGACAACTGGAATGGCACCAGGCGAGTTTCGAAAGCAAGTCCGGTGACAAGTCGGCAGCGGAAGTACTGCGGCTACGGGCAACCGCTGCGGAACTGCGGCGATTCATGAACCCCGGCGTGACTTCAGCCAATCCGGACGATTGCGTAGGGCGTCATCACAAGACGGTCTCGGCCCGACGCGTCGCGCTGAATCTGGCGTGACGTTCGTCCATCCCAGATATTCAGAAAATCCTGATCGGAACCGAGCCCGGAAACATCGACTGGAAGGTCGGCCGGGGTAAGGTTCGCCAGCCAGACGATGATCCTGCCTGTCTGGGAGCGGCCGGCCAGTGCCAGCACCCGCGTCTCATCGGTCGTTGTCGCCGCCACCACATGCGCATGGCCGGCCAGATCGCAAAGTCCTTTCACTGCGTGGAAAATCGGCCGGGGTGTACCTTCTTTGACAGGTTCGCCCGACGAGGCCAGCACGCCGAATGGTCCGGTGAAGCTGCAGAGCGTCAGCATTTCGAGCCCGGCCGGCGCAACGCGCGCGGCATAGCCGATCGTCCATGCGGCCCCGAACAGCCCGGCATGGCGAGGGTCGCGGTCGGCCATGGCAATGCGCTGATTGTCGGGATTGGCCTTGGTCGCGCCGCCATAAGGGTTCTGGCGCATGGCAATGGTCGACGGCCCGATCCGATAAGGTATTGTTCCGAAGATCGTTCGTACTGACGCCGTGATGAAAGGCAATGCCTCCAGCGATTGCATGACGCTGAGATCGTCGGCGGCGTGCACGATCGGGCAGGTGCAATGCGTGACGAAATCGAGCGGGTCGGCCGGCACACGCTTGCGATTGAGTTCGGTGAAATAGCTGAACATGCCGCCGCCGAGGCGGCTGTCGGGAAAGGCGCGCCGCGTCGCGGCGTAGACGTCTTCGAGCGGCGGGCATTGCGGCCATGCGCTGCCCGGCGGCGTCGACTGCCGGTCGACCGAGGGCGAGACGGCAATCGCCGAAAGCTTGAGCCCGGCCTGGCGCACCCTGTCGGCGACGCCTGAAAGCTCGGCGTCGAGATCGCCGTCGCCGGCAATGACACATTCGAGCGTTGTCCGGACCGGATAGGCGGCGGCCAGCCGGGCGTAGGATCGCAAGGCGTCGAGCCCATGGCCGCGCGTCGGGTCGAAGTGGAACATCAATTGCTGCGGACCAAGCTCGCACAGCATCGGTAGCTTGCCCAGCGCCGCCTCGACCTCATCCGGATAGACGATCACGCCGATATCCGGCAGCCCGGTCCGGCCTTGCCGAGCGTGACGCGAATTGGTTCGACGGTTGCCGCAGCCGCCGGCACTTTCCCGCGACCCTCTATCCGCAAGCTGATGGTCTGACGGAAGGTCTTGCCGGCGGGCAGCACATAGGGCCACGGCAGCGCCAGCGGCCGAACATAGGTCTTGTAGGAGGCATCCGACCAGTTGCGCTGGTCCTCCATCTCGAAAGTATCGCCTTGCATACGGCATTCGGCGGTGACGCCCGGCCGGACCTCATGGGTGATCGCCCGCAGATCCTTGAAAGGCTGCCAGGCATCGATCAGCTCTGGAAGCCGCATCGCGACCACGCTGCCATCGGTATGCTCGACCGTGACCGGGCTGCCGGCCAGGCCGGCAATCGGATGCAGGATGCAGAAGCCGCAGCGATTGGTCTCGAAATCGTTGTCGGGAAGAGCGCTCACGTCGAAGATCAGCTGGCCATCGGCCGAGCCCTTGATGGTCGCACGGAAGTCGAGCCGGCTGCCGTCCGGTGCTTGGCAACTTGCCGAATAGCTGACGGAAAAAGCCTCGGCATCCTGCTCGATGGTAAGGTCGGCCAGTGTCGGCTCGTAGGTGCCCCAGTCGCGATCCCTGACGATGTAGGCGATGGCACGCAGAACTTCGGTGCCGCCGTGGCGGATGCTGCGCAGATTGCCGTTGACGAAGTCCGCCGTCAGCGCGCCGGCGCGCAGCCTGACCGGTTCGGCTTCAACTGCACGTGTACCGTAGAGGAGGAAGGCGTCGGCTGTCATTTCAGCAAGGCGTCGAGTTGCACGGCTCCCGGCTTGCGGCGCCGGCATAGGCTGCCTCGACCAGCGCTAATGTCTTGAGGTTGTCCGCGCCCGAGGTCGCGGGCTCGGCTCCGTTGGTCAGGCAATCGACCCAGTGCTTTTGAATGGCGACGACGCTTTCCTGGATGTTGTGCCACGGCCGTGATGCCCAGGCCAGCAGCGGTGGCGAGACGTTGCTCACGGCTGTCCCGCTCCTGCCGGTGACGGTGAGCCGGTAGCCCTGCGCCAGCCGGATCGTGCCGTCGCTGCCGTCGATCTCGATCAGCGTCTCCGGAAACGGCTCGGTAGCAAGCTTGCTCGCGTAGCTGCAGTCGACCACGGAAGTGGCGCCGCTCGTGTGGTCCAACAGCATCGTCGCAACGTCCTCGCCGGCAATGCCGGGATTGATGCGCGCCGTTCGCGCAGTGACGGTCGAGACGTCGCCCAGCAGGAAGCGGGCGGTGTCGAGGATGTGGATACCCAGATCCTCGATGATGAAGCGCTTTCCCGTCGACAGATAAGGCTGGCCGGAAAACACGTCATAGGCAGAGCGGAACGAGATCCGTCCGAAAAAGGGGGTGCCGATTTCGCCGCTGTCGAGCATGGTACGCACCGCCTGGATCGGCGACTGCCAGCGAAAATTCTCATGCACCATCAGCGGCACGCCGGCGTCAGCACAGGCCTTTACCATCGCCTTGGCATCGGCAAGCGTCGGCGCAAACGGTTTTTGGCAGATTGCCGGAACGCCGTGCTGCGCTGCCATCTCCACGAGCATTCTGTGGCTTGGTGCGGTGGTGGCGATGTCGACGAAATCCAGCCTTTCGCCGGCAAACAGCGCGGCCGCATCGGTATAGCGCCGCGCGACCCCGAACTGGTCACCGACGACCCTCAACCGGTCCGGATTGCGGTCGCAGATGGCGGCGATCGAGGCGCCCTCTATGTCGCGCCAGGCATGCATTTGGTTGACGGCGAAGAAGCCGCAGCCGATCAGCGCTCCCCGCAGCTCCGCCATGTCAGCCGGCCTTTGCCATCTGCATCAGCGTGACACGGCTCTGCAGCCGGCGCTGTGCCTGATCGACGACGACGGCGACGATGATGACGAGGCCCTTGATCACCATCTGCCAGAACGAGCTCACTCCCATCATCACCAGCCCGTCGGAAAGGATGCCGATTACGAAGGCGCCGACAATGGTACCGCCGATGGTACCGCGTCCGCCCGACATCGAGGTGCCGCCGAGCACTGCCGCGGCAATGGCGTTGAGCTCGAAGCTCTCTCCGGTCGCCGGATGCGAGGCCATCAGTTCGGACGAGATGATCAGCCCGACGATCGCCGCGCAGAAGCCGGAGAACATGTAGACGAACATCTTCACCATGTTGACGCGGACGCCTGAAATCCGCGCCGCCCGCTCATTGCCGCCGACGGCGAAGATGTGGCGGCCGAGCGGGGTGTATTTGGCGAGATAGGCCGCCCCTACCGCAACAACGAGCAGAATCCAGAGCGCGACCGGCAGGCCGAGCAACCGGCCGGCGCCGAGAAAGCCGAATCCGGTGGTGCCGAGCTCCGGCTTGCCGACGAGATTGGGGAAAGTACGGCCGTCCGACGACAGCAGCGCCAGGCCGCGTGCGACATAGAGCACGCCGAGCGTGGCAATGAAAGGCGCAACATTAAGCCTGGTGATCAGCAAGCCGTTGACGGCGCCGATCAATATGCCGACGGCAAGCGTGATCAGCGCGATCTCGAAGACGTTGAAATAGATGGTGTAGCCGACCTGCAGGTCGATGCCGTTGAGCACGAGGTAGCCGGCCACCATGCCGCACAGGCCGACGATTGAGCCGACCGACAGGTCGATGCCGCCGGTGATGATGACGAAGGTCATGCCCATTGCGAGGAATGCGTTCAGCGCCACGTGCTTCGACATCAGGATAAGATTGGCGGCCGATAGGAAATTGGGGGCGGCTATCGAGAAGAATAACAGCACGGCGATCAGCGCGATGAACGTCCTCGCCTTCATCAGCGTCAGCAGGACCGAGCCGCCCGACATGGAGTCGACCGCCGCCTTGGCTGGGATGTCAGTCATGCGCCTTGCTCTCCGTGCGGGACCGGTCCGTGGCCGAAGGCCGAGGCAGCGACGAGCGCGGCCTCCGTCGCCTCTGCGCGATCGAACATGCCGGTCAATTTTCCATTGCTCATCACTGCGATACGGTCGGACAACGCCATCACTTCGTCGAGATCGGAGGTGGCAAACAGAATCCCCAGGCCGTCGCGCGACAGCTTGCGCATGGTGCGGAACACGTCGGCCTTGGCGCCGACGTCGATGCCGCGGCTGGGCTCGTCCATCAACAGCACCTTCGGGCCGGTGAGCAGCGCCTTGCCGATCACCACCTTCTGCTGGTTGCCGCCTGACAGCGACGAGACTTCCTGCGCCGGATCGGCGACCTTGATGGCCAGTTCGCGCACCGTCTGGGTCACCGCCTGTCGTTCGGCGGCACCACGAATGTGGAACAGGCGCACGAACCGCGACAGGCTGGCCAGCGTCAGATTGCTGGCGACGGAGAGGATCGACACCAGCCCTTCGCGCTGGCGGTCTTCGGGAATCAGCGCCAGGCCGCGCCGGATGCGCCGCGTCGTGTCGCGCTCGTGCACTTTTTTGCCGGCAATGAATATCGTGCCCGTCGAATGGCCGTGGCGGCCCATGATGCAGTCGAACAGCTCGCTGCGTCCGGCGCCCATCAGGCCATAGATGCCGAGAATTTCGCCGGCGCGCAGCGACAGCGAGACGTGATCGACCGCAAGCCCGCCGGTGACGCGCGGCAGGCAGATGTCCTCGGCGCGGAATATTTCCTCGCCCGGCACATGGCCGTCGGCCTTGGCGAAGTCCTTGGCGTCCGAGCCGATCATCTGCCGCACGATCCACTGGGTGTCGACGTCTTTCATCTCCGCCTGGCCGGTGATGCGGCCGTCGCGCAGCACCGTGATGGTGTCGCCGATGCGGATCAGCTCCTCGAGCCGGTGCGAGATGTAGACGACTGCCACGCCGCGTGCCTTGAGGTCGGCAATCACCTTGAACAGTATCTCGACTTCCGCCGCGCTGAGCGCCGAGGTCGGTTCATCCATGATCAGGATGCGCGCATCGAGCGAAACCGCCTTGGCGATCTCGACCAGCTGCTGCTGGCCGATGCGCAGATCCTCGACCAGCATGTCGGGCCGGATGCCGGCTTCCAGGCGTTCAAGGAACTCCGCCGCGCGGCGCTCCTGCTCCTTGCGGTCGATCTTGCGGAAGCGGTTGGTGATCTCGCGGGTGGCGAAAATATTTTCGGCGACAGTCAGATTGCCGAACAGATTCAGCTCCTGGAAAACCATGCCGATGCCGCGGCTCACGGCATCACCGGAAGACGAGAATGAAACCTCCTCGCCGTCCAGAAGGATGCGCCCGAGCGTCGGTTGCTCGACGCCGGCGATGATCTTCATCAGCGTCGATTTGCCGGCTCCGTTTTCGCCGACCAGCACGTTGACCGCGCCTTTGCGCACCTCGAAATTCGCCCGCTTGACCGCGACGGTGCCGGAATAGACTTTCGAGACGTCCTCCAGCTTCAGGATGACATCTTGATCGCCGGTCATGGCTTCGGCCCGATCTTTGCCTCCGCCGGCGTCACCAGCGGCAGGTCCTGGCCACTGCCCGGCGTATAGGCGCCAAGTACCTCGACGCTGCGGCCCTCGAGTGCCTCGCGCGGCAGCTTGGAAAGCACGGTCTTGTCGGCATAGGCGTTGAAAGCCTTGCCGAACTGGGCGAAGTCGATCTGGTTGGTGAAATCGTTGAACTGGATGAAGTCGAGGCTGTCGCGCAGCGCGGTTCCGCGCATGGCGGGTCCGATCTGCACCCGCGCGTCCGCCTTGCCGTCGCCGTCAGCATCGATGTCCATCGTCGCCGCGCGTGACTGTGTATTGGCTGCAACGACCTTGCCCTCGAGCCGAACCGCGAAGGTCCATGGCGAATTCGCCTGCTTCTTCGGGTTGCCGTATTTGGCGCCGGCAGCGGCGGGATCGGTCTTGGCCAAGGTGTGAACCTCGGCAAACGGCCCGGCCTTCTGCTGCAGATAGGGTATGACTTTCGCCGCCCAGATGTCCTCGACCATCTTGTCGGGATTGAATGCGGAGCCAGTGCCGCCGTTTTCCGCTGACGGCGTCGGCAGGATCTTGCAGGCGGTCAGGCTGACTATAGCTGCAAGGAACGACGCGACAAGGATCGGCCGGGTCAGCTTGTTGAACATGTCGGCTCGTTCGGCATGGCAGTCAGGAGCACCCAAAGAAATGGAAGAAAGGGCGAAATGGAAGCAAGGGACGAACCGGAGGCTCGTCCCTTGCTGCTGATGTTACACCGGCTCAGTTGGTGAGCGCGAATGTCTCCAGCTTGGCGGCATTGTCGCCATTGACCAGGACGCAGTCCATCAGCTGCTTTTCTTCGGCGGGAGACTTCTTGTTTTTGATGAAGTCGTTGGCCTGCTCGACCGCCATCTGCGCCTGCGCGAAGGCCGGCTGCAGGACTGTCGCCTTGATGCCGCCGGAGGTGATCGAGTCGCGCACGTCGTTCGACCCGTCGAAGCCGACGACGATGACGTCTTTGCGGCCGGCAGCGGCAAGTGCCGCGTAAGCGCCCATCGCCATTGTGTCGTTGCCGGAGATCACGCCCTTGATATCGGGATTGGCCTGGAGGATCGATTCCATCTTTGAATAGGCCTCGGTCTGGCTCCAATTGGCCGACTGCTGCGCCACCATCTTCAGGTCCGGATAGTCGTCGATGACGTCGTGGTAACCCTTGGAGCGGATGCCGGCATTGGTGTCGGATTCCTTGCCGACGAGCTCGACGAAATTACCCTTCTCGCCCATCAGCTTGACGAATTCCTGTGCGCCGAGCTGGGCGCCCTGATAATTGTTGGAGACGATCTGCGCGACGGCAACGCCGGTGGCATTGATCTCGCGATCGATCAGGAAGGAAGGAACGCCCGCGTCCTTGGCCTTCTGCACCGCGGCGACGGTGGCGTCGGCGCCGGCATTGTCGAGGATGATCGCCTTGGCGCCGCGGCCGATCGCCGTGTCGATCAATTCGGACTGCTTGTTGGCGTCGTCGTCATGGACGAGCACCAACGCCTCGTAACCGAGTTCCTTGGCCTTGGCCTCCGCGCCGACAGCTTCCGCCTTGAAGAACGGATTGTCATGCGAGGGCGTGATGATGGCGATCAAATCCGCCGCATAGGCGGGTGCGGCGGTGCCAAGCGCCAGCATGCCGGCAAAAGCCGCAAGCGTCATTCTGCGTGTCAGTTTCATGTATTCCTCCCGTTGAAAATCCGTGCCTTGTCCCAAGGCTATATGCATTCGATTTCGTTAGCCGGCCGTAGGCGGCGGGTCGCGTCAGATTCACAAGCCCTTGGCCGGCTTCACCTCGACGGATCGCTCCCCCCTATCCTCCATTCATCCAGCGCCTGATCCTGCTTGACTGTCCGATCCATCGAACAGCTAAGCCAACTGGTATAATGAGTCAATGACAATTTCAGGTGACATGTTCCGGGGAGAACGCGTCGCTGCCCTCAAGTGATGCGCTGAATGCTCGCGGCAATCTCCTCCGGCTCGAACACCCGCTTCCAGTCATCGCGCATCAGCACCGGCTTGCCGAACTCTATCGCCTTGTTGCAGGCGTCGGAGAACACGCCTTTGGTCTCGCCGAAGATGACGGCGCCAAGCACGTTCATATGACCAAGCAGGAAGTCGAGCGCCGCCTGCTTGTCGACCCCGCGCGCCACCACCTCGTCGACCGCCTCTTTCATGATGACGAGCAGCGAAGCGCATACCGTTTCCGAAAGGCCGGGCTCGAGCAGGGCCATCTGATCGACAGTGACGCGATGGGAGCGCATGACCGGCGCCCAGATGATTTTTGCGATCGCCTCACCCTTGGCGAAATCTTCCTCCGGTCCCTGCATCAAGGCGCTGACCATGTGCTGCTTGGCCTTGACGCCGCCGAAATAATCCTTCTTGGCCGCCATGTCGGTCTCGTCGTTGAAGATCGGCGGATGGCACGGGTGGGTGACGAAATAGGTCAGGTCCGGCCGCTTCGGCAAATGCCCGGCGAAAGGTGCCGCAGCGTCGAGCACGACGATCATCGTGCCTGATGCAAGCTTGCTCTCGATACTCGCCGCGACCTTGCCGATGTGCGTGTCCGGCACCGCCAGGATCACCACATCGGCGCCATCAAGCGCCACATCGGCGCTGACGGCATCGATGCCGAGGCCCGACTTAAGCCGCTCGCGGCCGGCGTCGCTGACCTCGACATGGCGTATCGTATAGGGAGATCCGCGAAAATTGGTCGACAGACGGTAACCCATTTTGCCGCCCGCACCAAACAGCGCAATCGTTGTCATGTGTCCGTTACTCCTGAATTCCAACGACGGCCCTGCCGATCGTCATCCCATTGACTTGTATGCACATTGCCGCCGGTTGGCGGATTAGAGAACGCAGGGGAGCCGCCGCTCAAATGACGATGCCATGGACGATGTCTCGGGCGCCCGGATGTCCAGCACAGCGCAGCTACGCGGAGCATGCTACCTTAGGTACACATTATACCAGCATACCAAATTGGCAAGCGGCCATGGCACGGCTCTGACCACTTGCTCGGCCGTCGTTTACCTCCTGTTCAACGGCAAGGAGCGATCATCGCGCTGAACCGCCGATCGGCGGGATGATTCGCAGCCGACAAAGGCCCATGCTCGAAACGTCACTCTACAGCCCGGTCAAGGCCTTCCTCGAAGGCCTGGGATTTATAGTCAAGGGCGAGATCGGCGGCTGCGATCTGCTGGCGCTGAGTGCCGACTCTCCACCGATCGTCGTCATCTGCGAGCTGAAGCTGAAGTTCAATCTCGAGCTCATCCTCCAGGGCATCGACCGTATGGCGGCGAGCGACGAGGTCTGGCTAGCGGCATGCATGTCGGCCCGTGGCAAGGGCCGTGAGAGCGATGTGAGATACCGCAATCTCTGCCGTCGGCTCGGCTTTGGCCTGCTTGGCGTGCGACCGAACGGCGAGGTTCAGGTGCTGCTCAGCCCGACGGCATTGGCTCCGCGTCGCGATCCCCGGCGCCGCTCGAAGCTAATTGACGAACATCGGCGTCGGCAGGGCGATCCTGTCGCCGGCGGCGGCTCGCGTGCGCCGATCATGACCGCTTATCGCCAGCAGGCGCTGGCATGCGCCGCAGCCCTCGCCGACGGCCCAAAGCGGCCGCGTGACTTGAAGCCCAACCTGCCGAACGCGCCTAAGATCCTGCTGCACAATGTGTATCGCTGGTTCGCACGCACCGATCGCGGGATCTACGAACTGACCGCTCAGGGCCGTGAGGCGTTGCAGCGCTGGCCGCAGCCCGATCGCAGCCACACCGCTGCCTGAGACAGGCAACGCCGGATTTCGCGCCCTGCTTTCCGCGACAATCACGGCTTTCGGCAAGACATCACCTCGGTCACGGAACCATATTTCGACACGATGGTTTTGTCGTCACCGAATTGATCGTCCGCTGAGCAAACGGAAGGAACGGCCATGCGCCTATCGACGACAATTGCCACACTTTCGGCACTGGCCCTTGCCTCGCCGGTCTATGCGCAATCCGTGGGACCAGAGCTTGCCCCTGTCCCGCCGACGGCCCCGCAAACCCTGCCGGAGCAAGCCACCCCCGAAGGGACCACTCCCGACCAGGCTACACCTGACCAAGCCTTCTCCGCCCAGAATTTCACCGCAGTGACAATCGTGGCGATGGAGGATCTGCCTCCTGACATCAAGGCACAGGCGGAGGCCGTCGTCACGCAGACCAGCGCCGAGGATTTGCGCATCCTGCAAAGTTCGATCGACGCATCGCCGCAGGCGGCATCGGCGCTGGCGGCGAACGGGCTTAATTCCACGCAGGTGGTGGCGGCCAATATCGACGGCGACGGCACGCTGACGCTGATCATCCAGACGACGACGTGAGCGGCTGAAAGCGGACAAGCCGGCTCCGGCACGGAAACGAAGGCCGCCCGATCGCGGAGGACTGTCATGGCCGAGGCTGCAGTTCGCAACTTCACCATCAATTTCGGGCCACAACATCCCTCCGCTCACGGCGTCCTGCGGCTGGTGCTCGAACTCGACGGCGAGATCGTGGAACGCGCCGATCCCCACATCGGCCTGCTGCATCGCGGCACCGAAAAGCTCATCGAGTACAAGAACTACCTGCAGGCCTTGCCCTATTTCGACCGGCTCGACTACGTCGCGCCGATGAACCAGGAGCATGCATTCTGTCTCGCCGCCGAGAAGCTCCTCCAAATATCGGTTACGAAACGCGGACAGCTCATCCGCGTGCTTTTCTGCGAAATAGGCCGGCTGTTATCGCACCTCCTCAACGTCACCACGCAAGCCATGGACATCGGCGCGTTGACGCCGCCGCTCTGGGGTTTCGCCGAGCGCGAGAAGCTGATGGTCTTTTATGAGCGCGCGTCCGGCGCCCGCATGCACGCGAATTATTTCAGGGTCGGCGGCGTGCATCAGGATCTGCCGCCGGAACTCCTCGACGACATCTGGAAGTTCTGCGATCCGTTCCTCAAGGTCTGCCACAATCTCGAAGAGCTGTTGACCGAGAACCGCATCTTCAAGCAGCGCAATGTCGATGTCGGGGTGATCGGCCTCGATGATGCCTGGGCCTGGGGCTTTTCCGGGGTGATGGTACGCGGATCGGGCGCGTCCTGGGACCTGCGCAAGGCGCAGCCATACGAATGCTATTCGGAGATGGATTTCGATATTCCGGTCGGCAAGCATGGCGACTGCTACGACCGCTATCTCGTACGCATGGAGGAAATGCGCCAGTCGGTCCGGATCATGCGGCAATGCCTGGAAAAGTTGCGCTCACCCGAAGGCCAGGGACCGGTCGCGATTCCGAACCACAAGATCACGCCGCCGCCGCGTGCCACGATGAAGCGCTCGATGGAAGCGACGATCCACCACTTCAAACTTTATACCGAAGGCATTCGCGTGCCGAGCGGTGAAGTCTATGCCGCCGTCGAGGCGCCGAAGGGTGAATTCGGCGTCTACCTCGTGTCGGACGGGGGCAACGTTCCCTACCGATGCAAGATCCGCGCACCTTCCTTCGCCCACCTGCAGGCGATGGATTTCCTGTCCCGAGGCCATATGATCGCCGATGTTGCCGCGATCATCGGCTCGCTCGACATCGTGTTCGGAGAAATCGATCGCTAGTTTAGCCAGGTCGCAGGATCTTCCCCGATCGCAGGATCATTTGTGTCGTTAGTAGCCGCGCAGGCAGGCCTGGACGGCGCTCGGCCGCCGGCCAGACGAAGGCCCTCACCTGCGGCGGGCCAGCTCAAATTCTCACATCAAAGACGGACGCATGGCCGCGACAAGGCGCAGCCAAGCGTCGAGGAGTTTCACAATCTGCGCGGCCCGACGGCGCACGAGCCCTTCCAAGTTCGGAAGCGCTCTCCACGGCGCGGAAAGAACGCGTGTTCCGCCGTTCCTCGTACCGCCTCAATGCACGATCAAGCCCTTCATCCAGGCAACAAATCTGTTGCCGCGAACTATCCCGCGCACCCTGGCAGCGGCCCATCTCGCTTGCATCGTAGCGCCGACATGGCAATGGCAGACGATTTGGTGCAACTGCCGGTCGCTAAGTTCGAAGAAGCGCTTTGCCTCACCATAGGTATCATCGCTGAGGCCCATGGCACGCAGAACCGGATCCTCGAAGGCGACAGTGAGCGGCGTGCCAGCGCCACGCGATCTGTCGCGCGCTTCCCTGTTCATATATTCGGTGCCTGGAAGCGCCCCAAGGCATCGCGTCGGGTTTTGTTCGAGAAGTTCCGCCCAACGTTCAATCCGCTGGGTTCGAGTCATCGCCGGATACGCCGCGAAGGACTCAACTTCCGCGACGGCCTGCAGTTGGTCGAGTGTTTGATGTTTCATGGTCGGCTCCTGTCGACAGGTGAATTCGCCCACGCCTACATGAGCAATTATCGCGCCATGGAGCGCTGACAAGGCCGGACCGCCGCAACATGAGGCGTACGGATCACCTGCCCCGTCGAAGCGGCGCTCGAATTCCGACGCGCCCCCGCCTGTGTTCGATGTCGACCCGTTAACCGAACCCGTTTCCGGACAGGAACTTTTGCGGAAGCTTGCCGTTTGGCTTTGCGTCCGCTTCGGCGGCTGCAATATCAATCTTGAAAGCAATTCCGTTGGACACGAAGCCTCAACGCGTCGAGCAAGACGTCGAGCCTGTAAATGAAACCCGGGAGCAACCGGCCCCGGTTCGAGAATCTCATGAGCGATCGGCAGAGCCCCGGCAGGAAAAACCCGACGGGAATGCCTCGCAACGAAAGGCCGGTCTGCTCGGCTTTCCCAGGCGCCATCCCTATGCGGCCGCAGCCATCGCGCTTGCGCTGTTGCTCGTCGCGGCAGGCATCGCGATCTGGTGGCTGAACGCTCGCCAGTACGAATCGACCGACGACGCCTTCATAGATGCGCGCACAGTGACGATCGGTGCGCAAATAGCCGGCCGCATTACCGAGCTGGCGGTTACCGACAATCAGCATATACAGGCGGGCGATGTCCTCCTGCGTATCGACGACAGCGACTATCAGGCAAACCTGAAGCAGGCCGATGCCGGCGTCGCCGCGGCCGAGGCCGAAATCGTCAATGTCGCCGCCCAGATCGAGGCTCAAAACGCAAAGGTAAACGCTGCCCAGAGGCAGGTTGCACAGGCCAAGGCAGCGCTGGACTTCGCCAAGGCCGAGGATCAACGCAATCGCGAACTCCTGGCCAGGGGCACAGCAACGCGGCAGCAGGCGCAGCAGGCGGCATCGACGTTGCGTCAGGATCAGGCCGCGCTGGACAGCGCCGAGGCCAATGTAGCCTCCGCAAAAAGCCAGGTTTCGGTCTTGCAGGCACAGGCCAGGAGCGTCGAGGCGCAGCTCGAGCAGGCAAAGGCCAGCCAGGAGCAAGCCCGCACGACGCTGTCGCGCACGACTATCACAGCACCCGCAGCCGGGCGGGCAACGAGCATTTCCGCCGCGAACGGCACCTACGCCCAACCCGGCCAGGTATTGATGATGTTCGTTCCCGACGAGGTCTGGGTGAAGGCCAATTTCAAGGAGACGCAGCTCGATCTGATGCGGCAGGGACAGCCGGTCGACATCGACATCGACGCCTACCCGGACAAGTCCTTTCACGGCCGCGTCGACAGTATTCAGGCCGGCAGCGGCACCGCCTTCAGCCTCCTGCCGGCCGAAAATGCCACCGGCAATTATGTCAAGGTGGTGCAGCGCGTGCCGGTCAAGATCGTCTTCGACAAGCCGCCGGATGTGCTTCTCGGGCCAGGCCTGTCGGTGGTGCCGACGGTCAAGGTGCGATGAACGGCGAAACCGCCAGAAATCAGGGCGAAAGCCGATCCGCCGCCGGGACACACAATCCGTGGCTCATCGCCGTCGTCGTCTCCATAGCCACTTTCATGCTGGTGCTGGACACCTCGATCGCCAATGTCGCCCTGCGCAACATCGCTGGCAGCCTGGCGGCCGGAATGGACGAAAGCACCTGGGTGATTACCACCTATCTCGTTGCCAACTCGGTGATCATTCCGGTCAGCGGCTGGCTGGCAAGCGTCATCGGCCGCAAGCGCTACTACATGCTCTGCGTTGCGACCTTCACCGTCGCGTCGCTGCTGTGCGGACTGGCACCCAACCTGGAACTGCTCATCCTGTTCAGGGTCCTTCAGGGCCTCGGCGGCGGCGGCATGGCGCCAAGCGAGCAATCGATCCTTGCCGACACCTTTCCGCCTGAAAAGCGCTCGCAGGCCTTCGCGCTTTACGGCATTGCCGTCATCGTCGCACCGACGGTCGGGCCGACGATCGGCGGCTGGCTGACCGACCATTTCTCCTGGCACTGGATCTTCTTCATCAACGTGCCGTTCGGCATCCTGTCGCTGGCCCTGGTGCAATGGCTGTTGGTCGAACCGGACGTACTCGAACGCGAACGCAAGGAACGGCTGAAGGGCGGCCTGAAGATCGACGGGATCGGGTTCGTCCTGGTGGCGACGGCCTTGGGGTGCCTGGAGATTTTTCTCGACCGGGGCCAGCGCTACGATTGGTTCGCCTCGGATTTCATCACCACTTTCGCAGTGATTTCCGCGATCGCGTTCCTGCTGCTTATCCCATGGGAGCTCAGTCGCAGCGATCCGGTCGTCGACATGCGTCTGTTGTTCACGCGCCAGTTCGGCACGGCCTTCCTGGTCATGATGGCGGTCGGTGCTATCCTGTTCAGCACCACCCAGATCGTGCCGCAGCTGCAGCAGACGACATTTGCCTACACCGCGACGCTCTCGGGCCTTTCGATGATGCCGGGCGGCATCGCCATGCTGATCTTGATGCCGGTGTCCGGATTTGTAGGCAGCATCGTGCAGCCCAAATACCTGATCATGATGGGCATGTCGGTGGTCGCAGTGGCCCTCTGGCATATGACCTCGCTTACTCCGGACGCCAGCTTCCGCTTCTTTGCCTTTGCCCGTGTTTTCCTGATGGTCGGGCTGCCGTTCCTGTTCATTCCCATCTCGACCGCGGCCTATGTCGGCCTGCCCCCGCAGAAGACCAACCAGGCATCGGCGCTGATCAACGTTGCACGCAATATCGGCGGCAGCATCGGCGTCTCGCTGTCCAACACCGTCATTGCGCAAAGCTCCCAGATCCATCAATCGTATCTGGTCGGCCACACCGTGCAGTCGTCGCCCGCCTATCAGCAGGCACTTCGGCAGGCGACCGAGCATTTCGTCGCCCAGGGTTCGCCGATGGTCGAGGCGAAGCAGCAGGCGATCGGCTGGCTTGGCCAGTTGATCGCCCGCCAGGCCACGCTGCTCGCCTATGTCGATGTCTTCCGCTACTGCGCGGTGGCAACCGCCCTGCTCGTTCCGCTTGCTCTGCTGCTGCGATCAAGCAAGTCGGGCAGCAGACAGGCGAATCCGGAGATGGGCTGACCAGAAGGCGGGAACCAGCTGACCCATTGCGTTGTTCTGCGCCAAGAGGAGATGATCACGATGGCCACTATTCCCACACCCGAGCCAATGCCGACCCCGGTGCCGCCGCCTCCCATCCCCGATCCCAAGCCCGTGCGTGAGCCGGACCCCGACAGGCTCCCCGACGAGGACCCCATTCCCAATCCGGATGAAAACGACATTCCGCCGAAGCGGGCGTTCAACATCTAGCCTATTAGATTTCGAGCACAGCGTAGGGGCGGCCGGTCGGCTTGGCGACATGCATGGCAACGTTATAGACCGTCGCCCCGCCCGGTGTGCGGCCCTCGTAGGCGCCGCGATGCGCATGGCCATGCACCACCGCGCTGACCTGGAACCGGTCTATTGTCTCGGCCAGGCGTGACGAACCGAGAAACGGGAAGATCTCCAGCGGCTCGCCTTCGACCGTCTCGACGACAGGCGCGTAGTGCAGAACGACAAGCGTGCGTTTGGCGCGGACCTGCCGCATTGCGTTTTCAAGCCGCATCGCTTCGTTCACGCTTTCCGCCACCATTGACTTGATCGCCGGTTCGCCGAAGGAGCCGAGCATGCGCGATCCAAAACCGCCAACGAAACCCTTGACCCCAACGAACCCGACCTCGTGAATCTCCGTCGCCTCGCCGTCGAGCAGGTGAACGCCCGCCTGACGCAGAATGTCGGTGACCTGCTCGACGGCGCCTGACTCATAGTCGTGATTGCCAAGTACGGCGACGACCGGGATCGTGCAGGCACGCAGTTCCTCGGCAAGGATTTCGGCCTCCCGAGGCTTGCCGAGATTGGTAAGGTCGCCCGTCAGCACGAGAACCTGGGCTGCACGCGACATCTCGCCGAAAAGATCGCGGTACGAGGCCTGGTCCTCCTTGCCGACATGCAGATCGCCAATGGCGGCGACTTTGAGTGCGCTGCCGTTTTCCGCCTTCGGCGAAGCAGTTTCGAGCTCGTCAGCCATTGCTATGTTCTCCTTCACCGCCGACGTCGGCAAAACCCCAGTCGTTGACGTCGATCTCATAGTCAGTTCGTGAAAGCATGCGCCCACGGCAGATTTTCATCCGGGAAGGTGGCAATTCGCGCTGCTTGGCCAGCCGGTCAAGCAGCTCGTCGAGCAGCCAGGCGGGCACGCGGCCCCGCTCCGTCGGATAGATCCATCGGAAGTTCAAGAGATGCATCAGCAGAACTTCCCAATGAACTTCCATGTAGGAAAGCAGCCTTTGCCAGTCGATCTGGTCGTGGGCCTTGAGGATGGTGTGCGAGATGTCGGCACCATCGTGGCGACCGCGGTCCTGGATGAAACTTTTGGACCAGATAAGCTCGGTGGGCCCGATGATCCGCACCTGGCTGCCCAGCAATTCGCCCTGACGGGCGTGCTCCAGCCACTGGTCGTCGACAGGCATGGTGCCGTTCATCGAGGCGAAAATGACGTCGAAAAAATGGGTGCCCTTGAACACTTTACCGAGCCACCGGTCGTCCTCGACCACGACGGCGTAGCCGATCTGCTTGAAATGGGCGAGGATGCGCGGGCAGTCGCCGGCCTTGCAGAAAATGTCGAGATCCTTGGTCTGGCGGATGATCCCGGTATAGGCGCTTACGGCATAGGTGCCGGCGACGAGAAAGGGGATGCCGGTCGCGACAAGTTCGCGGATCGCTTCGATATAAAAGACCTCCGCTTCGGCATTGCGAAGCGTCGGGGCGGCTTTTGGATCGACCGACGGAACGGATGCCGGGATCGCGCTTTCCGGTGGGGGATTAATGATCATAGCAATGGCTCCTGGCCCGGCAGACCAGCAGCCGCCTGTATCTAATAGCCAAGCATGCCCGATGGTTCCCGCCGTTACGCGGCACTGCCGCTCTCGCCTGCTGCATCAGGCGGACACGCCGCCGTGGGAGGCCTTCGAAGCGGTCATGGTTGTCGGCTGCGGCGCGGCCCTAAAATGATATGTGAGCGGTCATTTTTGACGTCAAGATCGCAGCGCGGTCAGCCTCAAGCACGTCGAGGCGGAGTGGGCCCGCTATCATCCTCGGGTCCGGAGAGGATTGGCTTCAACATGGTTCCCGAACTGTCGGAGGCGCTGCGCACTCGGCGCAACAGCCACTTGAGCGCCCGTGGCCAGACCGACTCTGTTTGCCGGAAAGCTGCAGGCGGCGTGGCGAAAAGGCCATTCTCCATTTTGTAGTCCCTCACTGTCTCAGTCCAATCAGCGTTCTTCAACGAGCAAAGCTTGTGTTGGTTCCGCGTCGCCATCGGCGGGAGCACGGGCTGGACAGGCGAAGTCATCGTTGGTGGGTTCGAGCGGGCTAGCCCTCTGCAGCGAAATCAGTGGCCTCGGCGATCAAGTCGCGGAATTCAGCCCACTAGCCGGCGGGATTCAGCTCGTATCGTAATGCGCCGGCTCTGGACACGACCCGCGAAGGCTGAAATTGTGATCGGCATTTTCCAGTTGCAAATTTGGTTGGGCTCGGCGGGGATGGCGCTGGTTTCTGAAGACATTGCCAGCCATCCGGCACTGCGTCGCCATGTCCAGGCTCAGTCGCGGACGCTTCTCCAGACCTATGAAGCGAACCCGCGGCTGGCTTCCGTATTCGCCACGCAACAGCGTTGGCTGATGGCCCATATCGGCCTTGGCTTGTATTTCAATCGAGAGCCGGACGATCATCGCAAGGGCCTTACGTCCGCACGGTTCATGGACGACATCTGCCGGCATTCGGTGGCCAGCCGCAACACCGCCGACGCCTTCCTGAAGGAGATGCTGCATTACGGTTTCATCCGGCATCTGCCGATTAAATATGGGCGCGTCCGCCCGTTTGAGCCGGCCGCGGGCACTCTGGAGACGGTTGCCGGCTGGGTCATGGCTCATCTGAAAACGCTGGACAGCCTGGACGGTGGATTTCGACTGCCTGCATTCGTCGCACAACCGGATGTGCTCGCCAAACTGCAGCCACTGGTGGCCGACGGACTGCTTTCGTCGCATGCCGTGCGCGAGCCAAGACAGACTTTTTCCTTGTTCACCTGGCTCGACAATGGCGGCATCGTCATGGATTGGCTGATGTCCGGCGTCGACCCCGATCATGCCGACCTGGACCGAATCCCGACCGGTGTCGTCTCAATCGGGGATTTCGCGAACTGGCTCAAGCTTTCCCGCACTCACCTGTCACGCAAATTGCGCGATGCCGAGGAACTCGGCAGCATCGGCTGGCTGGGCCAGCGCGGTCACTCGGTCATGTGGGTGTCGAGCGAGTTCTATCAGGAATACATGACCGCCCAGGCGGTCAAGCTCGCCATCATCGATGCAGCCTTCGACAATTGTGTTGTAACTTCCGAAGCCAGCTGAACCGCGAGCCGACCGCCGTCGTGGCGGCTTTCGCGCCGCCGCGACGGAGATCTGGCTTTTCAATCGATGTCGAACGACACGCCCTGCGCAAGCGGCAGCGCCTTGGAATAATTCACCGTATTGGTGGCGCGCCGCATATAGGCCTTCCAGGCATCGGACCCCGACTCGCGGCCGCCGCCGGTCTCCTTCTCGCCACCGAAGGCACCGCCGATCTCGGCCCCTGACGTGCCTATATTGACGTTGGCGATGCCGCAGTCCGATCCGTCGACGCTAAGAAAGCGCTCGGATTCCTGCAGGTCGCGGGTAAAGATCGAGGATGACAGCCCCGCTCCCACCGCATTGTGTTCTTCTAGCACGATGTCGAAGTCCGAATATTTCATCACATAGAGGATGGGCGCGAAGGTTTCCTCCGTCACCGGCGAAACCTGCCGCGGCATTTCGACCAGCGCCGGACGCACATAGTGGGCCTCGGGGTGACCGTTCTCGACCCGCATTCCGCCGGTTATCTTACCGCCATGCGAAGCCGCCTCCTCCAGCGCCTTCTGCATATTCTCGTAGGCAGCCTTGTCGATCAGCGGGCCAACCAGAGCGCTTGTCTCCAGCGGATTACCGACCGAGACGCTCTCATAAGCCTTCTTCAGGCGCGGAACGAGCTGGTCATAGACGCTCTCATGCACGAACAGGCGCCTGAGCGTCGTGCAGCGCTGGCCGGCCGTGCCCATGGCGCCGAAGGCGATAGCGCGGAGCGCCATGTCCAGATCGGCCGTCGGGCAGACGATGCCGGCATTGTTGCCGCCGAGCTCCAGCACCGCACGGGCAAAGCGCTTCGCCAGCCGTGGGCCGACATCCCTGCCCATGCGCGTCGAGCCGGTGGCCGAGACCAGCGGCACCTTCGGATGGTCAACCAGGATCTCGCCGACGGCACGGTCGCCGATCAGCACCGGCGCCAGGCCCTGCGGCGCGTCCGTGCCAAAACGCTTTACCGCGCGTGCAAAAATCGCTTCGCAGGCGAGCGCCGTCAGCGGGGTCTTCTCGGACGGTTTCCACACCACCGCGTCGCCGCAGACCAGCGCAAGTGCCGCGTTCCACGACCATACCGCCACCGGAAAGTTGAAGGCCGAGATGACGCCGACGACGCCCAGCGGATGCCAGGTCTCCATCATGCGATGGCCGGGACGCTCGGTGGCGATGGTCAGGCCGTACAATTGCCGGGAAAGACCGACGGCGAAATCGCAGATGTCGATCATCTCCTGCACTTCGCCAAGACCTTCGGATGGGATCTTGCCGACTTCGATCGATACCAACCGGCCAAGCTCGGCCTTGTGTGTGCGCAATTCCTCGCCGAGCAGCCGCACCAGTTCGCCACGCTTGGGAGCTGGCACCTGCCGCCACGCCAGGAAAGCTTTGTGGGCATTGTCGATGGTCGTTGCCGCATCGGCCGGCGAGATGGTCTTCAGCGCGGCGATCTGCTCGCCGGTTACCGGGCTGCGCACGATGAGGTCGCCGCCCGTAAGCGCGCCCTCGGCAACGCCCAGTTTCGCCAGAAGCCCGGCCGTTTCCTTCGCAATCGTCATTTCGTTCGTCCCTTTCAGATCCCGTCGCTCATATGGCGTCGGTCCAAGCTTTTCGCCATACCGGTTCCCTGCCGGTCGGCATACCAGGCGCTGTCATGGCGTGGCATTACGCGTTTCAGGGAGAAATCGCCACCCCGGCATGGTCCAAGCCGGCGTCCGACTGTTGAACCAGCCAGATAGAGCGAATCAGTGTGCCGTCTTGGCGGTTTCCCGCACGGCGCTTTCTTTCATCAGCCGGTCGATATGCATGCGGATATGCGCTGCCTCGGCGGCCGTATTGGCGAGCGCGATGGCGCGGTCGAAAGCGACACGCGCCTCCTCGCCGCGGCCAAGCTGCATCAGCAGTCCGCCCTTGAGGCCGAAGAAATGGAAATAGCCGGAAAGCCTTCCCTCCAGCGGCTCGATCATGGCGAGTGCGGCTTCCGGTCCACGCACCTTGGAGACCGCGACGGCGCGGTTGAGCGTCACCACCGGCGACGGCTGCATCTGCTCGAGCAGCCCGTAGAGCAGGTCGATCTCGTTCCAGTCCGTATCCTCGGGTTTTTCCGCCCGCGCATGCAGTGCGGCGATCGCCGCTTGCACCTGGTAGGGACCGGGCTTGCGATGGCGCAACGCCTTATCGACCAGCGCCAGGCCTTCATCGATCATCTTGCGGCTCCACAGACTGCGGTCCTGGTCTTCGAGCAGCACGATCTCGCCGTTCTCGTCGAAGCGAGCCGGCGAGCGTGCATGCTGCAGCAGCAACAGCGCCATCAGCCCCATGATCTCCGGCTCGGTCTGGAACAGCCTGAGCAGCAGCCGGGCCAGCCGGATCGCCTCTTCGCAAAGCGGCGCTCGCGCCGAAGCCTCGCCGCTGTTGCTGGAATAGCCTTCGTTGAAGATCAAGTAGACCATGGCGGCGACGGCGGCGAGCCGTTCGGAGCGCTCGACCGCTCCCGGCGTCTCGAACGGCACCCCGGCGTCGGCGATACGCGCCTTGGCGCGCGTGATACGCTGCTCCATGGCGCTTTCACCGACGAGGAAGGCGCGGGCGATCTGCTTGACCGTCAGGCCGGAGACGATGCGTAACGCCACCGCGATCTGCTGTGTGGCCGGCAGGTCGGGATGGCAGCAGATAAACAGCAGCCGCAAAATGTCGTCGCGGTAATGCGCGCCGTCCAGCCGCTCGGCGACGTCGCTCTCGGCATCCTCCAGATCGGAGATCTGGTCCTCCTCCGGCAGCGGCGCCTGCTTGGCGCGCTTGCGCACCGCATCGATGCCGCTGTTGCGGCCGACGAAAATCAGCCAGGCTGCCGGATCGCGCGGAGGACCGTTTTTCGGCCAGTTGTTCAGTGCCCTCAGGCAGGCGTCCTGGAATGCTTCCTCCGCCGCGTCGAGGTCGCGGAAGTAGCGCAGCAATGCCCCCATCGCCTGCGGGCGAGCGGTGCTGATTGCCGTGCTGATCCAGGCGAGTTCGGTCATGCGGAAACCTTGGCGGGATTGAAGAGCGAGACCGGCCGGATTTCATAGGAGCCGCCGCTCGGATTGACCTCGGAAAGCTCGCGCGCGAAGTCGACGGCCTCATCGAGATCGGCGCATTCGAGCGTGTAGAAGCCGAGGAACTGTTCCTTGGTTTCGGCAAACGGGCCGTCGATGACGATCGATTCGCCCTTGACCTTCCTCAGCGTCGTCGCCGCGGTCGTCGGCAAGAGCCGCGCCACCGGACCAAGCCGGCCCGCCTGGGCATATTTTTCCTGCACACCGATAAGCTTTTCCATGACTGCGTCGTCCTGCTCCTTGCTCCAGGAGCAGACGACGTCTTCAGAGGCATAGCAGAGGATCGCGTAGAGCATGGGTCGTCCTTTTCTCTGTCAAAGGACGAAACACTAGGACCGATGCCGACATGGCGTCGACAAAAAAAATACGCCCCCGGTCTGGCGTCATTCCCTCGCCTTCAGCCATCTCAAGACCAAGGCCTCCTCGTCGTCGAGCCCGGCGATCGAGCGCTTGCCTTTGTTGGCATCCGCCATTTCGTCCAGCAGCCGTCCTTCGGACCAGGCGCGAAACACTTCCGGATGGATGTAGCATTGGCGACAAACCGCGCGTGTGTTGCCAAGCCGATCGGCAACCTTGTCGATGACACTGTTCATCACCCTCTTTTGCTGCGCCTGGCTTTCCGGACGTTCGGTTTGCGCAAACAGCGACGCTGCATGGATGGTGCCACCCCAGGTTCTGAAGTGCTTGGAGCTGAACTCCGCTCCGGCATTTTCCCTGATATAGCGGTTGACGTCGTCTGAGCGCACCGGATGCCTGTTTCCGTCCTCGTCGAGATACTGGAACAGTTTTTGGCCCGGCAGGTCCTGCGCTCCACGCACGACCTTGGCAATCCGGCGATCGACAAGCTTCAATCTCCATTCCTTGCCGGATTTACCGATGAAGGCAAAACGCAGGCTCGAGCCCTTGATGTCGACATGGCGGTCGCGCAGCGTGGTCAGCCCAAAACTCTTGTTGTCGCGGGCATAGGCGGCATTGCCGACACGGATCATCGTGTTGTCGAGCAGCCAGACGATAGCCGCAACGACGCGTTCCAGCGGCAGGCCGTGACGGCGCAAATCGACGTCGATCTGCCGCCGCAGTTCGGGCAGGCTTTCGGCGAAGGCGATCAGGCTCGAATATTTGACGCCGTCACGCTCCTCCGCCCAGTGCGGGTGATAGCGGTATTGTTTGCGGCCGCGCTGGTCCCGACCGGTCGCCTGGATGTGACCGTCGGCATCCGGCGAGATCCACACATCCGTCCAGGCCGGTGGAATGGCGAGCGCCCTGATGCGTGCCAGCGCCTCCCCGTCGACAGTCCGCCCGTCGGGTCCTTTGTACGAGAACCCCTTGCCCGAAGGCAGCCGGCGAATACCGGGTTCAGTGTCGGTGACATAGTTGAGCGAGGCCCGAACGGCGGAGGCTTGCGCGCCGTTCTCCAGCGCTCCGTTCTGCGGCACCCCGTTTTTTGGTGCAGCTTTCCTCACAGCCGATCGGCCAGACGACGACCCGGATTTGTCCAGCATGTCCTCTCCACGGAATTTCCGTAGATAAGCCGCTTGCCGGCTGCGGGTTCCAACGTCTCTTGATTGCCAAGACAGATTAACGACGACGCCGTGCAACGAGGAGGTGCAGTCACGCCTTTTCGAGCACGACCGGTATGACGTCGACTGCCTGCTCGCCGACCTGTCCACCAGTGGTTTTCAGCACGCCGACGATCGGCGCCACATCGGAGTAATCGCGGCCGTAGCCGACCGTGATATGGTCGTTGCTTGCCCGCATGCCATTGGTCGGATCGAATTCCTGCCAGCCGGCATCGCGCCCGCACCACACCTTGACCCAGGCGTGCATGGCGTCGGCGCCTTCGAGCCGCGGCTTCCCGCGCGGCGGGATGGTGCGCAGGAACCCGCTGACATAGCCCGCGGGAATACCGAGGCCGCGCAGGCCGGCGATCATGATGTGGGAAAAATCCTGGCAGACGCCGCGCTTCAGGCCAAAGGCGTCGCTGGCCCGCGTCTGCACGGTGGTCGCCTCGCCGTCATAGGTGAAATCGCGGTGAATGCGGTTGCACAGAGCCATGGCCGTGCCGACTGTCGAACTGCCGGCACTGCCTTTCGCATAGGCAGTGATTGCCGCGTCGATGCCGGCATGATCGCTGGCGGCCAGAAAGTGATGCGGCGAAGCCGGCGCCAGCGAGTGCACTGCGCCGAGTTCTTCCCTCAGCCGGCGTATGTCCGGCGATACGTCGAGCCCGGGTTCGGGCCGCGACACTGAAACACGCGCGCTCATCCTGATGTCGAGCGCATCATGCGCGTCACGAAAGGCGATCGAGGTGACACTGTTGCCGAAAAAGTCGGAAAAGTCGGAACGTTCGCTGGGCGCCGGCACAAAAGACAGTGAAGCGGCGATGACGCGCTGCACGCCAGGGATGGTCGGCGGCAGCACGCGCACCTGATGGCGGCCACCGCCGGCCGCCGCATCATAGTCGTAACGCAGGTGAAGCCTGATGTCGTAGAGCATGCTGTCTCTACCCGAAATAGGCTTTGGCGAGGCTGTTGTAGAGCCCGCCGATTTCATTGGCGAGATCGCCGAGGGCGTTGGCCGTCATGTCCGAGGGCTCCTTGATGGCGATCGACGTGTTGAGCTGCAGGATTTCCTTGGCCGCCGGCGACATATGGCCTTCAGCGCCGACAGCGGGCAGCAGCGCGATTTCGGCCTTCAGCCGTTCGAGCTGGAAAAGGATTGAGCGCGGGTTGAGCGGATCGAGCGCCAGAAGGTCGACCACCGTGCGCCGTCCCGCCTGCACCGGATATTGCCGACGGTGGGTCATGACGCTGTCGCCGATCTCCAGCATCATGTCGAGCGCACCTTCCGGCGCCTGGGCTCTGGTCAGCCGGGCGAGCGTGCGGGCTATCTGGATGCCGCGTTCGAGCCTGCGGCCGATTTCCAGGAAACGCCAGCCGGCAAAGCGGTACATATTCTCGTGCAGCAGGCCGGAAAACCCGGCCAGCTTGCGCAGGATGACCGTCATTGCCCTTGTCGCGTCGTCGCCCGGCGCCACTGTCGCGGCAAATTGGTGGATGGTCTTCGATAGATCCTTCAATGCCAGCCAGCCATCGGGCGAGAAGCGGTCGCGGATCTGCCCGGCGCTGTAAACGGCGCTGTCCAGCGTGCCGATGAGCCCCAATGGGATTGCCGTCTCGACGTCGATGCCGAACGGCGCGAGATAGTCGCTGATATCGGCGAGCAGCGGCATCTCGGGATCGGATGTCTCGGCCAGCCGCACATGGTAGGCGCGCAGGATGCGCACCGTGTCTTCCGATCGCTCGATATAGCGGCCGAGCCATGTCAGGTTCTCAGCCGCGCGGCTCGGCAGGCTGCCCGGCAAGGTTCGGGTGAAGCTGTCGTGCTCCTGCGGCAGCAGCGTCTCGCGCTCGACCGGCCTGTCGCTGACCACCCAGACATCCGCCGCCTGGCCGCCGCGCTGCATGGCGATGGCCGTCGGGTCGAGCGAAAAGCCGACACGGGCAAAACCGCCCGGCATCACCGTCCAGCCTTCCGGCGTCCGCGCCAGATAGACGCGCAGGCTTGCCGGCCGCGGCTCCAGCCAACCGCCGACATAGACAGGCGTGGTCGACAGCGTCACCGCTTCCTGGCCGACGAAGTCGCCGCCGTCCCGTTCGATCCTGGCGACGAGTTCGGCCCGTTCCTCGACCGACAGCGCTGACCCGAGCTTGGTCGAGCCGTCGTCCTCGAAGGCAAGCCGCGTCGACAGCGCCGGGCCGATCACCATGCTATCGATATTGGCGAGCACATGCTCGCGCTCCGCCTCCTGCCCGCACCACCATGTCGCGACCGTCGGCAGCAGCAGTTCCTCGTTGCGCAGGGCGCGCGAAATCTTCGGCAGGAAGGCGAGCAGCGCGCGCGTCTCCATCAGGCCGGAGCCCAGTGCATTGACGGCCGAAACCGCTCCTTGCCGAACCGCCTCGACCAGCCCCGGCGTGCCGATCTGCGAGTCCGGCCGCAATTCAAGCGGATCGGCGAAGGCGGCGTCGAGCCGCCGCCACAAGACGCTCACCGGCATCAGCCCCGAAACCGTGCGCACCATCAGCCTGCCGCCCGAGACGGTCAGGTCCTCGCCCTCGAGCAGCATGATGCCGAGATAGCGGGCGATATAGGCATGTTCGTAATAGGTTTCGTTCAGCGGTCCCGGCGTCAGGATGGCGACACGGCCGCCGGCTTGCTTGGCCATGCCGATCAGCGCGTCGCGGAAGCGACGGAAGAAGCCGGCCAGGCGGTGCACATGCATTTCGCCGTAGATGTCGGACAGCGCCCTTGTGGTGGCGACGCGGTTTTCCAGCGCAAAGCCGGCGCCTGACGGCGCCTGTGTGCGGTCGCCAAGCACCCACCAGCGGCCGTCCGGGCCACGACCGAGCTCGAAGGCGCAGAAATGCAGGAAATGGCCGCTGGCCGGCCTGGTGCCGACGACCGGCCGCAAATATTCCGGGCTGGCCGCGATCAATCCGGCCGGCAGAATGCCTTTCTCGACCAGCCGGTTCGGCCCGTAAATGTCGCCGATGGTCTCCTCGAACAGATCGGCGCGCTGGACCAGGCCGGCGCTGATGTCAGCCCATTCCTGCTCCTCGATCAGCAGCGGCACATGCGCTAGCGGCCATTCCCGCTCATTGGCGCCGGCCTTGTCGTAGACGCGGTAATAGACGCCGGCATCGCGCAGGTACTGGTCGGCGCGGGCGAAGCGCTGGGCAAGCTTTTCCGGACCCAGGTCCTCCAGCGCCTCGATGAAGTGCCGCCACGCCGGCCGCGGATTGCCCGACGCATCGACCATCTCATCGACGACGCCGTCGATCGGCTGATAGTGCTCCAGCAGACTGTGGGTCTGCGGCTTGCTGCGCAGCCTTTTGTGATTCCCCTTCGCCATGGCTGATCAGAGTCTTTGCGGCCGCCGAAGGTCAAGGGTCATCGGGAAATCTTCAGAGGCTTCTTCGTTGCGCAGCACATAGCTGGACGGCGTATGGCCACGTGGCTCGAAGCGGGCGAGCCGCCGCGCCTCCGCTTCGTTGCCGTTGACCGGGAAGGTGTCGTAGCTGCGCCCGCCGGGATGTGCCACATGATAGACGCAGCCGCCAACCGCGCGGCCCGACCAGCGGTCATAGATGTCGAAGACCAGCGGGGTGTTGACCGGTAGCGCCGGATGCAGGCCCGACGCCGGCTGCCAGGCCTTGAAGCGCACGCCGGCCACCGCGATCTCGCGGTTGTCGGTCACCTTCATCGGCACGACGCGGCCGTTGCAGACGACGGCGTGACGCTCCGGGTTGAGTCCCTCGGTCTTCACCTGCAGCCTTTCGACGGAGGAATCGACAAAGCGCACGGTGCCGCCGATCGCGCCTTGCTCGCCCATCACGTGCCACGGCTCGAGCGCCTGCCTGAGCTCCAGCTTGACGCCGGCATGCTGGACCTCGCCGCAGAACGGGAAGCGGAATTCGAGCTGGGCGTCGAACCATTCCGGACGGAACGCAAAGCCGTTCAGCTTGAGGTCGTCCAGCACGTCGAGAAAATCCGCCCAGGCATAATGCGGCAGCATGAAACGGTCGTGCAGCGAGGTGCCCCAGCGCACGAAGCGGCCGTCGAGCGGGTTCTTCCAGGCCCGGGCGATGATGGCGCGCACCAGCAATTGCTGCGCCAGGCTCATGCGCGCGTTGGGCGGCATCTCGAAACCGCGGAATTCGACCAGCCCGAGCCGGCCGGTCGGCCCGTCCGGCGAAAACAGCTTGTCGATGCAGATTTCCGATCGATGCGTATTGCCGGTCACGTCGGTCAGAAGGTTGCGGAACAGCCGGTCGACCAGCCACGGCAGGGGTGCCGCGCCCTTGTCCGGATGTGGCACCTGCGCCATCGCGATTTCGAGTTCGTAAAGCGAATCGTGGCGCGCCTCGTCGAAGCGCGGCGCCTGGCTGGTCGGGCCGATGAACAGGCCGGAGAAAAGGTAGGACAGCGACGGATGTCGCTGCCATTGCAGCACCAGGCTCTTCAACAGGTCGGGGCGGCGCAGGAACGGACTGTCGTTGGGTGTCGCGCCGCCGACGACGACGTGGTTGCCGCCGCCGGTGCCGGTGTGGCGGCCGTCGATCATGAACTTGTCGGCGCCAAGCCGCGTCTGCCGCGCCTCTTCGTAGATCGCCGTGGTCGTCGCCACGCAATCCTGCCAATTTGCGGCGGGGTGGATATTGACCTCGATGACGCCGGGATCGGGTGCGACACGGATGACGTTGAGGCGCGGATCGTGCGGCGGGCCGTAGCCCTCTATATGCACCGGCAGGCCGATCGCCCTTGCCGCGTTCTCCGCCGCCGCCACCAGTTCGAGATAGTCCTCCAGCGCCTCGACCGGCGGCATGAACACACAAAGCCGTCCGTCGCGCGGCTCGACCGAAAGGGCCGTGCGCACGGCGCCGCCGATCTCGGTGATCTCCTGTTCGACGCGGTCCTGCTGGCCGGTAACGGCCGTAAAGGATACCGCCTGCTGGCGTCGCGCCATTTCGTCGGCGCCTTCCAGTTCGGCCGGAGCGGGCGAAGAAACAGAACCGGGCAAGATCGCCTCACGCGCCGGCAACGATCCGCGCGGCAGCGATGGATCGACGGGCACGATGTAGGGAAACTGTGCCGGCGGCACATACGGCAGCGTACCAAGCGGCAGGCGGTAGCCAACCGGTGAATCGCC
This sequence comes from Mesorhizobium sp. M0701, assembly GCF_040320365.1. Lineage (NCBI taxonomy): Bacteria > Pseudomonadati > Pseudomonadota > Alphaproteobacteria > Hyphomicrobiales > Phyllobacteriaceae > Mesorhizobium > Mesorhizobium sp. M0701. The sequence continues at coordinate 129,834 of NZ_JAMYPO010000001.1, forward strand.
GGGCACCAGGAACAGCCGGCCGCGCCGCGTCTTCCACTTCTCTGAGCGCCAGCGCGGTCCGGACGCCTGGCTGTTCCAGCGCTGGACAGGCAGCACATAGCCCGACGGCTTGGTCAGCCCGCGTTCGAACACCCGCGCCATGCGGCTGCGCTCCTCGGGGTCCTCCAGCTTCGAATTGGAAGGATCGACGTTGTCCGGCAGCTTGCCTTCCTTGAGCAGCCATTCGGCGGGATCCTCATAGGCTTCGCTGACCATCGTCTTGTCGATGCCGAGTTCGTCGGCAATCGCCGTCAGCAGGCTTTCGGCCTGCTTCGGTCCGACATCCGCCTCGCTCTTTTCATGTGCGATCAGCGACGGGTCGCTCCACACCGGCTCGCCGTCGGTGCGCCAGTAGAGCGAGAAGGTCCAGCGCGGCAGGCTTTCGCCGGGATACCATTTGCCCTGTCCGTAATGCAGGAAGCCGCCCGGCGCGAAGCGTTCGCGCAGCCGGCGGATCAGCGCATCGGCCTTTTCCCGCTTGGTCGGCCCGACGGCTGCCGTGTTCCACTCGGCCGCCTCGAAATCGTCGATCGAGACGAAGGTCGGCTCGCCGCCCATGGTCAGCCGCACGTCGCCGGCCTGGAGTGCTGCATCGACCTCGGCGCCCAGCGCGTCCAGCGCCTGCCAGCTCTCGTCGGAGAACGGCTTGGTGATGCGCGGATGCTCGGCGATGCGGTCTACCCGCATTTCGAAGCCGAATTCGACATTGGCGAAGCTCGCCATGCCGGAGATCGGCGCGGCATTGCGGAAATGCGGCGTTGCCGCGAGCGGCACATGGCTTTCGCCGGTGAGCAGGCCGGAGGTCGGGTCGAAGCCGATCCAGCCGGCGCCCGGCAGATACACCTCGCACCAGGCATGGAGGTCAGTGAAATCGGTCGCCGTGCCGGGCGGCCCGTCAAGAGCGACGAGGTCGGGCTTCAGCTGGATCAGATAGCCGGAGACGAAGCGCGCGGCGATGCCGAGGTTCCTCAGTATCTGCACCAGGAGCCAGCTCGAATCCCGGCACGACCCCTTGCCGGCGGCCAGCGTTTCCTCGGGCGAGAAGACGCCGGTTTCCATGCGCACGATATAGGCGATCTCGCGCTGCAGCCGCGCATTGAGGTCGACGACAAAATTGACGGTGTTGGTCGGTTGGCGCGCGATGGTTTTCAGGAATGCCTCCAACAGCGGCCCCGCCGGTTCCGGCGTTCGGTAGATGGTCAGATCGTCCCGGATCTCTTCGGGGTATTCGAATGGAAACGTCTCGGCCGACGGTTCGACGAAGAAATCGAACGGATTGTAGACCGTCATGTCGGCAACGAGATCGACCTCGATCTTCAGTTCCGTCACCGGCTCGGGAAAGACGAAGCGGGCCAGAAAATTGCCGTAGGGGTCCTGCTGCAGATTGACGAAGTGATTTGCCGGCCCGACCTTCAGCGAATGGCTTAGCACCTTGGTGCGGGAATGCGGCGCAGGCTGCAACCTTATGACTTGCGGGCCTAATACGACCGGCCGGTCGTATTTGTAATGGGTCAGGTGATAGACGGCTGCCAGAATTGCCATGGTGCCCCTGAAGTCGGTGTTTCAAAAGGAGTTCGCTGAACCCTGACACGAATGCTGACCATTCTCCAAGCAGAGATGTTACGCTGCACCTAAATCAAGCAGCTTGCATAGCTCACGAAACGGAGCGCCGACCCCGGGATTCCGCAGTGTGGCGGCAAAACGTTGCAACGCTGCAGAGCCGAAGTCCGGCGGGTCAGCACCGGGCGCTTCCCGCCGATATCGATGATCGGCAGCACACGCGATGCTTCGTCGAAAAGAGCTGAAAAGAAAAACCCGCCTCGGCGGACGGGTCGTTGGAGCCAATTAGCACCATACCGAAATTAGTAGCATAGCTGCCGGCACAAAGCAAGAACAAAATGTGGCATCGTCGACGAAAATTGCCGATCTCCCGCTTTGCGAGCGGAGATACCAGGCACGGGCATCCTGGAAGCGGAGAACACCTGAACCTAAAAGAACGCCTGCAATCCGGTCTGCGCCCGTCCGAGGATCAGCGCATGCACGTCATGCGTGCCCTCATAGGTGTTGACGGTTTCCAGGTTCTGGGCGTGGCGCATGACGTGGTAACCGATCTGGATGCCATTGCCGCCATGCATGTCGCGGGCCTGGCGGGCGATGTCGAGCGCCTTGCCGCAATTGTTGCGCTTGACGAGCGAGATCATCTCCGGCGCCATCTTGCCTTCATCCATCAGCCGCCCGACGCGCAGGCTGCCCTGCAGGCCGAGCGCGATCTCGGTCTGCATGTCGGCGAGCTTCTTCTGGAAAAGCTGCGTGCCGGCCAGCGGCTTGCCGAACTGCTTACGGTCGAGGCCATACTGGCGGGCGCGGTGCCAGCAATCCTCAGCCGCGCCCATGGCGCCCCAGGAAATTCCGTAGCGCGCCCGGTTGAGGCAGCCAAACGGCCCTTTGAGACCCGAGACATTGGGCAGCAACGCGTCCTCGCCGACCTCGACGCCTTCCATCACCACTTCGCCGGTAATCGAGGCTCGCAGCGACAGCTTGCCGCCGATCTTCGGCGCCGATAGCCCGTTCATACCCTTTTCCAGGACAAAGCCGCGAATCTGGTTGTCATGCGCGCCCCCACTTTCGTCGGACAACTTTGCCCAGACGACGAACACGTCTGCGATCGGCGCGTTGGAAATCCACATTTTCGAGCCGGAGATCCTGTAGCCGCTCGCGGTCTTCTCGGCCCGCGTCTTCATGCCGCCCGGGTCGGAACCGGCGTCAGGCTCGGTCAGGCCAAAGCAGCCGATCCATTCGCCCGACGCCAGCTTCGGCAGGTATTTCTTGCGCTGTTCTTCCGAGCCATAGGCATGGATCGGATACATTACCAGCGACGACTGCACGCTCATCATCGAGCGATAGCCCGAGTCGATCCGCTCCACTTCCCGCGCGACCAGCCCGTAGGTGATGTAGTTGGCGCCGAGCCCGCCATATTCTTCCGGGATGGTGATGCCGAGCAGACCGGCCTCGCCCATTTCGCGAAAGATCCCGGCGTCGGTCTTCTCCTCGAGATAGGCTTCCTCGATCTTCGGAGCGAGCTTGTCGGCGGCAAACGCGGCGGCGCCATCGCGCACCATGCGCTCGTCCTCCGAAAGCTGGTCCTCGATCAGGAAAGGATCATCCCAGACGAATGCGTTCTTGTCGGCGGCCATGGCTCTCGGTCTCCCAAACTCATGCATGTCGCCCAAAGCTTGCCCGCGGGCCTGACCCGAGGGTGTTCGGCAGCTTGGAGATAACGACATGCATCGAAACAGAAATCTTGAAACGCGCGGCTTATCGGCTCCCGTCCTGAAAAAATCAAACGAAATAGCTTCGCCGATCCATGAGCATTGGTGATGGATCATCAATGTCGAGCGCCGCCGTCTGACCTGGCGGCGCAGCCCGGCTCGCGAAATTACTTCCGCTTCAACGCATCGGCCAAAGCGGCGCCGAACGCGCCCTGCTGCACCGGCCGCTCCGGCTGGCGTTGGGGCGCGGGCGCGCGCGGCACCGGCCTGCTACCATTGTCGCGCGGCTTCGGTGCGCCACCGTCGCCATCCTTGCGCATCGACAGACCGATGCGCTTGCGCTTGATATCGACGTCGACGACACGCACCTTGACCACGTCGCCGGCCTTGACCACCTCATGCGCGTCCTTGATGAACCGATCGGCCAGTTGCGAGACGTGCACCAGTCCGTCCTGGTGCACGCCGATATCGACGAAGGCGCCGAAGGCGGCGACATTGGTGACAGTGCCTTCAAGCTGCATGCCGGGCTTCAGATCCTTGATGTCGTCGATGCCATCGGCAAAAGTCGCGGTCTTGAAGCCGGGGCGCGGATCGCGGCCGGGCTTTTCCAGCTCCGCCAGGATATCGCGCACCGTCGGGAGGCCGAAGCGCTCATCGACGAAGACGCGCGGATCGAGCGCCTTGAGTGCGGCGCTGTCGCCCATCAGCGAGCGAACGTCGCGCCCGCAGGCCGCGACGATCTTCTTGGCCACGCCATAGGCTTCCGGATGCACGGCGGAGGCATCGAGCGGCTCGCTGCCGTCGGGAATGCGCAGGAAGCCGGCGCATTGCTCGAACGCGCGGGGTCCAAGGCGGGAGACCTTCAACAGTTCGCGACGGCTGGCGAACGGGCCGGTCGCGTCCCGGTGCGCAACGATCGCCTCGGCCAGCGATGCGCCGAGACCCGAAACCCGCCCCAGAAGCGGCGCTGAGGCCGTGTTGAGATCGACGCCGACGGCGTTGACCGCATCCTCGACCACCGCTTCCAGCGAGCGGCCGAGGCGGTACTGATCGACGTCGTGCTGGTACTGGCCGACGCCGATCGACTTGGGCTCGATCTTGACCAGTTCGGCGAGCGGATCCTGCAGGCGCCGCGCGATCGACACTGCCCCGCGCAGCGACACATCGAGGCCGGGAAATTCCGCCGCCGCCGTTGCCGAGGCAGAATAGACCGAGGCGCCGGCTTCGCTGACGATCACCTTGAGCGGCTTCGGCCCGGACCCGGCAGGCATGTCAGCCAGCATGTCGGCCACCAGCCTTTCGGTCTCGCGGCTGCCAGTGCCGTTGCCGATCGAAATCAGCTCGACCTTGTGCAGCCGGATGAGCTTGGCCAGTTCGGCCTGCGCGCCGCGCACATCGTTCTTCGGCGGGAACGGATAGACCGTTGTCGTCGCCAGCAGCTTGCCGGTGCCGTCCACCACCGCCACCTTGACGCCGGTGCGAATGCCCGGATCGAGCCCCATCGTCGGCCGCGAGCCGGCAGGCGCGGCAAGCAGCAAATCCTTGAGATTGCGGGCGAAGACATGGATGGCTTCTTCTTCGGCCCGCTCGCGCAGATCGCGCATCAGATCGAGCGTCAGGTGCAGCGACAGCTTTATGCGCCAAGTCCAGCCGGCGACCTCCATCAGCCAGCGGTCTCCCGGCAACTGGCGGCCGATGGCGTAGGCGTCGGCGATCATCCGTTCGACCGGCTTCACCGGCGAGGCGTCATCGGCATCGACTTCGATGTCGAGCGACAGAACCTCCTCGTTGCGGCCGCGCAACATGGCCAGCGCGCGATGGCTCGGTACGTTGGCCCAGCGCTCGACATGGTCGAAATAGTCGGAAAATTTCGCGCCGGCCTCCTGCTTGCCGTCGACGACGCGCGAGCGCAGAAAGGCGCGTTCCTTCATGTAGGTCCGCAATCTGCCGACCAGATCGGCATTCTCGGCGAACTGTTCGGACAGGATGTCGCGCGCACCCTCGAGCGCCGCCTTGGCGTCGGCCACGTCTTCGCTGATGTAGGCCAGCGCCAGCTCGGCGGGTACAGCCGTACGGTCGGCGAGAATAGCTTCCGCCAGAGGCCCGAGCCCGCGCTCGCGTGCGATCTCGGCCTTGGTCCGGCGCTTCGGCTTGTAAGGCAGGTAGATGTCTTCGAGTTCGGCCTTGGTGCCGGCCGCAGCGATCTTTGCTTCGAGCTCCTCGGTCAGCTTGCCCTGCTCGCGGATCGAACCAAGGATGGTGTCGCGGCGCGCGTCGAGTTCGCGCAGATAGGCCAGCCGCTCGGCGAGGTCGCGCAGCTGCGTGTCGTCGAGGCCGCCGGTGACCTCCTTGCGGTAGCGCGCCACGAACGGCACGGTCGCACCGTCATCGAGCAAGCCGATCGCTGCCGCGGCCTGCTCGGGCCGGGCGGCGATCTCGGCGGCTATGATAGTTGCGATGCGCTTGATGTCGGATGCCATGTCGTACCTGTCGCTAGTCGAAACGAGCGGCGACCATAGGCGCAGAGCACTGCCGCGCCAACTGCGCCATTTTCAACCCGGCGAGAGGTCCACAGGAAAGGTCGGGCTGTCTGGATGGATCAGACCATCCGGCTCAGCGCCTCGAAGAAAGAAATCATATCCAGATCGAGCGGATCGTCGACCGGTACCGGCTGCGACGACATCTTTGCGATTACCATTTCGGCCTTCGGATTGACGTAAAGCCACTGGCCGTGGATGCCGATGCCGCAGAAGGCGCCGCTTGCCGCGCCCGTCTGGTACCATTTGTTGCGATAGCGGCCACGCGGAAACAGGAACGCCATCGTGCCGCGCCGCCAGGCCTCGACGTCACCGCCAGTTTCGGTCGTGTCGCGCATCCAGGCTTCCGGCACGACGCGGCCGCCATTGGCCACGCCGCCTTGCCGCATCATCTCGCCGACGCGTGCAAGGTCGCGCGGCGTCACCGAAATGCCGCCGGCAGTGCGCGCCGTGCCTTCCACGTCGACTGTCACCGAGGCGTCGCCGACGGCGCCGAGCGGCTCCCATAATTTTTCGCGCATCAGATCGTCGAAGCGCCGGCCCGACGCACGTTCGAGCAGGATGCCGAGCAGGTCGGAATTGGGCGAACGGTAGCGGAACGTCCGGCCATGCGGCTCGGCCAGGCCCTGCAGCGTCATGAGGAAAGTGGCCAGGCTCTCGGTGCCCCCGCCCGGATTCCACAGCATGGCGCGGCGATAGCGGGCGAAGGCACTTTCCGGATCGAGATAGGCCTCTTCGAAATCGAGGCTGACACTCATGTCGAGCACGTGCCGCACACGCGCATCGCCATAGGCCGAGCCGGCGGCTTCGGGCAGATAGCGGCTTACCGGAGCCTGCGGATCGAAAATCCCCTCGCCTTCCAATATGGCGGCAACAATGGCGGTCAGCGACTTGCTGATCGAAAAGACGATGTGGCGCGCCCCAAACTCCATATGCGGCGCGAACCAGTCGCCGACGAATTTGCCGCGTTTCATGATCGTCAGCGCGTCGGTATCGGAGCGCCTGAGAAAAGCCGCGACAGTCTCCGCGCCGCCTGCAAGAGCGACCTTTTCACCAAGTAGCCCGCCGAAATCCTGCGCCGGCGCCTCGCTGCTGCCCGGCTGTGCCGCCACGGCAGCGCTCGGCACCAGCTCGCCGACATTCTGGAACGACCACCGGCTGAACGGGCTTTCGCGCCAATTGCCGAGCAGCACCTCCTTGCGGGCAAAGCCGTATCTGGTTTCGAACGCGGTCTTGCCGGTCATGGTGGTCCTTGCGGATTTTCCTTGAGGTTCAGCCAAGCGCGGCGGCAATGGCATGCACGGCTTTCAAGGTCGCCACAGAATAGGCGACGTTGGTAAAATCCGGATAGCTCGAAAGCTTGACCACGACCATTTTCGTATCCCAGTCGATATGGATCAGCTGCCCGAACACGCCCCGGCACATCAGCGCCCGCGAGCGCGGGTCCTCGATCCAGAACTTTTGCGGTAGCTGCCTTCCGGCAGGCTGGGACTGAAATCCGGTCCATGCCTGCCATTGCGCGTCGCCTCGATCCAGTCGGCCGGCACGATGCCGCCGCCATTGTCGAGGATCAGCTGGCCGAAGCGGCCATAGTCGCGCAGCGTGGCGTTGAAGCCACCGTCGGCGACGGCGTAGCCGGCGCCGTCGACGGTGAAGCAGGCGCTTTCATCGGCGCCGAGCTTTTGCCAGAGCTCTTCCGAAATCAGCTGCGCCAGCCTTTTGCCGCTCACCCGCTCCATGATGAAGGCAAGCACGTCGGTCTCGATCGAGCGGTATTCGAAGGCAGCGCCGTGCGGCCGGCTCTTTTCCTTGAGCCCCAGGATCAGTTCGAACATATGCGATGGCCAGCGGAAGACCGGATCGCTGCCCGGCGGCACCGGCTTCCAGCCGGTGGCGACATCGACCTGGCCGATGTCGGAATAGGGATCGGCGTATTCCTCGGAAAAGCGCACGCCGCTCGTCATGTCGAGCACATGCTGCACGCTGGCGCCTGCCCAGCCGGTCGCTTCCAGCTCCGGCAGATAGACCGTCGCCGGCAAGGCCGGATCGATCAGTCCGCGCCCGACCAATATGCCGAACACCGAGCCCGTGACCGACTTCGCCATTGACTGCGACAAATGCAGCGTGCGCTCGGTCATGCCGTTGAAGTAGCGCTCATAGGCGACCTTGCCGTCCTTGAGCACGAGGAACCCGTCGGTATAGGTCTCGTCGAGCAGCCCGGCGAGCGTCGTCGGCTGCCCCATGCTGTCGCTCACCGGCAGCGCGTCGAGATCGACCTCGGCGCGCTCGAAGCGATGCCGATGGCCATTGCCGCGCCAGACTTCGACGGTCGGCAGAAATTCGCGGATGTGCTGGAACGCCCAACGATTCCATGGCGGCCTGTCCCAGTCGAGCTTCGGCGGCACCATCCGCGGCGGCGAACCCTGCATGATCGGCGGCGCCGGTTCGCTGTTGCGATAGGAAATCATAGGCAGTCCGATCGCCGGGAAAAGGCCCGGCGGCAATTGCCGCCGGGTTTCGTCCGGATGTGGATTACTTCTGCAGTTCGGTCCAGATCTTGCTGTAGATTGCCTGCACGTCCTCGGAACACAATTTTTGCAGCTCGCCATGCGCCTTGACGTCTTCCGGGATGATGACTTCCGGCGCATCCTTCATATCGGCCGGCATGTACTTGTCGGAACCGGCAATGCCGTTGGCGTAGCGGTGGAAGGCGGATAGGCCGGCGGCGTTTTCCGGATCCATGATGAAGTTCTGGAACAGCTTGGCGTTCTCGACATTCTTGGCTTCCTTCAGGACCATGACATTGTCGCTCCAGAGGCCAAAACCTTCCTTGGGATAGAAATAGTGGATCTTGGGGTTCGCCAGCCGCTGGCGCAGGGCTGAGCCGTTCCAGTCGCTGGTCGCCTTGAAATCGCCGGCGCCCATTTTCTCGATGGTATTGTATTCCATCGCGATCCAGTTCGGCTTGGCAGCAACCAGCGTGTCACGCACCTTCTTCAGCGTTTCCTTATCGCTGGCGCATTGCGCGGCGCCGACATATTTGGTCGCCGCGAACATGACGTCGTTCATTTCCGGCACGACGTTGACCTTGCCCTTCAGTTCGTCGGGCGTGTTGAAGATGATGCCCCAACTGTCCGACGGCCCCTTGTAGACATCGGTGTTCACCACGATGCCCACCGTGCCCCAGGCCCATGGCACGGAATATTTGCGGCCCGGATCGAAATCGGGATTGGCCCATTCCGGCGCCACGTTCTTGAAGTTCTCCATCTTGCCGGGATCGGTCTCCTGAACGAGGCCTTCCTTGATCCAGATCGGCACGAAGGTTTGCGAAGGCACCGCGATGTCGAAGCCGGTGCCGCCCTGGCGAACCTTGGCCAGCGCCGTATCGTTCGAATCGTAATCGGTGATGGTCACCTTGATGTTGTATTTCTGCTCGAACTTCTTGATCACGTCGGGGCTGGTGTAGTTGCCCCAATTGTAGATGTTCAAAACGCCGTCCGCGAAAGCGCCGCTTGTCGAGGCGAGCAGCGCCAACCCGACGGCGGTCGCTGATGTCTTCCAGTTCATGTTTTAGCTCCCATTTTCGATTTTCAGTCCCGTTTCCTGCTGATGAAGAAAAACAACGTCACGATGGCGACCGACAAGAGCAGGAACACGGTCGATATCGCGTTGATCTCCGGCGTTATCCCTCGACGTATCTGGCCAAGCATGTAGGTCGGCAGCGTGTCCTGGCCGCCCGATTTCACGAACTCGGTGATGACGACATCGTCGAGCGAGATTACGAAGGCCAGCATCAATCCGGCCAGGATGCCGGGCCAAAGCAGCGGCAGGGTGATGCGGCGGAACGTCTTCCACGGCGTCGCATAGAGATCGGCGGCGGCCCGTTCCAGCGTCAGGTCCATGTTCTCCAGCCGCGCCCGGATCGGCAGGTAGGCGAACGGAATGCAAAAGGCCGTATGCGCCGCGATCAGGTAGCCGAGTCCGGAATAGCCGGTGAATATCTTGATGCGCGAGAAAAAGATCAGCAGCGCCACGCCGGTGACGATCTCCGGCACCATCAGAGGTTGGTTGATGGCGGCATATTTGAAGGTCAGGCCGGGATAGGGCGGCGTGCGCGTGGTGGCGAGCGCCGCCATGGTGGCGAAGATCGTGGCCAGGATCGCCGCGATGGCGCCGATCTGGAAGGAGCGCACGGTGGCGTCGATGACTTGCGTGTTCTGCCACGCCGACTGGAACCATTTGAGCGAGAAGCCGCCCCATTCCGACGTCGAGGTCGCGGCGTTGAAGGCATAGACGACCAGCACGACGATGGGCAGATAGAGGACGACGAAGCAGGTCGCGGCGATCGCGGTGAATCCCGGCTGATGCTTGATTGCGAAGCTGCTAGCCATGACGCATCTCCGACCGGCCGGTGTTACGCACATAGGCGAGCAGCGCCACCATGACGATGACCATGACGGCGATCGACAGCGCCGAGCCGAGCGGCCAGTTGCGGCCTTGCCCGAACTGCAGCTCGATCAGGTTGGAAAGCATCATGGTCTTACCGCCGCCCAATAGGACCGGTGTGACATAGGCGCCGAGCGCCGGAATGAACACCAGGATGGAGCCGGCGATGACGCCCGGCTTGACCAGCGGGAAAATGATACGCCTGAGCACCTGGAAGCGTGTCGCATAAAGATCGTAGCCGGCTTCGACCAGCCGGAAATCGAGTTTTTCCATGCTGGCGTAGATCGGCAGCACCATCAGCGGCAGATAGACATAGGCCATCCCGATAAGGATCGCTGTGTCGGTGAAGAGTATCTGGATCGGCGCGGAAATGATGCCGAGCTTGAGCAGCACTGTATTGATCAGACCTTCGTTGCGGATGATCTGCAGCACCGCGAAGGTGCGGATCAGCAAGTTGGTCCAGAACGGTATGGTGATCAGGAACAGCCAGAGATCGCGCGTCTTCTCGCTGCGCGTCGCCATGAAATAGGCGGTGGGAAAACCAAGCGCCAAGGTGGCGAGCGTGGTCACGATGGCAAGCTTGATCGAGCGCCAGAAAATGGTGACGTGGGCGGCGGCAACCGACAGCGTGTCGTCAAAGATGTCGCGTTCCATGAACACCGAAATCCAGGCCTCCGGCGAAAATTGCCACTTCACGTCGCCATAAGGACCCGGCGTCAGGAGCGAATAGACCAGCACGATCAGCAATGGGCCGGTCGCTGCCAGGAAGATGATCAGCAGGGCCGGCGCCGACAGCAGCCAGCGGTCGCGGATGTCGCGCCGTTCGGCCGCCTTGGCGACTTCTTCCGCGCTCGTCATCAATCCCTCAGCACTTGCGCGGCGTCGTTGCCGATCGAGACGCCGACCTTGTCGCCCCGCTCGAAACCGCAGCCTGCGCTGCGCGTGTTCTGCTGGCGCACGGTGAAGGCTTCGCCGCTGTCCAGTTGGACATGAATATGCGTGTCGGTGCCGAAATAGACGATGTTTTCGACGGTTCCGGAAAGATCGCCCTTGCCGCCGGTCAGCTTGGCGTGTTCCGGCCTGACCACCAGCGTCGCATTCTCCTTCGGCTGGAAGCCCTCAGCCACCGTCGCGTCGATCGTCGCGCCGGATTTTAGTGTCGCGCGCGCCTTGCCGTTGCCGATGCCGGTGATGGCCGCGGTCAGGAAATTGGTTTCGCCGATGAAGTCGGCGACGAAGCGCTCGGCCGGCTTGTCATAGATGTCCCAGGGCGTGCCGACCTGCAGGATCTTGCCGGCCGACATCACCGCGATGCGGTCGGACATGGTCAGCGCCTCCTCCTGGTCGTGGGTAACGAAAATGAAGGTGATGCCGGTCTGGTGCTGCAGCCGTTTCAATTCGATCTGCATTTCCTTGCGCAGCTTGTAGTCGAGTGCCGACAGCGGCTCGTCGAGCAACAGCACTTTCGGCTGCGGCGCCAGCGCGCGGGCCAGTGCCACGCGCTGCTGCTGGCCGCCGGAGATCTGGCTGGTGCGGCGGCCGCTCAGCGCCTCCATCTTGACCAGCTTCAGCATCTCGGCGACGCGTGCCTTGATTTCGGTCTTCGGCTTGCCCAGCATCTCCAGGCCGAAGCCGATATTCTCGGCCACTGTCATGTGCGGGAACAGCGCATAGGACTGGAAGACGGTGTTGACCGGCCGCTTGAACGGCGGCAGCGGCGCGATGTCGTGGCCGTGCAGCAGGATTTCGCCTTCGCTGGGAAAATCGAAGCCGGCGATCAGCCTGAGCAGCGTCGTCTTTCCGCAGCCCGACGGCCCCAGCAGCGTGAAGAACTCGTTCTCGCGGATCGACACCGAAACCGTGTCGAGAGCGGCGACTTGTGCGTCCCCGGTACCGAACACCTTGCGGACGCCGCGGACCTCGATTGCACTCTTACCCGGTTGATCCGGCACGCATTACCCCATTTTCATGTCCGCTCTTGATGGCGGATCCAGTTCCCATTCGATTGTCAGCATATGCCGGTCGGCTTGGCAACCATGCATCTGGATCTCGGTTCAGAACGCAAGCCCCATGCCATAGTCAGCGCCATCATCAACCCCGGTAAGTGATCTTGCCGCCGCAGATGGTGCTGACCGGACGCACCTTGTGCAAGGAAGCCGGTTCAGTTGCCTCGATATCGGCCGACAGCACCACCAGATCGGCCAGATAGCCTGGTTTCAGCCGGCCCTTACGGTGTTCCATGAATTCGGCATAGGCACCTTCGACCGTATAACCGGCAAGCGCCTCGATCAGCGAGAAGCTCTGGTCTGGATCGCCCTCTGCCCAAGGCTTGCGCAGCACCGCCGCCTGAATGCCCAGGATCGGGTCGACCCGCGACACCGGCCAGTCGGAAGCGAAGACGACATGCGCGCCCGCCTGTTTCAGTGTCCGCCAGGCATAGCTCAGCGGCCATCTTTCGCGGCCGATGCGCGAAAGCGTCGGCTCCAGCGGGAAGTCCATGGCGCCGGGCGGGTGCGGCGGCTGCATCGAGGCGATGACGCCGAGTTCGGCGAAGCGCGGCACGTCGGCGGCAGTGGTGACCTCGATGTGCTCGACCCGGTGCCGGCTGTCGCGCCTGCCGTTCTTCCGCTGCGCCGCCTCGTAACCGTCGAGAACCGCGCGCACCGCGCCGTCGCCGATCGAATGCACGGCGATCTGCAGGCCGCGCCGGTCGGCCTCCACTGCCACCTCGGCGAAATGCTCGGGCGTAAACAGCGGCTCACCGCGCCAGCCCGGCCGGTCGGCATAGTCGTCGACCATGACCGCGGTCCAGCCTTCCAGCACGCCGTCGTAAAACATCTTGACCATGCCGGACGATAGCCATTCCGATCGATAGGAGTTGGCCATGCTCGATGCCTTTTCCAGCTTGTCGAGCGTCATGAAGTTCTTGAAATGAAAAGGTATCTTGGTGCGGCAGAGCAGCCGCCCTTCCTGCTCCAAACCGGCAAGCAGTTCGAGCTGGTAGAGATTGCCGTCCATGTTCTGGATCGAGGTGATGCCGTGGCGGGCGCACCATTCCAGACCGCGATGCATCAGGTCGCGATCGGCCGCGACTTCGGCGGCGGAAGGGTACGGCTCGGGCTCGCCGCCTGTCGCAAGGCCGAGCCGCACGCGGTTCTGCCCGGAAAGCTCGAGGATCGGCCCAAACGCCTCGCCCTCGCGCAATTCGCCCGCCGCCAGGCCATCCGCTCCCATGACGATCTCGTTGCCGGGACCGAGTTGCTTGCCGTGCAGGATGCCAGCCAGTTCCAGCGCCTTTGTGTTGGCCCACATCGTGTGGTGATCGGAAGCCGACATCGCGAACGGCCGGTCGGCGATGATGCGATCGAGATGATGGCGGGTGACCGGCTCTTCCTTGGAAAGGATGGTATAGTCGACGCCGGCCCCAAGCAGCAATTTGGCGTTCGGCCGTGCCGCAGCGTAGGCGCGGATCGCGTCGCTCAGCGCATCGAAGCCATGCACGCCCTGAAGGTGTAGATTGTCCAGTTCGGCGGCGCCGCCGAAAAGGTGCATATGCGCTTCGATGAAGCCCGGCACCACCGAACCGCCTTGCGCATCGATGATCTTCGTGGCCGGCCCTTTCAGCGCCTCGATCGTCCGGCGATCGCCAACCGCCAGGATGTTGCCGTCCTTTATCGCCACCGCTTCGGCTGTCGGATTGCCTTCGTCCATGGTCAGCACACGGGCATTGGTGACGATCAGGTCGGCATTTGAACTCATGATTACCCGCAGGTCGGTTGCGCTGCCGGCAGGCTAGACGACCGGCTGCCGGGCCAGCAAGCCATGGCTGGTTGGCCCAGCGCCTTGTGAAAGGCAGTGCAGGACGGTTAGGGTCGCCGCGTCTCACCACGGAACAATTTCATGAAGACTGTTTTTTCGCCTTTCCATGCCGGCCATTCCGGCAATGTCGAATTGATCGCCGGCGCCATCGTGCCGGCCTTTGAAAAGCCGTCGCGCGCCGAGTTCATCAGGGCGCGGGTGGAGAGCGAGAAGCTCGGTCCGATCCTGCCGCCGGAAAGCCACGACCTCGCCGCCGCCAGGAAGGTGCATGCCAGCAACTACATCGATTTCCTGCCGACCGTGTGGCCGCTCTGGGAAGCGTCGGGCCGCAGCGGTTCGGCCATTCCCTTCACCTGGCCGACGCGCGGCCTGCGCGGCGACGTGCGCCCGAAAGGCATCGATGCGCTGCTCGGCTTCTACTCCTTCGACGGTGGGGCAACGTTCGTCAAAGGCACATGGGATGCGATCAAGTCGTCCTATGACGTCGCGTTGACCGCCGCCGCGCTGGTCAAGGCCGGTGAGCCTTCCGCCTTCGCGCTGTGCCGCCCGCCAGGGCACCATGCGGGGGCGGCCTTCATGGGCGGCTATTGCTTCATCAACAACGCCGCCGTCGCCGCGCAATGGTTCCGCGACCATGGCGCCGGGCGCGTTTCGATCCTCGACGTCGATTATCACCACGGCAACGGCACCCAGGAGATATTCTATCGCCGCGGTGACGTTCAGGTGCTGAACCTGCATGGCGATCCGATGACCGAATATCCCTTCTTCCTCGGCCATGCCGACGAGCGCGGCGAGGGCGACGGCGAAGGCTTCAACGACAATTATCCGATGCCCTTCGGCACCGGCTGGGACGTGTGGAACGCCTCGCTCGAGGACGCTTGCACGAGGCTTTCGGCTTATGCTCCTGACGTCGTCGTGGTTTCACTCGGCGTCGACACGTTCGAGAAGGATCCGATCAGCCAGTTCAAGCTGAAAACGGGCGACTATCCCAGGATCGGCCGCCGCATCGCCAGGCTCGGCCTGCCGACGCTGTTCGTCATGGAAGGCGGCTACGCCGTAGAGGAGATCGGCATCAACGCCGTCGGCGTGCTGACCGGCTTCGAGGACCGCTAGAAGTGCCGCCGGTGCCCACAAATCATATGGCAGCGCTCGGCGCGGCAAGCGCTATGGCGGGCAGGCGCGCTATCTCGTTGTTGGACCATGATCTTTGTCGAGAATGCGTTCGCCCTTTGCGACATGATGTTCTATTTTTTGAATCCATGGCTTGAGGGGCCGATTCATCGGAAGAACAAAACGCGTTTGAGCCCGGGAAAGCATTTATGAACGACGACACACCGGAAAGCGAAAGCGCCTCGGCGCTGGCGCCGTTCCGGCACGGCATCTTCCGGGCGGTGTGGTCCGCCAGCCTCGTCTCCAATTTCGGTGGCCTCATCCAGGGCGTTGGCGCCGCCTGGATGATGACGACGATCGCCACCTCGTCCTACCAGGTGGCATTGGTCCAGGCCTCGACCACCTTGCCGATCATGCTGTTTGCGCTGCTGGCCGGCGCCATCGCCGACAGCTTCAACCGGCGCAAAATCATGCTGATCGCCCAGATCTTCATGCTCGTCGTCTCGGCTCTTCTGACCGTGTTCACCTATCTCGACCTGATGACGCCGTGGACGCTGCTCGCCTTCACCTTCCTGATCGACAGCGGCACCGCGCTCAACAGCCCGTCCTGGCAGGCTTCGGTCGGCGATATGGTGCCGCGCGCCAAGGTGCCGGCGGCGATTGCGCTCAACTCGATGGGCTTCAACCTGACGCGCAGCGTCGGCCCGGCGATCGGCGGCATCATCGTCGCCGCGGCAGGCGCTGCCGCGGCCTTCGCCGTCAACACGCTGAGCTATGTCGGCCTCATCGTCGTGCTGGCCCGCTGGAAGCCGGAACTGCCGGCATCGACCTTGCCCCGCGAGACGCTGGGCGCCGCCATGGGTGCCGGCCTGCGCTATGTCGCCATGTCGCCCAATATCGGCAAGGTGCTGGTCAGGAGCTCGGCTTTCGGCTTCAGCGCCGGCGCGGTCCTGGCGCTGCTGCCGCTGGTCGCGCGCGACGTCGTCAAGGGCGATGCCTTGAGCTACGGCATCATGCTCGGCGCCTTCGGCATCGGCGCCGTCGGCGGCGCGCTGACCAGCGTCAGGCTGCGGCAGCTGCTGTCCAGCGAAACCATGGTGCGCATGGCATTCGCCGGCTTCGCCGTCTGCGCCTTCAACGCCGCCGTCAGCGATCATGCCTGGCAGACGTCGCTCGGCCTGCTGCTCGGCGGCGCCTGCTGGGTGACGGCGCTGTCGCATTTCAACGTCACCGTGCAGATGTCGACGCCGCGCTGGGTGGTCGGCCGCGTGCTTTCGGTCTACCAGACCGCGACCTTCGGCGGCATCGCGCTCGGCAGCTGGGTCTGGGGTGTCGTTGCCGACGCGCATGGCGCCGAAGTCGCCCTGATGGCGGCCAGCGTCGCCATGCTGGCGGGAGGCGCCATCGGCCTGCTGCTGCCGCTGCCGCAGCAGGCCGTGCTCAACCTCGATCCGCTCAACCGTTTTCAGGAGCCGCATCTGGCGCTTGATCTCAAGCCGCGCAGCGGTCCCATCGCCATCATGATCGAATATGTCATCCGCAACGAGGACGTACCGGAATTCCTCGCCACCATGGCCGAGCGCGGCCGCATCCGCCGCCGTGATGGCGCCCGCAACTGGACCTTGGCGCGCGATCTCGAAAATCCGTCGATATGGATCGAGCACTACCACACGCCGACCTGGGTCGAATATATCCGCCACAATCGGCGCGCCACCTACGCCGACGCCGTCATCGGCGAGCGCATAAGGGCGCTGCACAGCGGCAACGAGCCACCGCGCGTCCGCCGCATGATCGAGCGCCCGACGACTGCCGGCACGGCGCTGGTCATGCCGAAGGGACCGATCGAGCATTAGTGGCTGGCGGTGCGTCCAGTGGACGAGCAAAATGAAATTGCGGCGCCTGGCCTAATCCGCGAATGCACGAACAGGATGGCCATTGTGAAGAGACGGTTATATCAGTTGATGTGACTATGACCACTAAGGGGAGACGATGCGCTACATACGTCCGCTTTCAATGGAAGATGCCGTTGGCCAGTTGGCCGGATCAGCCGGCACGGCCGCCATCCTCGCCGGAGGCAGCGACCTCTTGGTGCGAATGAAAGGCGGGTTTATCGAACCCGACCTGATCGTCGATATCAAGGCGATCGACGGGCTTGGCGAGATCAGGGAAACAGCCGAGGGCTTCAGCATCGGCGCGGCGGTCTCCTGCGCATTGCTGGGCGAGAACACGGCCCTGCAGAAGGCATGGCCTGGCGTCGTCGAAGCGGCCAAGCTGATCGGCTCGAAGCAGGTGCAGGGACGCTGCACCATCGTCGGCAATCTGTGCAACGCCTCGCCGGCCGCCGACAGCGTGCCGGCGCTGGTTGCCGCTGGCGCCAAGGCTGTGGTCGTCGGCCCGGGAACCAGGCGCACGATTGCCGTGCAAGCGGTGCCGACTGGGCCGGGCAAGACGTCGCTGGCCAAGGGCGAGATCATCGAGGCAATCCTGCTCGACAGCCGTCTGCCGCGTTCGGGCGATGCCTATCTGCGTTTCATTCCGCGCACGGAGATGGACATAGCGGTGGTAAGCGCCGGCGTGAACTTGACGCTCGATGAGCAGGGTCGCGTCAAATCCGCCCGTCTGGCGTTGGGCGCCGTGGCGCCGACGGTGATTCTGGTCGAGGAGGCCGCCGAGGTTCTCATCGGCTCCAAGCTGGACGAAGCCACGCTGGAGAGGCTCGCCAAGGTCTGCTCGGGCGCCTGCCGGCCGATCGACGACAAGCGCGGCACCATCGAATTCAGACGGAAAGTCGCGGGTGTGCTGGCCAAGCGGGCCGCCACGACCGCCTATGCACGCGCAGGAGGCAAATGATGGCTGGTGTGGCAGTATCAACGACAATCAACGGCGACAATGTCGAGTTCCTTTGCCAGCCGGACGAGACGCTGCTTGATGTCCTGCGCGATCGCCTGGGGCTGACGGGCGCCAAGGAAGGCTGCGGCACCGGCGACTGCGGGGCCTGCAGCATCATCCTCGACGATCGGCTGGTGTGCTCGTGCCTGGTGCTCGGCGCGGAGGCCGAGGGCCGGCACGTCGAGACCATCGAGGGCATGGCGCACGGCGACAGGCTGCATCCGCTGCAGCAGAAATTCCTGGAGCACGCCGCACTTCAATGCGGCGTCTGCACGCCGGGCTTTTTGATAGCGGCGAAGGACCTTTTGGCCAAGAACCCCGATCCGACCGAGGAGGAGATCCGCTTCGGCCTCGCCGGGAACCTCTGCCGCTGCACCGGCTATGACAAGATCGTGCGTGCCGTTCAGGACGCCGCCAGCGTGATGAAGGGAGCATGACGATGAATTTCGATCCGCGTTACTCCGGACGCAATTTCACCTCTGTCGGCACGCGTCCCATCCGTCCCGACGGCGTCGACAAGGTGACGGGCCGCGCATGCTATGGCGCCGACTTCAACATGGCCGGGCAACTGGTCGGGCGCGTTCTCAGAAGCCCCCATGCGCATGCCACGATCAGGAAGATCGACACGTCGAAGGCTGAGAAGCTCGCCGGCGTCAAGGCCGTGATCACCGCGGCCGACCTGCCCGACCTCACCGACGGCGATGCCGCCATGTACGACATCCTCGACAACTGCATGGCGCGCAAGAAAGCGCTCTATGACGGCCATGCCGTGGCCGCGGTGGCTGCGGTCGATGCCCGCACGGCGAGGCAGGCACTGAAGCTGATCGAGGTCGAGTACGAGGTGCTGCCGCATGTCACCGACGTCGACGAGGCGATGAAGCACTCCGCACCCCTGATCAACGACGCCATCTTCACCGAGGGCCTCGAGCAAAAGCCCCGCAAGCCTTCCAATGTCACCAAACGCACCCAGTACGGCCATGGCGACATCCACGTAGGTTTCGGCCAGGCCGACTTCGTTGTCGAACGCTCCTTCAAGACCGAGCAGACGCACCAGGGTTATATCGAGCCGCATGCCTGCGTGGCCAATGTCAGCTCCGACGGAACCGCCGACCTGTGGGTCTGTACGCAAGGCCATTTTGTCTACCGCCAACACTGCGCCCAACTGCTTGGCATGGAAGCCTCGAAGCTGCGCGTCACCTCCTCGGAGATCGGCGGCGGTTTCGGCGGCAAGACCCATGTCTGGGCCGAGCCGGTGGCACTGGCGCTGTCACGCAAGGCCGGGCGGCCGGTCAAGCTGGTCATGACGCGCGACGAGGTGTTCCGCGCCTCCGGCCCGACCAGCGCCACCTCGATCGACGTTCGGATCGGCGCCCGCAAGGACGGCACGATCACGGCGGCCGAGGCGACGCTGCGCTATAGCTGCGGCCCCTATGCCGGCACGTGGGCCGAGATCGGCGCCATGACGGCCTTTGCCTGCTACAAGCTCGAGAACGTCAGGACGGTCGGCTACGAAGTGCTGGTCAACCGGCCCAAGACCGCGGCCTATCGCGCGCCGTCGGCTCCGATGGCGGCGTTTGCAGTGGAAAGTGCGGTCGACGAGCTGGCCAAGGAGATCGGCATGGACCCGGTCGAGTTCCGGATCAGGAACGCGGCGCAGGAAGGCACCAGATCGTCCTATGGACCGGTATATGGCCCGATCGGCATCGGGCCGACGCTGGAGGCGGTGAAGAACCATCCGCACATGAAGGCGCCGCTCGGCAAGAACCAGGGCCGCGGCATGGCCTGCGGCTTCTGGTTCAATTTCGGTGGCCAGACCTGCACCGACCTCAACATCGGCATGGACGGCTCGGTCTCGCTTGCCGTCGGCACGGTCGATGTGGGTGGTTCCCGCGCGTCGCTTTCGCTGGTCGCGGCGGAGGAGCTCGGCATCCCCTATGAGCAGGTCAAGGCGGTGGTCGCCGATACCTCCAGCCTCGGCTACAACGACATGACGGACGGCAGCCGCGGCACCTTCTCCTCCTCCATGGCGACGATCTCGGCCGCCCGCAACGCCATCAAGGTGTTGCGGGAACGCGCCGCGCAGATGTGGGACATACCCGTCGACGACGTGGTCTGGGAAAAAGGTCACGCGATTGCCAAGGGCGAGAAATACGGCAACCTTGCAGCATTGTCGCTGAAGGAGATCGCAGCCGCGTCAGGGAAGACGGGGGGACCGATCGCAGGCCACAGTGAGCTCGTCGCCGACGGCGCCGGCGTCTCCTTCGCTACCCATATCTGCGATATCGAGGTCGATCCCGAGACCGGCTCCACCAGGGTGCTGCGCTACACCGTCGTTCAGGACGCCGGCAAGGCGGTGCATCCGACCTATGTCGAGGGGCAATACCAGGGCGGTGCCGCGCAAGGCATCGGCTGGGCGCTGAACGAGGAGTATATCTACGGCAAGGACGGGCGGCTGCAGAACCCTGGCTTCCTCGATTATCGCATCCCGGTCTGCTCGGACCTGCCGATGATCGACACGCAGATCCTCGAGATCCCCAACCCAAACCATCCCTACGGGGTGCGCGGCGTCGGCGAGACCTCGATCGTGCCGCCGCTGGCGGCGATCGCCAATGCGGTGTCGAACGCCGCGGGCGTGCGCATGACCCATATCCCGATGTCGCCGCCGCGCATCCTGGCGGCGATCGAGGCGGAACGGGGAGGCTGATGGTCGAAGTAACGCTCTGGGGGTCGCTCGGCGCGATCGCCGGAGGCAAGAGCAAGGTCGAGATCGAGGCGAAGGATATTCGGGAGCTGTTCAGGAAACTGGCTGAGCAGTATCCCGGCCTCGAGCCCTACATCGATCGCGGCATCGCCGTCGCCATCGACGGGACGATCTATCGCGACACCTGGTCGAAGGAACTGCCGGAAGGGGCGGAGATTTTCCTGCTGCCGCGTCTTGCCGGGGGATAACTGGACAACCCTGTCCTGCCCTGTCCTACCCATTGACGACCAAGACATGGCCTGGGCTCGAGAAAAACCTCGGCTATCCACGAGAATTCTTGGCCAGTTCAGCCTGCGAGTTTGGCTCCTTTTCGATGACTGCTTCTGTGTCAATCACAGACATAGAGGCGAGCGAGCTACACGTCTGCTTTGAGGCGAAAGCAGCCGCCCGTAGAAGTCAAATGGCTTGGGTCAGAACCTACCATTTCCCAATGTCAGCTTCATGATCCATAGGCGCAGTCTTGGGGTCAGATGCGATGGCGGAGCGCCTCAACGATCACCGCCATCGCAGGCGAGAGCTGTCGCCTGCTCGGGTAGTAGAGGTGATAGCCCGCAAATGGCGGACTCCAGTCGTCAAGCACGAGCCTAAGGCATCCCTTGGCGATGTGGTGGCTGACGAGGTTTTCCGGGACATAGGCGATCCCGAAACCGCTTATCGCAGCCTCGATCATGGGAATGGACGAATTGAAGGTGAGTTGGCCTTCCACCCGCACACGAAGGTCGCGGCCATCCCTGGCGAATTCCCAGGCATATAATCCGCCGAACGTCGCCTGCCGCATATTAATGCAGTCATGATCGACCAGATCCTGCGGTGCGGTCGGAACCGGATGGCGGGAAAAGTACTCCGGCGAAGCCACGGCCACGAGCCTCCAATCCGGCCCGATGCGCACTGCGATCATATCCCTGTCGATGCTCTCACCAAGCCGCACGCCTGCGTCGAAGCGCTCCTCCACAATGTTCTTCATGCCGTTGTCGCTGTAGAGTTCGACGCACACGTCAGGATAGTCGCTGAGCAAGGGCTGCAGCTTCGGCCAGACGGTCGTCTGGAGCGCATGGTCGGACAGCGTGATGCGGACCGTTCCAGAGGGCTTGTCGCGAAAGGCCACCAGGCTTGCAAGGTCGGCTTCGATTTCCTCGAAGCGGGGAACAAGAGATTGGAAAAGTCGCTCGCCGGCCTCGGTCGGAGCGACGCTCCGCGTCGTACGTGTCAGCAGGCGGACGCCAAGACGACCTTCAAGCTCCTTGATTGTCGAGCTCAGGGTCGACTGCGAGGTTCCGAGCTTGGCCGCCGCCTTGGTGAAGCTGCGCTCCCGGGCGACCGCCACGAACCAGAGCAGATCCTTCATCCCATCGCGCTGCATAGGGCACCTCCCGTCTGACATTTATATCATAAGCAGATAAGTCCATGCGAATTACTCAGTCTAATAGAATGGGTTCCTCTGCAATATCTTCTGGCATCGCGACGGGGATTGGCGGCTGATCCGCCCGGTCGCCTAGCAAGGATGCCAATTATGGAAACGACCTACGACACAAGGCTTGTCGAAGACCGCGCCGCATGGGGCGCGGTGCTGTCGATGGCTCTGTGTGTTTCCGTGCTCATCGCGTCGGAATTCATGCCGGTCAGCTTGCTGTCGCCGCTCGCGGCCGATCTCGGCATCACCGCGGGCCGCACGGGACAGGCGATCTCGATTTCGGGCGCTTTCGCCGTCGTGACCAGCCTGCTGGTCGCCGGCCTCACGCGCCGGATCGACCGCCGACTGGTCGTGACCGGCTTCACCCTTCTCCTCATCGTGTCCGGGCTCACTGTCACCTTCGCGCCGAACTACGCGTTCCTCATGGTCGGCCGAGCGCTGCTCGGCATCGCGATCGGCGGGTTCTGGTCGATGTCGACCGCGATCGTCATGCGCCTCGTGCCGCAAGACATGGTTCCGAAGGGTCTCGCCATGCTAAACGCTGGCAATGCCATTGCGGCCACCATCGCCGCGCCGCTGGGCAGTTTTCTTGGCGCCTATGTCGGCTGGCGCGGCGCTTTCTTCCTCGTCGTGCCGCTTGGGCTCCTGGCGCTGGTCTGGCAGTGGACAAGCCTGCCGGCGCTGCCCCCGCGCCGGAGGAAGCGTCCAGGCAATCCGCTGGCGCTCCTCGGCCGTCTTCCTGTCGCCACCGGCATGGCGTCGATCATGATGCTGTTCATGGGCCAGTTCGCGCTCTTCACCTATCTGCGGCCCTTCCTCGAGAGCGTCACTCAGCTCGACATCGCTGCTCTCTCGGCGATCCTGCTGGCGATGGGGCTGGCCGGGGTGCTCGGCACCCTCTGCATAGGCCCGCTTTTGCGCACGCGCCTGTTCAGCATCCTCGTCGTCATCCCGCTGGTCATGGCCGCGCTGGCCGTAGCGCTCATCGCCTTCGGTACGATGCCAATTCCTACAGCGCCGCTGCTCGTTGCCTGGGGCTTTTTCGGCACGGCCGCGCCCGTTTGGCTGGGGCACGTGGCTCAGCCGGACGTTGCCGGACGACGCGGAGGCCGGCGGCGGGCTGCAGGTGGCAGTTATCCAGCTCGCCATTACAGGCGGCGCCGCGATCGGCGGCACGCTCTTCGATACGGTCGGCTGGTGGGGAGCGTTCACTTTCGGCGCGGTGCTGCTCTGTGGATCGGCGCTCGCCGCCTTTGCAGCATCGCATTTGGCCCGGAGGTCGCAGCCATGACGGCAGCCATGACGATCGACCGTCCGGACCTCAGCCGCCGCGCGTTGCTCGGCGGCGCGCTCGCGGCAACGGTCCTGCCGCGGGCCGCCCGCAGCCAGCAGGGCAGCGACCCAGGCAGCCAGGAGCCCACCGACATGAAGATCAAGATGATTTTCAATGGCCGGACCATGACCGCCACGCTCTACGACAATCCGTCGGCGCGCGACTTCTTCACCATGCTGCCGCTCGATCTCACCATCGACGACTACGCGCATAACGAGAAGATTGCCTATCTGCCGCGCAAGCTGACCGAGGAGGGCAGCGGCCCGTTCGGCAACGAGCGGCCATACGACCTTTGCTACTTCATGCCTTGGGGCAATCTGGCCATGTTCTACGCCGACTACCGCCATCCCGGGCTGATCAGGCTCGGCCGCTTCGACGCGGGCGAAGAGGCCCTACACGTAAGCGGCAAGTTCCCGCTTCGCATCGAACGCATCTGACAGGAGATCACCATGGATATTCTTCGCGCAGGCACCAGGCCGTCTGGCAAGGGGCCTTCCGACTGGTTCACCGGCACGGTCCGGATCGATCCGCTGTTCAACCCGTTCGACGCCGCGCGCGTGCAGGGCGCGCAGGTGACGTTCGAGCCGGGCGCCCGCACCGCCTGGCACACGCATCCGCTTGGACAGACGTTGATCGTCGTCTCCGGCCTCGGCCTCGTTCAGAGCGAGGGCGGGCCGGTCGAGGAGATCCGTCTCGGTGACGTTGTCTGGTTCGCACCCGGCGAGAAGCATTGGCACGGTGCCTCACCCGAGACGGCCATGATCCACATTGCCCTCCAGGAGGTCAAAGACGGCAAGGTGGTGGACTGGCTGGAACACGTCAGCGACGCCGACTACGGCGCCTGACATCGATTGAACGAAAGGAAAGCAAAATGCTCGCAACCGTTCTTCATAAGCCCGGCGACATCCGCTGCGAGGAAGTCGAAGACCCAAGGATCCTTCGCCCGACGGATGCTATCATCAAGCTCTCGGCGAGCTGCATCTGCGGCTCGGACCTGTGGCCCTATCGCGGGCTGCAGCCGGTCAACGGCCTGATGCATATGGGCCACGAATATTGTGGCATCGTCGTCGAGGTCGGCGCAGAGGTGCGCACGGTCCGTCCCGGCCAGTTCGTCGTCGGCTCGTTCTGCCTCTCCGACAATACCTGCCCGCATTGCCGCTTCGGCTTCCAGTCGTCTTGTGTGCAGCGCGAGTTCATGTCGGGCGCGCAGGCGCCTTACGCCCGCGTGCCGTTGGCCGATGGCACACTGGTCGCCACCGCCGAGGTGCCGCCGGCCGAACTCATCCCTGACCTGCTGGCTGTGTCCGATGTGCTCGGCACCGGCTGGTATGCGGCCGACGCAGCCGAGGTCCGAGAAGGATCGACGGTGGTGGTGGTCGGCGACGGTGCGGTCGGCCTGATGGGCGTCCTCGCGGCCAAGGAGATGGGCGCCGAGCGCATCATCGCCATGAGCCGGCACGCCAGCCGCCAAAAACTCGCCCGCGAATTCGGCGCGACCGACATCGTCGCTGAGCGCGGCGAGGAAGGTGTGGCCCGGATCAAAGGGCTCACTAAGGACGTCGGCGCGGACTCGGTGCTGGAATGCGTTGGCACGGCGGAATCCTTCGACCAGGCGCTGGCCTGCTCTCGCCCCGGCGGCACCATCGGCTATGTCGGCGTGCCGCATGGCGTGAGCTTCGATGGCCAGAATCTCTTCTTCGGCCAGAAGCGCATGCTGGGCGGCCCCGCGCCGGTGCGCCGCTTCCTGCCCGACCTCATGGACCGTGTGCTCAAGGGCAGGATCAAGCCCGGCAAGGTCTTCGACCTCAAGCTGCCGTTGGCCGAGGTCGCTGAAGGCTACCGCGCCATGGACGAGCGGCGCGCCATCAAGGTCATGCTTTCGGTATAAGCGAAGATTGGGCGGACGGCCTGTCCGCACCCACAAATCAGAAAAAGGACAACGACATATGACGATAAGATTGAAGATCGCTGCCCTTGCGCTTGCGCTTTCGGTCGCCACGCCGGCTTTCTCTCAAGAGTCCCCGATCATCGGCGCATGGCGCATGAGGTCGCTCGAGGCCGGTGCCGAGGGAAACCTCAAGCCCGTGCCATATTCCGGCCAGG
This sequence comes from Mesorhizobium sp. M0701, assembly GCF_040320365.1. Taxonomy (NCBI): domain Bacteria; kingdom Pseudomonadati; phylum Pseudomonadota; class Alphaproteobacteria; order Hyphomicrobiales; family Phyllobacteriaceae; genus Mesorhizobium; species Mesorhizobium sp. M0701. The sequence goes on from NZ_JAMYPO010000001.1 coordinate 155,551, forward strand.
TCATCTTCACCGAGGCCGGCACACTCTCGGTGCAGGCCCAGAACCCCGACGCTAAGGCGCCGGACACGCCTTACACGGCGAATGGCTACGAAGCCTATTACGGGCCGGTCGCCATCAACGACCAGGACAAGACCTTCGTCATCACGATCGAGTCCTCCTTGGTCCGCAACCTTGTCGGGAAGAGCATGAAACGCAAATTCGAAATCTCGGACAACAAACTGGTCCTGACGCCGGACAATCCGGCCGAAGGCTGGCGCGTGACCTACGAACGTTACTGATCGGAACAGCCCGGCTGTCAAAGTGTTATCGGTGGCCACAATGGCGCGGACTTCTGACCGAAATGGCGCGATGGCGGAACTGGTGCCAATCATGGCGGCTGTCTTCGCCGGCTTCCTCCTGATCGGCTTGGCGCTACCCGTCCTGCCGCTGCATCTTCACCAGCAGCTCGGCTTCGGCCCCTTCGCAGTCGGGCTGGTGACGGGTAGCCAGTTCGTCGCCTCGATGCTGTCGCGCATTGGAGCCGGAAATTATGCCGATGGGCGCGGCGGCAAGCGGGCCGTCGTCGTCGGCCTCATTGCCGCTGTCCTGGCGGGGTTCATTTACCTCGGCTCGCTGGCATTGCTCGACCGGCCGGTAGCGTCCGCATCGGCGCTCTTCGCCGGCCGGGCGGTACTGGGCGCGTCTGAGAGCTTCATCATCACAGGCGGCGTCGCCTGGGGCCTCTCCCTTGCGGGCGGACAGAACTCCGGAAAGGTCATAGCCTGGATGGGCACGGCGATGTTCGCGGCGCTCGCGCTAGGCGCGCCGATCGGATCTGCGCTTTACGCGGCGAGCGGCTTCGCCGCGATCGCACTCACGACGGTCGGCCTGCCGCTTGCGACGCTGCTTGCCATCCTGCCTATGCGTGGCACCAGCCTCGCCGCGAGCGCCGCGCGACAGTCATGGACGAGCGTGGCGCAAGCGGTCTGGCTTCCCGGCGTCGGAGCTGCTTTCAGCAGCCTTGGCTACGGCGCGATCCTGTCCTTTGGCGCGCTGCTCTTTGCCGAACGCGGCTGGCAGCCGGTCTGGCTTCCCTTCACCACTTATGCCGCGTCGCTGATCGCGGCAAGGCTGTGCTTCGGCCACCTGCCTGACAGGTTGGGGGGCGCGCGCGTCGCTGTGATCTTCGTGGCGGTCGAGGCGGCAGGGCTGACGCTGATCTGGCTTGCGCCCGGGCCTGTTCTCGCCGCCATCGGAGCGGGCCTGACTGGCCTTGGCTACTCGCTGGTGTATCCCGGATTCGGTGCCGAGGCCGTAGGCCGTCTTCCGCAACGCAGCCGCGGCCTGGCCATGGGACTCTACACCGTCTTCCTCGACGTGGCGCTCGGCTTCGGCAGCCCGGCGCTCGGCTTGGTCGCCGCGTCGGCCGGCCTGCAATTCGTCTTCCTCGTCGTCGCGACGGCGACGCTTCCGGCGTTGGGCATCGCTCTGCTGCTGGGTCGCCGTAACGCTCCACTATAGAGCCGGATAGTCTGGGCTCGAGATGTCGCGCAACTACGATCGCTCCCGCTTCGCGAGAAGCTGAGGCATCAGCCGAACCTACTTTTGGTGGCGATAGAGGCCGATCAGGTCGTCGGATCGATCATGGCCGGGTATGACGGCCATCGAGGGTGGATATCGCGCATCGCTACCTTGCAGTCCCATCGCCAAAAAGGGATCGGCGAGGCCCTCATCCATGAGGCCGAAAGGCGCATCGCCGGCCTTGGTTGCATAAAGATCAACCTCCAAATTGTCGCTTCCAATTCGACGGTTCTTGGGTTCTACCGAAAGTGCGGATACGAGGTCGAGGAGCGCATAAGCATGAGCAAACTGTTACCGAAAGTTTGAGGTGCTCCGCCGATTAACTCGTCGTCGCGGCTCGACGGCTCAGGTCCATTGGAATCTTGCTGCCGGTCATTATTGTGGCAGGCGAACCTCTCCGGGTGAATCGCGCTGCGGGATACGGCCGACGGCCGAAGCCGGGCGAAGTCCAGCCAGCCGGAGGGAGCCCTACCTACGGTCGAATTACTGGAGCAGTGAGGACATGCATGCAGATCGCATCCAAGCCACGCGTCCGCCTGGCAAGCCGTCAGGAACTGGATGGAATTGGGTTGCTCGTCTCAGAGGCTTTCGCATCGTTACGGCCCGTTCTGGCACCGCACATCTTCGAGCCCTACGTCAAGGATGCGCGGGATGTCGCGGAGCAGTTGGGCGAAAGCCAGCGTCGCGGTGCTCGAAGTCGAGGGACGCCTCGTCGGGACGGTCACCTACTACGCCGATGCCGCCTTTGACGGCATGGGCTGGCCGCCCGGGCTGGCAGGCCTCAGGACTCTCGCGGTTGTTCCCTCGTCACAGGGCCGCGGATATGGCCGCGCGCTTTGCGAATGGTGCGTCATGCAAGCGCGTCTGCAGGGCTCAGGCGGCCTTGCGCTTCACACTGCCTCGTCCATGATGTCTGCATACAAGCTGTATGAAAGCCTTGGCTTCGAGAGACGCCCCGCCCACGACCTTTTCGCCTCCGACATTATTGGCTTTGATCCAGCACTCGGCGATCAGCAGATCATCGCCTACCTGCTGCCGCTCAAGCAGGTCGAGAGCAGCCGCGATCGATAATGTTCGACCGCCGTTTGAACGGACGGAGGCATCATCTCGCTTCCGGATGCTGTCCGCAGCTTCCACCTCGATGCGAGCAGATCCTAGTCTTTCGTATAGTCAGGCCCAAAACGAGTCGGCAGGTTGTCGGCGAGTTTCAACCAAGGGAGCTTCTCCTCAAAAGCGACATGCAGCGTAGGTGCAAATTTTTCTGGCTCCTCCATCGCTGCCGCAAAAAAATGCATGACATCAGACATGTTCTTTGAGCGGAAGGACAGCGGCGTGCCACAGTGATCGCAAAATGTTCTTTCCACACCGGGAGAAGAGTTGAATACCTTCGGTAGCTTGCCCAGCCATCGCCATTGGCCGTTCAAGACGCCAATATAGGAGGTCATCGGCGCAGAACATTGCCGCCGACAACTTTCACAATGACAGACCACGCAGGCCTGTGCCGGGCCATCGACTTCAAAGGCAATAGCGCCACATAAGCAATGACCACGCATGCAAATTCTCCTTGAGCCAACAAGGACAGCTTCATGCCTGGGCGTGAGGGAGGCGCCATGAAATGCGTCGAGCTGGCGCCCAATTCCGACATTCGGCGCTGGCGATTGTCCTCGCGTGCGCGAGGCGTTGCCTCCAAGCTGCCTTCACTACCCCCTTCGGCATATAGAAATGTTCGTAGAGTTTCTCCGCCGGGCCGCTGAATTCACGGCCTGGCAGGTCAATCGCAACCCGAACACTACAGTGGAATTGCGGTCACTTCCTTGGCCGTTCGGATCACGAACATCGTGTGGTATCGCGCGACGTTGCTTCGGTCTCGGAACAGTCGCTCGCACAGCGCATCGAACTCTTCCATATCCGTCAGGCGGAGCATGAGGACGGCGTCGGTTTCGCCGCTTACACTGTAGGCCTGAGTGACTGCCGGTTCCTGAGCGGCCAACTCGAGAAAGTCCCTCATATACTGCTCACCATGACGCTCCAGTTCGACGGCGACGATCGCCTTCAAGCCCCGGCCAGCCTTTGCCGGTGCGAGAAGCGCGACAACGCGGCTGATGACACCGCTCTTCTTAAGTCGTCGTATGCGGCGCAGGCAGCTCGACGGGGAAAGCCCGACTAACCCCGCCAGTTTGGCGTTAGTTCGTGAGGCATCATCCTGGAGCAGGTTGAGAAGCCTTCTGTCGATCTTGTCCATGTCGGTCGCGCTCATCGTCGGTGCGTTGCAATTTTATTGCACGGAATCGCAAACTTTGACCACAAATGCGAAGCGTCTCACGCTACTCAGACGGCTCCAGGAATGATGGAGCAGCATGATGGCAATTTGCGCCGCCTTCTATCGCAAGACATTGGAGACGCTTGAAATCTATTGGGAACTGGTTCGCGTGATCGTTCCGGTTGCGATTGCCACGCGGCTGCTGCAGGACCTTGGCGTCATCCAGGCGATTTCTCCGTTCTTCTCCCCGCTCATGTTGCAGGTGGGGTTGCCACCTGAACTCGCCTTTGCCTGGCTGACGGGATTGCTGGTCGGGATCTGGGGCGCGCTTGTGATCGTATTCACCTTGGTTCCGGTTTCGGCGCTCAGCACTGCCGACATGACGGTTCTTTCGGCTCTCTTGCTGTTTGCACATGCCATTCCGATCGAGCAACGGATCATTCAGAGGGCCGGGCCGAGCTTCCTGGTCACCGCGGCGCTTCGTATTGGCGGGGGTTTGGTCTTTGCTGTCCTTCTGCATCAGATATTCACCGTGACCGGATGGCTGTCAGGACCGGTGAAGCCGGCGTGGATGCCGACGAATGAAAGCACCGACTGGGGCGGCTTTCTCCTGGGTACGCTCAAAACCCTGGGCATCATGCTCGTTGTTCTGCTTGCGCTGAGCTGGGTGATCGAGCTTCTCAAGATGTCGGGCATTTTGGAGTGGATGAACAGAGGGCTTGCACCGCTCTTTCGGCTCGCCGGCATTGAAAAGCAGACGGTACCTTTCGCCGCTGTTGGCCTGTTTCTCGGGATTTCCTATGGCGCAGGACTGCTGATCCGCGAGGCGCGCACGCCTAGCGCCGAGCCGCGTCAGATATTCCTTGCCTGCGTGTTCATGGGTTTTGCCCATAGCCTCATTGAGGATACGTTGGTCGTTGTCACACTTGGCGCTGATGTTACGAGCGTGCTTCTCGGTCGCCTAGCGTTTGCCGTGCTCGCGACCGCCGTGATCGCAAAAGTAATCAAGGCGGTTCCCGACGCTCTCTTCTTCAAGACACTCCTCCACAAGGAAGAAGACAGTCCGCGCAATCGGATTTCGGAGCCGGCGATTAGCGGGCCGTTGACGTGAGCCCTCCTTACTCAGCAGCCGACATGTGTGTCGCATCGCTATCGGGACAGGACGCGGCTACCCCTCGCTCGACAGATCGCGCCGCGCCTTGTCGAGTTCTTCGGCATAGCGCCGCATCAGGTGGCCTTCGGTCAGCAGACCGACCACCTTGCGATCGGTGAAATCCTCGACCACCGCCAATTCCTCGGCGCCGGCGCGCTGGAAGGTCTCGGCCGCCGATTGCACGTTCATGCTCGGCACCAGCACCGCATCCCTGAATTTGGCGAAGGACAGCACCGGCAACCATGCCCGCGTGATGCTGCGGCGATAAAGCCCATCTTCATCTCGGGAACTGCGTTGACGTAAACGTCAACACGAAGCTATATGCGCCGGCGGCCGTGGCTGTAAAACCAGGCAAGCGGCTTCGGCCAGGTCGAAGCGCCGGCGCGCGACAAACGCAAGCAGACGAGGAGAACCGCCATGAGCGTTCAGGAGATTGCCGACAAGATCAGGTCGCGCGTGGCGAGTGCCGGGTTCGATCGCTCGGTGAAATTCGATACCGGCGGCGACGGTGTCATCGTCATCGACGGCGCTGATGTCTCGACCATCGACGGGCCGGCCGACTGCACCATAAAGCTGTCGCTCGACGATCTGGATTCGCTGATATCAGGCGATCTCAACCCGACCATGGCCTTCATGTCCGGCAAGATAAAGGTCGAAGGCGACATGAGCGTCGCCATGGCGCTCAGCCAGCTGATCGGCTGATCGCTTGAGGTGAAACAAGCCGCCGCACGATGGCGGGCGGCTTGCTTCGAACCATCAGGCAGCGAGCGGCAGCCGCTGCGCCTTCAGCTTGCGCCCGGCCGCCTTCAGCGTGCCTTGCGCGCCGTCGAGCGCGCCGACAACCAGTTCCCGCGCCAGCAGGCGGTGCCGCTCGTAAGGCCCCGGCATGGCCAGCGAGCCGGTCTTTGCGGCCGAAAACCCGAAGCGCTCGTAATAGGGCGCGTCGCCGACCAGCAGGATCGCCGCATGGCCAAGCCGCTCGGCCTCAGTGACCGCATGGCGCATCAGCGCCGAGCCGATGCCGGCATTTTTCAGCGCCGGGTCGACCGCAAGCGGGCCGAGCAGCAGCGCTGCCTTGCCGCCCTCGCCCAGCACCACGTCCCACAGCCGCACCGTGCCGGCAACAGTGCCCGACGCGTCGCGCGCGACAAAGGCCAGGCCCTCCGAAGGCCGGCGGCCGCGCCGCAGCTTTTCCGACGACTTCTTCCGGCGCTTCGGCCCCATGGCGCGATCGAGCAAAGCCTCGCGCGCCGGGACGTCGGCGGCGGTTTCGGCGACGACCGCAATCTCCCCCCTCGAGGGGGAGATGTCGCCGAAGGCGACAGAGGGGGTTGTCGCGCGTGAAGCGCCGGCCTCCATCTGCGGCAGGAGGCCGAGTCCAGTCGAACCGACCCCCTCTGGCCGCTTCGCGGCCATCTCCCCCTCGAGGGGGGAGATTCCCACGCCTTCAACGATGAGATCTGCAATGTTCATTTCCGCGATCCTTCACAAGCGGATTGTTCCACAGGCGAGCCCGGGCGGGCGACAGGCGCCCACCGGGGATGATCTGAGCAACTCTTGCGAGCCCTCAGATCACGTAGGATCGGAGAGGCTCGAAGCCGTTGAAGGCGACCGAGGCGTAGGTCGTCGTGTAGGCACCGGTGCCCTCGATCAGCACCTCGTCGCCGATGGTCAGCGACAGGGGCAGCGGGTACGGCGTCTTTTCATACATCACGTCGGCCGAATCGCAGGTCGGGCCGGCGAGCACGCAAGGCGCGGTCTCGCTGCCGTCATGCGCGGTGACGATCGGATAGCGGATCGCCTCGTCCATGGTCTCGGCGAGACCGCCGAACTTGCCGATGTCGAGGAACACCCAGCGCACATTGTCGTTGTCGGCCTTCTTCGAGATCAGCACGACCTCCGACTTGATGACGCCGGCATTGCCGACCATGCCGCGGCCCGGCTCGATGATCGTCTCGGGGATGGCGTTGCCGAAATGCTTCCTGAGCGCCGAGAAGATCGCCTGGCCGTAGGCCTGCGCCACCGGCACATCCCTGAGATAGCGGGTCGGGAAGCCGCCGCCCATATTGACCATCTTCAGCACGATGCCTTCGTCGGCCAGCGTCGCGAATACCTTCTTGGCGTCGGCCAGCGCGCGATCCCAGGCGGTCAGGTCGGTCTGCTGCGAGCCGACATGGAACGACACGCCATGGGCGTCGAGGCCGAGCGCCCTGGCATGGCGCAGCACGTCGACCGCCATCGCCGGCACACAGCCGAACTTGCGCGACAGCGGCCATTCGGCGCCCTCGCCGTCGGTCAGGACGCGGCAGAACACGCGGGCGCCGGGAGCGACGCGGGCGATCTTCTCGACTTCCTCGACGCAGTCCACCGCAAACAGCTTGATGCCGAGCTGGTAGGCGCGCTGGATGTCGCGCTCCTTCTTGATGGTGTTGCCGAAGGAGATGCGGTCCGCCGGCGCACCGGCGTCCATCGCCATCTCGACTTCGGCAACGGAAGCGGTGTCGAAGGACGAGCCCATCGCAGCAAGCAGGCGCAGGATTTCCGGCGCCGGATTTGCTTTCACCGCATAGTAGATCTTGGAATCGGGAAGCGCCTTCTCGAAGGCGCGGAAATTGTCGCGCACGACATCGAGGTCGACGACGAGGCACGGACCGTTCGGACGTCGGGTGGCGAGAAAGTCAAGGATGCGCTGGGTAGCCATCGGGTCTCTCCATCAGCGCCTTGCGGCGCGCACAAAGGCTTGCGGACGCGGGCTCTCGGCCTCGCGAACACGCGGTGGACAAAGGCGGGACGGAAATCCATGGAACCAGCCGGTGGAGACCCCGGAACCATGAAGCGCCGTCTCGCGGCGGTGAACCTTGGCCTTGCCCGGCCTCGGTTCGCTTTGTCTGCCTTGGCTTGGATGGGAGACCCGTCCGCACTGCCGGCAATGAAGGTGTGCCTCTTCAGTAACCCCGGTCTTTGGACGACCGGCAGAACACCAGAAAGGCCCGCACCGTCGTTGCTTCAAGGTGTCCTCGGTTGGCGGTTGGCCGCTAAACCGACTGGAGGGGTTGGCTCCAGTTACCTTACCGATTACCCTCACCATTCGAGGATCGGCGGACACCCACAGGCACGTGCGACTTTGGGCAAGCGCGATATAAGATCGAAAGATTTCACAATCAATAAAAATCGTATGGCAGGTTGTAAAATTTGTGGCATCGAACAATGCTGCGGCAACCAGAAGAACAATGCTGCGGCAAGCACATCCGGATATCGAACGCATGACAGGCACTCGCGGCCCGCTGAACGCTTTTCTCGACCTTGATCAAACCCCTGTAGCCAATGCGAAATCCGGCCCGCTTGCCGGCTTGCGGCTTGCCGTAAAGGACATCTTCGACGTCGCCGGCTACCGCACCGGCTGCGGCAATCCGCAGAAATACCGGGACGCTTCACCGGCCATGGCGACCGCGCCGGCCGTCCAGGCGCTGCTTGATTCGGGCGCCCGCTTCATCGGCAAGACGCAGACCGACGAACTCGCATTTTCCCTGCTGGGGCTGAACGCGCATTTCCCGTCGCCGGTCAATCCGGTGGCACCCGATCGCGTCACCGGCGGCTCGTCCTCCGGTTCTGCCGCGGCAGTTGCCGGCGGGCTCGCCGATATCGCCACCGGCTCCGACACCGGCGGCTCGATCCGTGCGCCGGCAAGCTTCTGCGGCCTGGTCGGCCTCAGGACGACGCATGGCGGCATCCCGCTCGACGGCACCATGCCGCTGGCGCCTTCGCTGGACACGTTCGGCTGGTTCGCCAAGGACATCGTCATCTACGAAAAGGTCGGCACGGTGCTGCTCGGCGACGATCCGCATTCCCACGAACTGAGACGCCCCGTCACTCTCGCTGCGCTGGACGGCCTCGTGCTCGGCCCGCACGAGGCCGACGAATATCGCGCCATGCTCCGCAGTGTCGCTTCGGTGCTGGGCGCACCGCGCAGCGTCGGCCCGCTGTCGCATTCGACCGACGATCTCTATTGGTGCTTCCGCAAGCTGCAAGGCTATGAAGCCTGGCAAAGTCACGGCGCCTGGATCGCCGGCGGCGACCGCATGCTGGGGCCCGGTGTCAAGGAGCGTTTCGAGCACGGCGCGACCGTCGACGCGGCAACGGCGCAACACGAAACGGAACGTCGCGTTTCGTTTCGCCTCGAGCTTGCCGGCCTGCTTGGCGACGACGGCGTTCTTGTGCTTCCGACCGCTCCGGGCGCCGCGCCGCTCAAGGCCGCGTCATTCGACGATTTGCAGACCTATCGCGAGCGGGCGCTGAGACTGCTCTGCCTTTCCGGCCTGTCGGGATTTCCGCAGATCACGCTGCCGCTCGGCAAGACCGGCGGGGCGCCGTTCGGTCTTTCGCTGCTCGGCCCGAAGAACAGCGACCGGCAGTTGATTGCGCTCGCCGCCCGCATCCTTTCAGCCCACCAAGGAGGCGCATGACATGGATACGCTGACCCGCATGCGTGCCTTCATCGATGTCGTCGAGGCCGAAGGCTTTTCGGCGGCGGCGCGCAAGATCGGCCGCTCCAAGGCGCTATTGTCGAAATATGTGCGCGAGCTGGAGGACGAACTCGGCGCGCTGCTGCTCAATCGGACCACCAGGCAGTTCTCCCTGACCGAGGCCGGCCACACCTACTACCGGCGCGCCTCGGAGATCGTGCGCGAGGTCGACAGCCTTGCCGATGCGGTGCGCGAATCCTCCGGCGACGTGCGCGGCAGGATCAAGCTGTCGGCGCCGCGCACGTTTGCCGACGCGCCGATCGGCCAGTCGCTGATCGATTTCGCCAAGCAGCATCCCGACATCGTCCTCGACATCCATCTCGACGACCGTTTCGTCGATCTGGTCGAGGAGGGCTTCGATCTGGCGGTGCGAATTTCGCGGCTGGAAAATTCCTCGCTGATCGCCAGGCGCCTGGCGCCATTTTCGGTACGGCTTTGCGCGTCTCCCGAACTGATCGCCAAGCACGGCATGCCGGTCAGGGCGCAAGACCTTGCCCGCGTGCCCTGCATCATCGACACCAACGGCCGCTGGCTGACCAATTGGCCGTTCAAGGGCGACGGTGCCGATACGGTGAGTGTTTCGGTCTCTGGCCCGATCGAGGTCAACAGCCCGATGGCGGCGAGGGCGGCCGCCGTGGCTGGATTGGGATTTTCCATCCTGCCGGATTTCATCGCCGCGCCCGACATCGAAAGCGGCAAGCTGGTGACTGCGCTGGATGACCGCATTCTGCCCGGCGGCGGCATTTTTGCCGTCTATCCGCACCGGCGCTATCTGCCTGCAAAAGTTCGCGTTTTCGTCGACTTCCTGGTGCAGTGGTTCAAGGCGCTGGACAACGCATGAGCTTTCAGCCGCGTTGCGGTCCCATTTTCGCCCGCTTTCTGGTAACTGTCGGCAATTCACCGAAGCCGATTGAATCGCGACCGAGAATGCACCTGAAACGGCAAGCAATGATGCTGGCTTCGGCCTTGACCGCGACGTTTGCCGCCGTCGGACCGGCTGAGGTGCATCCCCACGTCTTCGCTGAAGCCCGCCTCGAAGTGGTCCTCGGCCCGGATCACCAAACTGTGAAGGCATTGCGCCATGTCTGGCGCTTCGATGATTTGTTTTCGAGCACGGTGATGATGGAGTTCGACAAGAATTCCGACCTGAAACTCGACGACAAGGAGCTGAAGGATGTCGCCGATACCGTCCATGCCTCGCTTGCCGAATTCAACTATTTCCAGCTCGTCACCGTCGACGGCAAGGACGTGGCAATGACTCCGCCGCCGCATTTGATGGCCAATTTCGACAATGACCAGTTGATCATCCTGTTTGAATCTGAACCGAAGGTGCCGATCAAACTGAGCGGCAAGATAGATATCGGCGTCTACGACCCGACCTTCTACACCGCGATCGATTTCACCGAGGATGCTAATCTGCAGGTCGATGGGTTGCCGCCGACCTGCACCAGCAAGGTTGTCCGCCCAAACCCGGACGAGGCGATCGCCGAGAACCAGAAGACCCTGACCGATGCCTTCTTCAATGATCCGACGGGCACCGACATGAGCAAGATCTTCGCCACCAAGCTCGAACTGACCTGTCAGCCGGAAGGATAGATCCAGTGACGAAACCGTCCCTGCGTTTGGCCATCGGCCTTCTGGCCGTCGCCTTTGTGATGACGCACTTCCTCGGCTCCGCCCACGCCCAGAGCTCGCTCGGCATCGGCACCAATGACGGCATGGCTCCAACCGCCACCGGCCCGTTCGCCCACATCCTGATGTGGATCAATCTGCGCCAGCAGGAATTCTATCATGCGCTTGCCGGCGCAATGAAGGCGATGCGCCAGGACGGTAGCAAGTTGTGGCTGCTCATCGGCCTGTCCTTTGCCTATGGCATTTTCCACGCCGCCGGCCCCGGTCACGGCAAGGCGGTGATCTCGTCCTACATGGTGGCCAATGAAGTGGCGCTCCGGCGCGGCATCATGCTGTCCTTCGTCTCGGCCCTGCTGCAGGCGCTGACCGCGATCGTGGTGATGCTGGTCGCCTATTTCTTGCTGCGCGGCACTGCTGTCTCGATGACAGACGCCGCATGGTTCCTCGAAATCATGAGCTATGTCTTCGTCACTCTGTTCGGCGCCTGGCTGCTGTGGCGCAAGGCAGGCCCGGCCATCCTTCGCCTGTTCGGCGCAAATCCGGGCTACAGCCTCTCGGCTGCCCATGCCGGCCATTCACATGCCGGCCATGCGCATTCCGCGCATGCCCATGCGGCACATTCCCACGCGCTTGATGCGCATGACGATCACGACCATGCGCATGACCATCACGATCACAGCGCCCACGACCACGCCCATGCTGCGCACGATCACCACAGCCACGCGGCGGGCGAGGTCTGCGACACCTGCGGACACTCGCATGCGCCCGACCCGGTGCTGCTTTCCGGCGATCGCTTCGATTGGCGCACGGCCTGGTCGGCGGTGGCTGCCGTCGGTATCCGCCCCTGTTCAGGCGCGCTGATCGTGCTGAGCTTCGCCTTGCTGAATGGGCTGTGGTTCGGCGGCATCCTTTCGGTGCTGGCCATGGCGCTCGGCACCGCAATCACCGTCTCGGCTCTGGCGACTCTTGCGGTGACCGCGAAGAACTGGGCGGTGTATTTCGCCGGCGACGGCCGCATGGGCAACCGCATCCATTCCTTCGTCGAGATCGGCGGCGCCGCCTTCGTCTTCCTTTTCGGCCTGCTGCTGCTCTCGGCCAGCCTGACTGGCGCCTGACCTCGTTGCGTCCGATCGGGGCGCTTTAACTAGGGATATTGCCCCCCAACTCGTCTTCGATATGGACGCGGATGATCTCGTCGAAGCTCGTTTCGGCGGCAAAGCCAAGCTCCCTCGAGCGCCGCGCCTCGAAGCGCGTCGGCCAGCCCTTGACGATCGCCCAGATCGTCTCGTCGGGCTCCTCGCGGATCAGTTTGGCCGCCTTGGCGCCGGCGACACGTTCCAGCGCTTCGATCTGTTCGCCGACGCTGACGGCGACGCCCGGCATCGTCAGGTTGCGGCGCGGGCCGACCGCACTGCCGTCGATCTGAGCCGCATGGATCAGGAAATTCACCGCCGAACGCGGGCTGGCGTGTGTGTGGACAACCGAGCGCGGCACCGGCAGGATCGCTTCATGGCCGCTCAGCGGCTCGCGGATGATACCGGAGAAGAACCCTGAGGCCGCCTTGTTCGGCTTTCCCGGCCTGACGCAGATGGTCGGCAGCCTGATGCCGATGCCGTCGAAGAAACCGCGGCGCGTATAGTCGGCAAGCAGCGCCTCGCCGATCAGCTTCTGCGTGCCGTAGGAGGTCAGCGGCGTCGGGTGGAACTCGTCCGGAATGATGTCGGGAAACGGTGCGCCGAACACGGCGATCGACGAGGTGAAGACGACGCGTGGCGTATAGGCGGCCAAGCGGATGGCATCGAACAGCGCCCTTGTGCCGTCGAGATTGACGCGATAGCCGAGATCGAAATTGGCCTCCGCCTCACCCGACACCACGCCGGCGAGATGGAAGATCACGTCGGGGCGCGGCGCGACCAGATTTGCCGTCGCTCCCGGTGCGGCAAGGTCGCCGGTGTGGAGGGTAATGCTGACACCTTCGAGCACCGGCGCTTGCGGCGGCACGATGTCGTGAAGGTCGAGCGCGGCGATCTTGCGGCCGCCGAGCGTCCCGTCCTTGGCCAACCTGGCGATGAGTTTGCGGCCGACCATGCCTGCCGCGCCGGTAATCAGAATGCGCATGTCACTTTCCCTTTTTGCGCTGGCTGCGGCTACGCAGCCAGAACACGACGAAGATTGCCACCATGAAGATCGCCGCGACGACGCCGGCAAGAACCGTCGAGACCTTGCCGACCGCCAGCATCACTGTTGGAAGATAATAGGCTGCGATGCCGAACAGCAGCAAAACCCAGGCGGCGCCGATCGCCGCATTGCGGGTGTCGCGGTCCATCACGCGGCGCCAGGGTGGCGAGAGTTCATGTCGATCGTTGCCAATGCCAGGAACTCCCGAAGTCAGTGATAATGGCCGCGGTGCGATGCCGTGTCATGCGCATGCTCGTGCTCGTCATCATGCTCATGGCTGTCGGCACATCGGCCGAATTCCGGTTCGACCGTGGCATGGGCTATGCCATGTTCCTGCGCAAGCCGCTTCTTGATCGCGCTGACCGCCATATGCGCATCGACGCCGTCATTAAGGCAGGCATGCAATGTCGCCATGTTGCTGGAGCCGTCGAGCGACCAGACATGCATGTGATGCACCTCGCGCACGCCCTTGACTGTCGCCTCGATGTCCCTGGCGATCAGGTCGCGGTCGAGGCTTGCCGGCACGCCTTCGAGCAGGACGTGGGCGGCTTCGCGCATCAGCGACCAGGCCGTGGACAGGATCAGCAGCGCGACAAGCACCGACAGGATCGGATCGATGGGCGTCCAGCCCGTCGCCAGGATCACCAGCGCCGCCACGATCGCCGCGGCCGAGCCTAGCAGGTCCCCGAGAACGTGCAGGATGGCGCCACGCATGTTCAGGCTGCCGCGGTCGCCGCCGTGCAGCACGTAGAACGAGCCGATATTGACCGCAAGGCCGGCGATGGCAACGACCAGCATCGGCCCGCCGAGCACGGGCTCAGGCGTCAGCAAACGCCCCCAGGCCTCATAGACGATCCACAGCGCGATGGCGAAGATGGCGATGCCGTTGGTGTAGGCGACCAGTGTCTTGACCCGGCCGAAACCATAGGTGAGGCGCACGGTTGCCGGCCGGCCCGCAAGATGGAAGGCATACCAGGCAAGCCCGAGCGCAACGCAATCGGCAAGCATGTGGCCGGCATCCGCCAGCAGCGCAAGCGATCCCGTCAAGAGACCGCCAAGTGCTTCGACGACCATGAAGCCGGCGGTCAGGCATGCCGCGATCAGCACGCGCTTCTTGTCGGTCGAGCCGTGCACATGACCTGCGCCATGGCTGTGGTCGTGGCCCTGCGAAGCGTGGTCGTGGGTATGCGCCATCTATAGCCCCTGCTAGAGCCTGATCCATCCCGGCAGACTCGGGATGGAGGCTCTGTCTTCTTGTTCGACCATGATCTTATCCGAAAACCGGCGTCCACTTTTCGGGATCATGGTCAGGCGCCGAACTCAGCGCGAAAATCCTCGAGCCGCCGCCTCTGCTGGCCATCGCTGTCGAAATTAGCCGGATCTAGCCACGCCTCATAGGCTCTGCGCAGATCAGGCCATTCCTTGTCGATGATCGAATACCACGCGGTATCGCGGTTTTCGCCCTTGACCACAAGATGCTGACGGAAAATGCCTTCGAACTTGAAGCCGAAACGTTCCGCCGCGCGCTTCGACGGCTCGTTGCGGTTATTGCATTTCCATTCGTAGCGGCGGTAGCCAAGCTCGTCGAAGACGTACTTCATGAACAGGAACTGCGCTTCCGTCGCCGCCGGCTTTCGCGAGATCGGCGGGCCCCAATAGATGTTGCCGATCTCAATGACGCCGTAGGCGGCGTCGATGCGCATCAGCGTCTGCCGCCCGGCGACCTTGCCGCTGGCCTTGTCGATGACGGTGAAGAACAGGGGATCCTCGCTGGCTTCGACCTTGTCCAGCCACGGCTGGAAGGCGGCGCGGGTCTCCGGCGGATAGTCGGGCAGCCAGGCGAAGCGGCCACCGATGTCAGGAACGGACGAAGCCTCATACAGGCCGTCCCCGTGCTTTTTCGCACTCAGCGGTTCAAGCCGGACAGTGCGGCCCTCCAGCACCTTGCGTTCGGGCCGTGGGCGCGCTTGCCAATTCTTGAGATTTTCCGACACTGAACGCTCCAATCCGTTTGACTTTTGCGAGAGGACGCTCACAAAAACGCACGCTCGCTGAAAGAACCACACGGACGGGAAAAATGCTCCACACGATTTCGGCCTTCGATCGTCTCGGCGAGGAAAATGCCTTCGCGGTGCTGGCTCGTGCCACGGCACTCGCCCATCAGGGCCGCGATATCGTCAATCTCGGCATCGGCCAACCCGACTTCAAGACGCCGCAGCACATTGTAGAAGCGGCGATCAAGGCGCTGCGCGACGGCCATCACGGCTATACGCCGGCCAACGGCCTGCTGGCGACGCGCGAAGCGGTGGTCCGCCGCACGCTGGCCACTACCGGCGTCGAAGTCTCGCCCGAAGCGGTGATGATCCTGCCCGGCGGCAAGCCGACCATGTTCGCGGCCATCCTGATGTTCGGCGAGCCGGACGCCGAAATTCTCTATCCCGATCCCGGCTTTCCGATCTACCGCTCGATGATCGAGTTCACCGGTGCTGCCCCCATCCCGGTGCCGATGCGCGAGGAGAACGGCTTTGCCTTTTCGGCTGCGGAGACCTTGGCGCTGATCACCCCGAAGACCAGGCTGCTGATCCTCAACTCGCCCGCCAATCCGACCGGCGGCGTCACGCCTCGCGCCGAGATCGAAAAGCTGGTCAGGGGGCTGCAAGCGCACCCGGACGTCGCCATCCTCTCCGACGAGATCTACGACGTGATGACCTATGACGGCGAGACGCACTGCTCGCTGCTCGCCTTCCCCGAAATCCGCGACCGGCTGATCGTGCTCAACGGCTGGTCGAAGACCTGGGCGATGACCGGTTGGCGCATGGGCTGGTCGATCTGGCCGAATGGCGACAAGGGCGCGCATCTCTACGACAAGGTGCGCAAGCTGGCGGTCAATTGCTGGTCCTGCGTCAACGCGCCGAGCCAGTATGCCGGCATAGCCGCCATCGACGGCCCGCAGGACGACGTCGACAAGATGATGCGCGCCTTCGACCGCCGCAGGAAGGTCGTGGTCGAGGGGTTGAATGCCTTGCCGGGCGTTTCATGCATCACGCCGAAAGGCGCCTTCTATGCCTTCCCCAATGTTTCCAAGACCGGCTGGAAGGCCAAGAAGCTCGCCTCGGCTCTGCTCGAGGATGCCGGCGTGGCGCTGATCGGCGGCCCCGATTTCGGCATTCTCGGCGAAGGCTATGTCAGGCTGTCCTACGCGAATTCCGAAGAGAACATCCTGCGCGCGCTGGAGCGGATCGAGGCGTTCCTGGCGAAGTGAGGACGACGAAAGGAGACGCCAGATGTTCTATGCCATTCTTGCCTATCACGAGGAAGAAGCGATCACGGCACTGACGCCTGAGCAGGATGCGGCGCTGATGACCGATCTTCTCCAGATCAACGATCGGCTCTACCGGCAAGGCACCCTTGGGCCGGCGGCCCGGCTCGGCGCGACACAAGACGCCTGCACCTTGCGCGGGCCAGGCACCGGAATGGTTATCGACGGCCCCTTCGCCGAGACCAAGGAACAATTGCTGGGGCTCTATGTCGTCGACTGCGCCAACCGTGACGCCGCCATCGACATTGCGCGCGACCTTCGCCGCGTCAATCCGACCGCCGTCTACGAAATCCGCCCGATTTCGCTGTTCCTTCCCGGCGTGCCGCTTCCGGTCACGCGGCCCTAGGACGTAGACTCATAGCTACGTGGCCAGATGCGGATTGCGACGAGTTTTAGGGCGGCAAGAAAGTTCTCAGCCAGCTTGTCGTAGCGCGTCGCGATGCGACGGAACTGTTTGGCTTTGTTGAAGAAGCGCTCGATCAGGTTACGGGCTTTGTATAGGAAGGGCTGAAGCAGATCGGGGCCTTGCGATAGGCTTTGGGCGGGATATTGGCCCAAGTGTTCTGGTCCGTGATGGCAGTGCGCAATGCGTTGGCATCGTAGCCCTTGTCGGCGAGCAGCATCGCACCTTCAGGCAAATCTTTGATCAAGTCCGCTGCGGAGGCAGACATTTGGCTATGAAAGTGACGTCCAGACCACACTCTCAAGATCGGGAGAGTAGCGGGCGATGATAGCCTCTTGATCATTTTCCTGCGTGAGAATTATCTGCTTCCCAGTAGCGTCACCGAGCAATCGCATAAAGCGGTCAAGCTTCTCAACCTCGGTTTTTCCGCTGACTTGCCTTGGATCGAAGTCGAACTCAATTTCGACAGCGCTGAAGAAGTGACATGCAAGCTGGATTGGCCCGACGTAAAAAGACAGTAAGCTGCCTGTTTCGCATTCCAGGGCCGCTTCGACGCCCAATGGCATCGACTCGATCTTGCCGGAGACACTGAAACTAGCAGGCGGGGTCCATTCGAGGAGGATGTCCCAGACGACCTGCCAATCTGCCTCAGACGTGTTCAGAACGTAGATGTCTCGCCAGGAGCCGTCCCAAGCGAAATCCGATGCTATCTGTTCCCAATTCATGCATGAACCATTCTCTATGACTGCAGTTCTAGCATGACATACGCCATGAGCGCTTTCCACAAATCCCAAGCCCGCTTTCCACCTATCCCGGTCATTCCGCATTTATGAGTTTACGGCCTAGTCTAGTGCATGTCGCCCAAAAGTGCGCAGCGGTTTTGGGACAACGACATGTATACTACCTGGACCGGTTGCCTACCCTCGCCCGACAAACGGCATCTTCGTCGCCATCACGGTCATGAACAGCACGTTGGCGTCGAGCGGCAGGCTGGCCATATGGAGGACGGCATCGGCGACGCGCTCGACATCCATCACCGCTTCGGCGGCAATGGTGCCGTTGGCTTGCGGCACGCCGACCGTCATCGCCTGCGCCATGTCGGTCAGCGCGTTGCCGATGTCGATCTGGCCGCAAGCAATGTCGAAGGGCCTGCCGTCCAGCGCCAGCGTCTTGGTCAGCCCGGTGATGGCGTGCTTGGTCGCCGTATAGGGCACCGAGCCCGGCCGTGGCGCATAGGCCGATACCGAGCCGTTGTTGATGATGCGGCCGCCCATCGGCTGCTGCCTGCGCATGGCGCCGAACGCGGCGCGAGCACACAGGAACGAGCCGGTGAGATTGACCCCGACGATGTCGTTCCACACGTCGACCGGGATGTCGTCGATCAACGTCAATTTGTAGCTCGTGCCGGCATTGTTGAAGAGCAGGTCGACGCGCCCGAAAGCCGCAGCCACCGTCTCGAACAGATCGTCGACCTGATCGGCCTTGCTGATGTCGCAGGCGAAGGCCAATGCCTTGGCCTGCGTCGGCCCGGCCGCGGCGATCGCATCCTCCAGCACCGGCTTGCGGCGACCGCAGAAGACCGTATTCCAGCCGGCCTTGAGCAGCGCTGTGGCGACGCTTTTGCCGATGCCCGTGCCGGCGCCGGTTACGATGGCGGTTTTAGAGTCGGTCATGGCTGTACTCCCTGAAAGGGACGAGGCATCGCAAATGACGGGAACCATGGCAAGCCGGCCCAAAGCCTGTGCTCACAAAAAGGGCGGCCATTAGCGACCGCCCCTGATCCGAACCGGGCTTGGGAGGAGGAAAGCCGATCCGACTGGCTGAAATCATGCGCCCACCGGATTAGCGAGAAGCTAACGCCAACGGCGCCGAGCTCCGAGGCTTCCTCTTCGAGCTACCAGCGCGAGCCTGCGACCGGCTTGCCCGTGCTGCCCGCTGCCGGCACCTTCGCCGCCGTCACCGTCGCCTCGACATGGTCGACCAGCGCATCCGGCAGGCCGAGACGGCCGGCAAGCAGGTCGAGATAGCCGCGTTCGGCCCGCGTGTCCGGATCGATGGCAAGACGCGACGCGGTGTAGAGTTCCAGCTTTTGCGCATCGGTCTTGGCCCCGGCGATCAGCACATCCAGATCGAGCGGCGCCTCCAGTTCCGACATCAGGAATTTCTCCGCTTCGGCGCCGACGCCGGCGAGGCTGAGCTTGCCGGCGATCTTCTGCCGCTCTTCGTCATCGACGTGACCGTCGGCCTTCGCCGCCGAGATCATCGCCCTGACCAGCGTCAGCGTGAATTCGTCTTCGCCCTGCGGCGCTTGCGACGGATGGAAGGCGGTATCGGCCGGCGGCGGCAGCAATTCCGGTTCGCCTGCAGCTTGCGTCTCGGCCGGCGCGTTGCCGTTCTTGTAGTTCTGGTAGGCCTTGTAGGCGAGGCCACCGATCGCAGCCAACCCACCAAGCTTCACCGCCGCACCGGTGACCTGGCGGCCGGGGCCGGTTCCGAGCAGCACCGCGGCCAGCGCACCGGCGGCAAGCGGATTGTCCTTGGCCATCTGCACCGCCTGCCCGGCCTTGTCGCGGACGGTCGATCCGGTGCCGGGAACTTGCGAGCCGAGCAGATCGTCGAGGAGCTTCTTGGGATCGAACATCAATGCCTCCAGAATTGGCCCGGCCAAAGGCGCGCGGGCAGGGTTTGCACGTCGAAGACCTAGGTCCCGCAGTTTGACATTACAATGACGCGGCGCATCCTTTTGCCCGCTGCCACGCATGACGTCGCACCGACATCTGCTGGGATTTCACGCGGAAATTATAGTGCTGCAGCCTCCATCCGCGTCAAAAAACGCGCGGCGCTGTGGACATCGGACGTGTCGAAACCAGCTTCGACTTCGAGTAATGTCGCGGCATGTCGCTTGGGAGGAGCCTGGCATGACCGATGAGACAGACCGCCAGCCGGCACGCGACCCCCAGGAGCTGGAGCGCCTGCTGATTTCGCGGCAGTGGGTCGGAGACATTGACGGCATGGCCGCGCTTTTCGAGCAGCATGCCGTCATCGACAGCGGTGGCGGACAACTGACGTTCGGCCGCGAAGCCATCCGGGCGCTGTTCGCGGAGATCACCGCAACCGGCCGAAAATTTCAGTCCGGAGATCAGCGCCCGGCTGTCGTCAATGGCGACCTGGCGCTCACCTCGACCCGGCTTCCCGACGGCACCATCACCACCGAGGTGGCGCGCCGGCAGAACGACGGGACATGGCTGTGGGTCATCGATCGCTTCGCTGTTGCTTAACGTGAAGTTGCTTAACGTGAAGCTATTCCGATGTGGCGGTCGCCGCGTGCTTGCGCCAGCTCGACCTGGTGCTGGCGCTCGGCGTAGCGGGCGCGATCTTCGTCCGAGCGGGCATCGAAGCAATGCGGGCATGAAACGCCGGTGGCATATTGCGGCGACAGCCGGTCTTCTGCGGCTAGCGGATGCCGACAGGCGCGGCAGAGTTCGGCCTCGCCTTCGAGCAGCCCGTGCGATACCGAAACGCGCTCGTCGAAGACGAAGCATTCGCCTTGCCACAGGCTCTGTTCGGCGGGCACGTCCTCGAGATATTTCAGAATGCCGCCCTTGAGGTGGAACACATCCTCCAAACCGAGCGACTTCACATAGGCGGTCGCCTTCTCGCAGCGTATGCCGCCGGTGCAGAACATGGCGACCTTGCGCCCGTCGAACTCATGCCGATGCTGCTCGACCCAGGCCGGGAATTCGCGGAAGCTGTTGGTGGTAGGATCGACAGCGCCCTTGAAGGTGCCGAGCGACACCTCGTAGGCGTTGCGCGTGTCGATGACGATGGTACCCGTATCCGAGATCAGTGCATTCCAGTCGGCCGGCGCAACATAGGTGCCTGCACCTGCCGCCGGATCGATATTGTCCACGCCCATGGTGACGATCTCGCGCTTCAACCGCACCTTCATGCGGTGGAACGGCATCGTTGCGGCGCTGCTGTATTTGATCTCGAGGCCGGCGAGACCGTCGATGGATTCGAGATGATCGATGAGCGCGGCGATTGCCGTTTCACTGCCGGCGACCGTGCCGTTGATGCCCTCACGCGCCAACAGCAGCGTGCCTTTGATGCCGCGTGCGCAGCAGAAGGCGGCAAGCGGCGCGCGCAGCGCCTCGAAGGTGTCGAGCCGAGCGAAGCGGTAAAGCGCGGCAACACGGAAGGCTTGGCTGTGAAGTGTCATCACCAAGCCACTAAACGCTCACGACAGCCGGATCAAGGCAGAGCCGGGAGCGGTCTGATCGCGGAAGGTTTCGAACACCACGCGTGACATCGCGACACGCCGCGTTTCGTGGACAGAAAAACCGCCTTCTGCTAACCGGTCGACTTGATCAACAGAGGAGAGACGACGAATGCCCAGCACGACCGAAAAGCTCCTGTCGCTCCTCAACGGCCAGCCGGTCATACCGGTGCTGAAGATCGCCAATCCCGCCGACGCGGTGCCGCTGGCCCGGGCGCTGGCCAGCGGTGGCCTGCCGGTGATCGAGATCACGCTGCGCACCGCCGACGCGCTGGAGGCGATCCGCCGGGTGGCAGGCGAGGTCGAAGACGCGGTCGTCGGCGCCGGCACCATCCTGGACGCCTGCCAGTTCGGCGAGGCGGCGGCCGCCGGTTCGAAGTTCATCGTCAGCCCCGGCATCACCCGCGAGCTTCTCGCGGCAGCCAAGGACAGCGACGTGCCGTTGCTGCCCGGCGCCATCACGCCGGGAGAGGTCATGGCCGCCCGCGAAGCCGGCCTGCGCTTCCTGAAATTCTTCCCGGCCGAACAGTCGGGCGGCATCGCTTCGCTCAAGGCTTTCGCCTCGCCGCTTGCCGACGTGAAATTCTGCCCGACCGGCGGTATCACCGGCAAGAACGCCGCCGACTATCTCAGCCTGCCCAACGTCATCTGCGTCGGCGGTTCCTGGGTGGCGCCGGACGATCTGGTCAAGGCCGGCAAATGGGACGAGATCGAAGCCTTGGCGCGCGCGGCAAGCAAGCTCGGGCGCTAGCATCTTCTGCATCAAAAAGCCGCCGCCGATCTGGTTCGCCGGCTGGTTCCCGCTCATGGGCTCGAACCACGATTCACGCCTTCAAAGGGCGCTGTCCTACCATTAGACGAAGCGGGAGAATGCCTACCGCTGGTTAGCATCCCTGGATGAAGGAAGCCAGTGCCGGCGGTGGAGGCCGCGCGGGGTGCCAGCGCAGCCTTTACGATATTTTGCCCAGCGCGGCCTACTCGGTCTTGAAGCGGGCCACCGACATGAACTTGACGGCCTTGCCGGTGAACCGGTTTGCGTCGGCCATCTCGTTGCCCGGCTGGAAACCTATCGTATAGACCTCGCTCGGTGCCGTACGGACGAAGTCGTAGGCGTAGCGCGGCGCCGTTGTCGCATCTGAAACGGTTGCGACATACTCACCGCTGTGCAGCGCCCACCGGGCGGCCTGCGGCGCGGCGGCGACCACCACCGGCTTGGGGCCGGGCTTCAGGTCGCGGGCGGTGGCCCTGGGTTCCTTGCGTGTGGTCTTCACGCCCGCTCCGATGACGGCCGCCGGATCAGAACCTGCCGGGCGGGCAACGATGGCCTCGCGCGGCGATGCCCCGTCGCTCGATGCCCCATCGTCGCTCGCCGGTTCCTCGAACACCGATGCTTGCTCGGAAAGCGACGCGACCTTGTATTCGTCGGTCGCGCTGACCCGTTCCAGAACGGCCTTGACCTCGTCGGGCTGGGAACTGTCGGGCCGCGCCGACGGCAATACCGAGAATGCGTCGGTGGCGGTGTTGCTCCGCTCGGCCGCACTCGCCAGCGCCAGCAACACTTGCTTGTCCTGCGGCGCAAGACCCGCCGGCGAAAGATCGGCCGGCAGCGAATGATCGGGCCGCCAGCTCGGCACGGGAATGTTGCTTGCCGCGACCTGCACCGGGCCGGCCGCAGCAGACGGGTCTGCTATGCCGAACGGAACATTTGCCGGTGCCACACTGGCCGGCGTCACGCTTGCCGGCGCTTGCGCGGTCGCCACTGCCTGTTCAGTCGATCCAGCCGCATCCGCCACGCCGAACGGAACGTTTTCAGGCGGCTGGGCGCCGACGTCGGTCTTCGGACGCGGAGCAAAATCCGGCAGCGGGATGCTGCGGGCAGGCAATGCCGCGATGATCGTCTCCGGCGTGTCGTTCTCCGGTTCAGGCGCAGGCGCCGGAGCATCGGCGACTTCCGGAATCTGAGCGCGCTTGGCATCCTGAGGCGCCACGATGGCAATGCCAGGCAGGTTGCTGCTCTTGGCGGACGGCGCCGGCTTCACGTTACGGGGCTTTGGCGCCGGCTCGGCCATCGCCACGTCGGCGCTGTCGTCCGCCTCGTCGTCGCCACCGCCGAAGAGGGCTGCCAGGAACCCACGGGATTTTTTGGCACCGCCGCTTGCGCTGGCGAGTTCAATGGCCGGCGCGCCGGCGCCCTTGCGGGCTTTGTAGGAGGCGAGCGCCTGTTGATAGCCAGGCAGCGGCTTGCCGTCGCTCGGCACATGCAGCGTCTTGCCGTTGGGGAACACGCGCGCCAGTTCCTGGCGGCTGATGCCGGGCCAGTGGCGTACATTGCCGACATCCATATGCACGAAGGGCGAGCCGGAGCTGGGATAGTAGCCGACGCCGCCGCCCTGCATCCTGAGGCCGACGTCGCGCAGCTTCTTCAGCGGCACGCCGGGAATATAGAAATCCATCGCCCTGCCGAGCATGTGCTGGCTTTTTTCGGCGACGCCCCTGCTGCGGCTGCGCAGCATCGAATTCGTGGCCGGCGAACGATAGCCGCAGACGACCTGGATGTAATCGGTGGCGCCGCTCTCCCGATACGCTTCCCAGACCAGGTCCAGCAGGCGCGGATCCATCTTGGTCGGCTCGTTGCGGCGCCAGTCGCGCAGGATGATGTTGATCTTTCGCAGGCCCGCCTGGTCGTAGCGGCCATTGCGCTTGTAGACGATCTCCGCCTTTTCATGCGTGTGGAGATGATAGAGCTTCAGCGAACGTGTCTCGGCGCGGGCGCCGGTTGCCGCTGCTGCAAGGAACCCGACAGCAACAATCACCGCTGCCAGCCATCTCGGCCAGACGCTCATGTGATAATGCCGCCCGTTTTCGTGTCGTTCGATTCTGTTCAAATCAAAAGGCCTTGCAGGCTGCCGTTTTGTCCCCGGATTTGACCAAACGGATGCGTGGTGTGTGCATCCGAATATCGATCCTAATGGTTAATCATCGCTTATTGAAGCCGAAATGCGGTAACACGGTGGCGATATCCCGCCAAAAATATTGCGCAGGATATCTTGGTAAACCGCTGGTTTAGATCATGTTTTGGCGCCAGCTCGAAACACGATCTGTTACCGTCCGCCTTAATACGTGAACACAGCGGCGAATACCTCGTTTCGAGGCGTGCTTGCTTCGAATGGATGTCCGGATGAGAACCGGCTTGGCCCTGTGACTCAGGAAGCAAGCCGTTCAACGCGGCCGGTTTCCGGGTCGATGCCGTATTCCTTGAGCTTGCGGTAGAGCGTCGACCGGCCGATGCCGAGGCGGCGGGCGACTTCGCTCATCTGGCCGCTATAGTGATCGATGGCGAGCTTGATCATTTCGAGTTCGACGTCGGCCAGCGCACGCACATTGCCGCGCTCGTCGAGCGCCCGCAGCGTGCCGAAACGAGGCTTGGCTGGTGCATCGGCGTCGGCGGCTGCGATGCCGCCAGCGGCCGATATGTTGTCGCGCGGCTGGCTGCCCGAAGCCACTCCGGAAACTGGCCACCCTGGAGTTGGCCCCCCTGAAGCTGGCCATCCTGGAGCTGGCAAGGCGATACCCGAATCGAGATTGACCGTGCCCTCGACTTGCGCCCGGATCTGCGGGAATTCTTCTTCGGTCAGCATGTCGCCGTCGGCAAGCACCGAAGCCCGGAAGACGGCATTTTCGAGCTGCCTTATGTTGCCCGGCCAGTCATAGGCCTGCAGCATGGCAAGCGCCGCAGCCGAGATGCCCCGCAGGCGGTGGCGCGGATCGGCGGGCGCCACCTTCTCCATGAAGTGCTCGACCAGATAGGGGATGTCGTCGCGACGGTCGCGCAATGGCGGCACGACGATCGGGTAGACGTTCAACCGATAGAACAGATCCTCGCGGAACTTGCCGTCCTTGACCTGCTGCAGCAGGTTGCGATGGGTTGCCGAGATCAGCCTGATGTCGACCCGGATGGTCGAACGCCCGCCGACCGGATCGACCTCGCCGTCCTGCACGGCGCGCAACAGCTTGACCTGCACGTCGAGCGGCAGGTCGCCGATTTCGTCAAGGAACAGCGTGCCGGTGTGCGCTTCGACGAACTTGCCGGTATGTTTTTCGGTGGCGCCGGTGAACGAGCCCTTCTCGTGCCCGAACAGGATCGATTCGACCAGATTGTCGGGGATGGCGCCGCAATTGACGGTGACGAAGGGTTTCGAGCGGCGGTCGCCGCTGCCCTGGACGGCGCGCGCCACCAGTTCCTTGCCGACGCCGGATTCACCTTCGATCAGGATCGGAATGTTGGACGCCGCCGCCTTGCGGCCGAGCCGGATCACCCGATCCATCGCC
The DNA here is from genome assembly GCF_040320365.1 of Mesorhizobium sp. M0701. NCBI lineage: Bacteria > Pseudomonadati > Pseudomonadota > Alphaproteobacteria > Hyphomicrobiales > Phyllobacteriaceae > Mesorhizobium > Mesorhizobium sp. M0701. Next base: position 181,184 of record NZ_JAMYPO010000001.1, read on the forward strand.
GGACTGTGGGTGATCATGTCCTTGAATGTCAGATGGCCGCCACGCTGTCGTGACGAGCGCTTCACTTCGCCTTCGAGCGCTTCGACCTTGAGGGCGTTGCCGATCGACGCCTGCAGCCTGTCGGGGGAGGCCGGCTTGACGACGAAGTCGAAGGCGCCGTGACGCATTGCCGAAACGACGGTTTCGATGCCGCCCTGCGCGGTCTGCACGATGACGGGAATGTGGATGCCACGCTCGCGCATCGCCTTCAGCACGCCGATGCCGTCGAGCCCGGGCATCATAAGGTCGAGGATGACCACCGACACGTCGCGCGCATTGGGTCCGTCGACAAACTCGAGACCCGCCTCGCCGCCATCGGCGACGATCGCGGTGTGGCCGAATTTCGTCACCGCCGCCTCGAGAAGCCTGCGCTGCACGGGATCGTCATCGACTATGAGTATGGAAGCTGCCATGACTGATCCGACCGTGCCCGCCCGAGAATGCGCCCTATGGATCATCTTGGCACAGGGTTCTAAATAAGCTTTCAAAAAACCCGGTGAATGAATTCCTTAGGATTTGACCGGCTTCTCGTTTCCTCGAATTTTTGTGTCTGGAAGGATCGGCAATGCGCATGGTTTTTGCTCGAAAGCTGGCGGCGGCGCCCGGTCAGGGCGTGGCGCAGCTTGGCGACCTGCCGGAATGGAATCTGGCCGATCTCTATTCGGGCATGGAAGCGCCCGAGTTGAAGCGCGACATCGCCAAGGCCGCCGCCGATGCCATCGCCTTCGAGAGCCGTTGGAAAGGCACGCTCGCCGCCGAGGCCGGGCGTGGCAGCGCCGGCAGGCTGGGCGAGGCGCTTCAGGCCTATGAAGCGCTGGAGGAGCTGATCGGCCGCATCGTCTCCTATGCCGGGCTTGTCTATGCCGGCAACACGTCGGATCCGCAGCGCGCCAAGCTCTATGGCGACATCCAGGAAAAGATGACCGATGCCAGCGCGCACCTGCTGTTTTTCGCGCTCGAGCTGAACCTCATCGACGATGGCGCGATCGAAAACGCACTCGCCGCCGATCCGGCCTTCGCCCATTACCGGCCCTGGGTGCTCGATCTGCGCAAGGACAAGCCCTATCAGCTCGAAGACCGCATCGAGCAGCTCTTCCATGAAAAATCGATCACCGGGCGCGGGGCCTGGAACCGCCTGTTCGACGAGACGATGACCGATTTGCGCTTCGACGTCGACGGCGAGGAGCTGACGCTGGAGCCGGCGCTCAATCGCCTGCAGGACGCAGACAGCGAGGTGCGCCGCCGGGCGTCCGAGGCGTTGGCCACGACCTTCCGCAAGAATTTGCGCGTCTTTACGCTGGTCACCAACACGCTGGCCAAGGACAAGGAGATTTCTGACCGCTGGCGCGGCTTCGAGGACATTGCCGATTCCCGCCACCTCGCCAACCGCGTCGAACGCAGCGTGGTGGATGCACTCGCCGCGGCGGTTCGCGACGCCTATCCGCGCCTGTCGCATCGCTATTACGCGATGAAGGCGCGCTGGCTCGGCATGGAGGTGATGAACCACTGGGACCGCAATGCGCCATTGCCCGAGACCCCACAGGCGGTCATCGGCTGGGACGAGGCCAAGAACACCGTGCTTTCCGCCTACCAGCGCTTTTCGCCCGACATGGCGGAGATCGCCAGAACTTTCTTCGACCGCAACTGGATCGATGCACCGGTGAGACCCGGCAAGTCGCCTGGCGCCTTCGCGCATCCGACCGTGCCTTCGGCGCATCCCTATGTGCTGCTCAACTACATGGGCAAGCCGCGCGACGTGATGACGCTGGCGCACGAGCTCGGCCACGGCGTGCACCAGGTGCTGGCCGGCGGCCAAGGCGCCTTGATGGCGTCGACGCCGCTGACGCTGGCCGAAACCGCATCGGTGTTCGGCGAGATGCTGACCTTCCGCTCGCTGCTCGAGCAGACCACCGACAAGCGCGAACGCAAGGCCATGCTCGCCCAGAAGGTCGAGGACATGATCAACACGGTCGTGCGCCAGATCGCCTTCTACGAGTTCGAGCGCAAAGTGCATGCCGAGCGCAGGAGCGGCGAACTGACCTCCGACAAGCTCGGCCAGTTCTGGTTGGAAGTGCAGGCGGAAAGCCTCGGGCCGGCGATCAAGCTGCGCGAAGGGTACGAGATTTTCTGGACCTATATCCCGCACTTCATCCACTCGCCTTTCTACGTCTATGCCTACGCATTTGGCGATTGCCTGGTGAACTCGCTCTACGCGGTCTACCAGAACGCCGAGCGCGGCTTTCAGGAGAAATATTTTGCCATGCTGCGCGCCGGCGGCACCAAGCATCATTCCGAGCTTCTAGCGCCGTTCGGCCTCGACGCGGCCGACCCTGCCTTCTGGCAGATCGGGCTTGGCGTGATCAGCGGACTGATCGACGAGCTGGAAGCACTGGACAATTGATGCGCAAGACTGGGTGATGCGCAACACCGGATGACCGGCTTTCCAGAACAGTTTAGCAGCAATGCATATTGGCGATGGTTCTATTCTTGTCTTGGTTATTTGTTCTTAAATAACTTTCCATGGAAGTTTTCCGTTAGATTCCCGTAAGCTGTATGATAGCGTCCGCCCTCAAGCTCAGCCGGGCACGAATGGATCCGTCGGAAAATCCCGACCGGCCATGGCGTGTCGGCGGATGCGACAACGGTTGTTGGCTAGGGGCAAACCGGTCGCCGACAGCTCGATCGAAGCCGGCTGTTCTGCAAATTGCGGAACCACCATCGAATGGTCCTTCGCCGAGGTCATGGCTCTACAGGCCAGGGCGGACGGATCGGACTGGAGAGAGAGAAAGACAATGGGCACTTTTTTCTACATGCTCCTGGCGTTCCTGGTAGGTGTGTTGGTTGGCTGGTTCATTTGGGGACGCCTGCGTGGCGAACTCGACAGTTTGCGCGGCGATCTAGACCGCACGCGCAGCGAACGCGACAGATTGCGCGCCGATAGCGACCGTCTGACCGGTGAGTTGGATGCATGCGGCCGCGCCCGCGCCGATCTCGAACGCCGGCTGGGCGAGGCGAAAACCACCCAGGCGCCAACCGCGAAGGCGGCAACAGCCAAGGCGCCAGCCGCCAAGACCGGCGCGACCAAAGCCGCGATGCAGGCGCCGTCAACGCTGATGTCGACATCCGCACCGGCCAAACCGGCGCCGAAGAAATCTGCAACGGCCAAAGCCGCGGCTGCGCCGCGCGCAACTGCCGCTAAACCGGCAACGCCGAAACCGGCCGCATCGAAAGCGACCACCGCGCCCAAGACTGTGCCAGTGGCAAGCAAGGCTGCGCCGGCAAGCAAGACCGCGCCAGCGGCAAAGAAAGCCGCGACCGGCAAGGCAACAGCCGCGGCAGCAGGCAATGCCAACGATCTGCGTCGCCTGATCGGCATCGGCCCGACCAACGAGCGGCTGCTCAAAGGGCTTGGGGTCACGACCTATGCCCAGATCGCCGCCTGGACACCCGACGATGTCAAGCGGATCGAGGCGACGTTAAATTTCGACGGCCGTATCGAACGTGAACGCTGGATCGAGCAGGCGAAACTGCTTGCCGCCGGCGACGAAAAGGAATTTGCGCGCCGCTTCCCGACCGCGGGAGAAGCAAGCAACACCTGATCCATCGCAGGCTGCATCTGGAACAAGGCGGCGCCCTCTGGCGCCGCTTTTGTTTTTGCCGCCGCCGCGCCTTTGCGTCTTGAGACGCCGTTCCCTCGATTGCGCACGGTCGAGCCCCCATATAGATCGATCGCTGGTGACCGCAGCATCCGAGCCTTATGTCCCTGCCCCTGCCCTTTGCAATTTTCAGGAACGACGAGACCGCGCGGCAGCTCGTTTTCGACCGGCCGGCCGAGATAATCGCAGCGCATGGCGAGGCGGATTTTTTGCCGGCGCTGGAAGCCGCGCAGGCTGCACATGACGGCGGCAAATGGCTGGCCGGTTATTTCTCCTACGAGGCCGGTTACCTGCTCGAACCCAAGCTCGTTCCGCTGCTGCCGGCCGGCCGCCGCGCCCCGCTTTTTTGCCTCGGCGTGTTCGATGCGCCGGTCGAAGAGACGGTCGCGCCAGGCGATCTGCCGGCTAGCAACGGCCCAATCTTCGACGCCAAGGCAGCCTGGTCTTCGGACGACTACGCCAAACGCTTTGCCAGGCTGCATGACCACATCCGCAAGGGCGACTGCTACCAGGGCAATCTGACCTTTCCGGTCCATGCGCAATGGTCGGGCGATCCGCTGGTCGCCTTCAACGCGCTGACCGAACGCCAGCCGGTGAAGTATGGGGCGCTGGTCGCGCTCGGCGATCCGATCGTCTTGTCGCGTTCGCCCGAACTGTTCTTCGAGGTGGACGCGGAAGGCATGATCGAGACGCATCCGATGAAGGGCACCGCGCCGCGCGGGGCAACAAAAGCCGAGGACGATCGCCTGAAAGCGTTCTTGCGCAACGACGAGAAGAACCAGGCCGAGAACCGGATGATTGTCGATCTCCTGCGCAACGACATTTCACTGATCAGCGAGGTTGGCACGCTCGATGTGCCGGAGCTTTTCCGCATCGAGAGCTACCCGACCGTCCACCAGATGGTGAGCCGCGTGCGGGCGAAACTCCTGCCCGGCCTCGCCATCCGCCAGATTTTCGCCGCGCTGTTCCCCTGCGGCTCGATTACCGGCGCACCGAAGATCCGCGCCATGGAGATCCTGCGCGAGCTGGAAAGTGGCCCGCGCGATGTCTATTGCGGCGCCATAGGCTGGATCGCGCCTGGCGGCCGGATGCGCTTTTCGGTGGCGATCCGCACCATCTCGCTCTTTGCCAATGGCGAGGCGGTCTACAATGTCGGCGGTGGCGTCGTCTTCGATTCGACAGCCGAAGAGGAGTACCAGGAGTGTCTGCTGAAAGCCCGTTTCGCGACGGGAACACTGCCGATTTCGAACTGATCGAAACAATGCGCTGGGAACCCGGCTCGGGTTTCGTCCGTTTCGACCGCCATCTCGCGCGGCTTTACGGCTCGGCAAGCGAACTCGGTTTCGCCTGCGATCCGCAAAGGGTCGGCGAAGCGCTGATGAATGCGGTCGGCCGCCAGCAGATCGCGTTGCGCACTCGCCTCGTCCTGTCGCGCAAGGGCGAAGTCGCGGTTTCGGCGCAGCCTTACGAGCCGCTCGCCGCAGACAAGGTCTGGACACTTCAACTGGCACGGGTGCGGCTTGATTCGAGCGACATGCTGCTGCGCCACAAGACCAGCCGCCGACAAACCTATACGCGCGCCCGCGCCGAATATCTCGCCAGCCGCGCCGACGAGGTGCTGCTCGCCAATGAGCGCGGCGAAATCTGCGAGGGCACGATCACCAATGTCTTTGCCGATTTCGGTGACGGCGTGCTGGCCACGCCGCGGCTCGATTGCGGCCTGCTGCCTGGCGTCCTGCGCGGCGAACTGCTGGATCAAGGCCGCGCCGGTGAAGCGGTCTACACGTGGAACGAATTGAAATCGGCCAAGGCGCTGTTCGTCGGCAACTCGCTGCGCGGATTGATCCCGGCGCGGCTGGGCTGAAGCATCTGGAGACAACAATGTTCGTGGTTTCGCTGAACTACAAGGTGCCGCTGACCGAGATCGACCGCCTGCAGCAAGCGCATGTCGAATGGCTGAAGGCCTGCTACGCGGAAGGTATCTTTGTCGCCTCCGGGCCAAAGCGGCCAAGGACCGGCGGCATCATCATCGCGCGCGGTCCACGCGAGGAGCTCGATGCCAGACTGGCGGACGATCCCTTCGCCAAGGCAGGTGCCGCCGATTACGAAATCACCGAATTCACGGCGAGAATGGCCGCCGCCGCGCTGGAAGCCTACAAAGAAGCATGAGTTTCCGCCCCCCGACCCACACACCCTATGACGGCTCGTCGAAACTCTTCACCATCGGGCTGAAGCCGCTCAATCTCGATAGCTGGATCGAGGTCGACGAATATCTGCTGCCCTATCTTGCCGAAAAACGCCGGCTTTACGCGGAAATTCCCGGCAAGGTTTTTGTCGAGGAGCAAACAACGCGCGACGCTCAGCGCGAAGTGCTCGATCTGCTCGGTACGCATCTGGCGGCGAACTTTCCTGAGACCCACAGGCGTACCGACAATGCGATCGAGGTGATCGGCGGCACCGACGATCTCGAAGGCTCGGGCACCGCAGCTTCTTTCAGCGATGCGCCGCTTGTCGCGGCCTCGCTGCTTGTGCAGGAGGATTTGATCCTGATGCGCCGCGACGAGAGCGGCTGGCGTCTGGCCGCCGGCTCGCTCTGCTTCCCGTCGTCATGGTCGCTGACCGAAAAATTCGGCAAGCCGCTGCAGCAGATCCACGCGCCGGTACCGGGTTTCGGCCCTGGCACACGCCCGGCCGATCTCATCAACCGCATGTTCGACGGCCTCCAGGGCCAAGCCGTCGAGCGCTACAACTGGTCGATCCAGGCGGGCGGCGCGCTCTACCATCCGCTCTCCAACCTCGAACGCATCGACCGCGCCAGCAGTCGCCCGTCGAGATTCCCGGACGGCGACATCGACGCCCATGTCTTTATCCGGGTCGAGCGGCAGACGCTGAGAAAGCTCCCCGTTTCGGGCGACGTACTCTTCACCATCCGCATCCATCTCGACCCGCTCGCCGTGCTGGAACGCCACCCCGGCCGCGCGGCGCTCGCGGCGTCCTTGGCCGAACAACTTCTGGCGCTGGACGAGGCACAACTCGACTACAAGGGGATGACCGCCGACCGTGACCGGCTGGTGGAAAAACTGAAAATGATCGCTTGGGGGAACAATGATCCAGCATCTTAGCAGGCCGGTCACGTTCATGGCCGCGATCCTGGTACTGTCGACAGCAGCCGAGGCGGAGCCGGTGACTTATGCCGGCAAGCTTGGAAAGAGCGATATCGTCGTCGAATTCACCGGCGACCCCGCGGCGCCCGGCGGCCCGCTGGCCGGCCGCTATTTCTACCGCTCGAAGGGCGTCGACATCCCGCTGCAGGCCAGGTCGCAGCAGGGCAGCACGTTCGAACTGGCCGAGGAGGAGGCATGCGGCGCCGATAATTGCGATGAAAGGCCGCGCCGATCGCCGCTGTGTGGCGCCCGGCCTCATCCAGTAACGGCAAGACCCTTGAAGGCAGCTGGAACGGAAAGAAGGCGCTGCCGCTCAGATTGGAACGGGTCGCAAGTCGGCAAGTGACCGGGAACGAGCCCAGCACCCCGCTCGATCTCTACGATTTCAGCTTCATGAAGTTCTTCGGCAATGACACGCCGCTCACCATGGAAACGTCCCCTTATGACTATCTGCGGATGGACACTCAGCTCGATAACGGCAAGACGACTGGTTGGCCGGACGCAACCTACCGCTATGTCGTCGACCCCCGCACCAGGTTTGCCACGCCGCGCATTGTCGAACTGTCCGGCGACGTTCCGATCGAGGTCGCGAATGCTCTGCTGCAAGAGAGGCACTGGCGCGCAAACATTGGCGCACTGGGCTGCCTGGCGGCGCAATATGCCGGTTTCAACGAAGGCGGGCCGATTGACGGTATGAACGACGGCACGCTCGGCGGCTATGAGGACAGCACATTCGAAGTGACCTCGCTGACGCCGCGGCTGATGAGCTGGCGGGAGTCCGGCAGCATCTTCTGCGGCGGAGCGCATCCGACCAACTATTCGGACGCCTACATCATGGATGTGCGGCGCGGCGTCCTGCTTGGCCTTCAGGACATTTTCTCGGATACGGTGGATGGCAAGCCCGGTCCTTCCCTGGCCTCCTTCGTCAAGCAGCGGCGCAAGAAACCGATCGATCAGACCGATATCGATCACGAAGCCGAATGCGGCATGGACGATCTCATCGGCGAATATCTAGCGGTCAGCCTCTGGCGTGAGGGCGACAAGCAGGTTCTGGTTTTCGGGCTCCAGACCCTGCCGCATGCCATCCAGGCCTGCGCCGACGATCTGCTGGAACTGCCGGTCTCCGAGGCACGTGACCTCTTCAAGCCTGAATTCGCAAGACTGGTCGAGCCGTAGCCGGGATGGCGCGGTGTAACGCCGGCCGTCCGCTTTTCGCTTTATTGTGACAATGATCTATGGTTTGTCGCGCCGGGGCCAAGCCGCTGTTCCGAAGCGTTTTTTGAGGGAGTAATCGATAAATGGCGAATGAAAACTGGCCCGTTTACGGTGAGATCACCGGCCCTGTAGTGATGATCGGCTTCGGCTCGATCGGACGGGGAACGCTGCCGCTGATCGAGCGCCATTTCAAATTCGACAAGTCGCGCATGACGGTCATCGACCCGCGCGACACCGACCGTAAATTGCTCGACGAGCGCGGCATCACCTTCATGCAGGATGCGGTGACCAAAAAGAACTACAAGAAGCTGCTGACACCACTTTTGACCAATGGCGGCGGCCAGGGCTTTTGCGTCAACCTGTCGGTCGACACTTCCTCGCTTGAGCTGATGAAGCTCTGCCGCAAGCTTGGCGTCCTCTATATCGACACGGTGGTCGAACCCTGGCTCGGCTTTTATTTCGACGAGAAGGCCGACAACGCCTCACGCACCAACTATGCGCTGCGCGAGACCGTACGTACTGAAATCGCGAAGAACCCGGGCGGCACCACGGCGATCTCGTGCTGCGGCGCCAATCCGGGCATGGTCTCGTGGTTCGTCAAGCAGGCACTGGTCAATCTCGCCACAGATCTTGGCCTCGACTTCTCGGAACCCGCGCAGCACGATCGCGAAGGCTGGGCCAGGCTGATGAAGAAGGCCGGCGTCAAGGGCATCCATATCGCCGAGCGCGACACCCAGCGCACCAAGAAGCCCAAGCCGATGAACGTGTTCTGGAACACCTGGTCGGTCGAAGGCTTCATTTCGGAAGGGCTGCAGCCGGCCGAGCTCGGCTGGGGCACGCATGAGGCGTGGATGCCGAAGAACGCCAAAAGCCACAAGAACGGTTCGAAGGCCGCGATCTATCTGGAGCAGCCCGGCGCCAATACACGCGTGCGCACATGGTGTCCGACGCCCGGCCCGCAATACGGTTTCCTGGTGACACACAACGAAGCGATCTCGATTGCCGATTTTTTCACGCTGCGCGGCAAGAAGGGCAAGGTGCAATACCGGCCGACCTGCCATTACGCCTATCATCCCTGCAACGACGCCGTGCTGTCGCTGCACGAGATGTTCGGTGTCGCCGGCAAGGCTCAGCCCGTGCATCACGTGCTCGACGAAAATGAACTGGTCGATGGCGTCGACGAACTCGGCGTGCTGCTCTACGGCCACGCCAAGAACGCCTACTGGTACGGCTCGCAGCTGTCGCTGGCCGAGGCGCGCAAGCTGGCGCCCTATCAGAACGCCACCGGCATGCAGGTCACGTCGGCGGTGCTGGCCGGCATGGTCTGGGCGCTGGAAAATCCCGAGGCCGGCATCGTCGAGGCCGACGAGATGGATTACAAGCGCTGCCTCGACGTGCAGGGCCCCTATCTCGGGCCGGTCAGGAGCTATTATACCGACTGGACACCGCTCGACAATCGGCCTGGTCTGTTTCCCGAGGATCTCGATACCAAAGACCCGTGGCAATTCCGCAACATCCTCGTTCGATAGCAGCGTTGCCTCGACACTCGGCCAGCTTGCAATCGCCCGGAAATCGGGCGATTGAAGAGGGGCGGCCGAGAGCCACGTGCGTCCATTTGGACGCACAAAGTACGCTCTAGCACTTTGAATGTGCGCATCGTGCTTTCCGAAAATCGGATCGATTTTCGGGCCGATGCGAGAGGAGAGGATCTTGAAGATGACGATTGCGCAAAGACTGCTTTCGGCTGGCATTGCCGCGGCCGCTACGGTCGCGTTGGCGGCCTGCACGACAACCGGCCCAGGCGAGCCGCCGGTGATCACGGCCAAGGGGGTTGAAGGCTCCTGGATCGACGCGCAGGGCACGGGCTTGTCCACCTTCAAGGGCGGCAGCTTCGCGACCGTCGCAACCGACACCGGCCAGAAGCTTGCCGACGGCAGCTACACCATGACCGGCGGCACCTCGGTCGAGATTCATGGCACTTCGCTGATCCGCCAGACGCCGATCAGCTTCAACTGCCTGATGGTCTCCACCAGCCAGCTCAATTGCACCAGCGCGAGCGGGCAGAATTTTGTGCTGACCAGGCGCACCTGAAATCCGATTCCGAATTTACTTTGCACAAGGGCGGCGGCTTCAAGCCGCCGTCTTCTTGCGCCGGCAAAGCTGATGCCGATTTCCGCTTGCATCGACTGAAACGCGATGTGAACATAGCCCAAGAGGGCTGTTACATCCCAGTCAAACAAGAGCGTTAAACGCCTCTGGTCAAGTTATCCGGGAGACGAGAATGAAGAAGATTGCTGCCATCGCCGCGCTGTCGGCATCGGCGCTTGGCCTGTCGGCAGGGGTATCCTTTGCCGACTACACGCTCAACATCCTGCACATCAACGACTGGCATAGCCGCATCGAGAGCAACAACAAGTACGAATCGACCTGCTCGGCCGAGGAGGAGACCAAGGGCGAATGCGTCGGCGGCGCCGGCCGCCTGGTCACCGCGATCGCGCAGGAGCGCAAGAAGCTGGAAGGCCAGAACGTGCTGCTGCTCAGCGCCGGCGACAATTTCCAGGGCTCGCTCTTCTACACGACCTACAAAGGCAAGACCGAAGGCGAATTCCTCAACCAGATGAAATTCGATGCCGAGGCTCTCGGCAACCATGAGTTCGACGATGGCGAGTCGGCGCTGGCGCCGTTTCTCGACATGATCCAGTTTCCGGTGCTCGGCGCCAATGTGAAGGCCAATGCGCAATCCAAGCTCGGCGACCGCGTCAAGCCGTCGATCGTGGTCGAGGTCGGCGGCCAGAAGATCGGCATCGTCGGCGCGGTCACCAACGACACGCCGGAGCTTGCCACCCCTGGCCCGAACATTGCCATCGAAGACGACGTCAAGTCGATCACCGCTGAGGTCGAGAAACTGAAGCGAGAGGGCGTCAACAAGATCATCGCGGTCACCCATATCGGCTACAAGCGCGAGCGCGACGTGATCGCCAAGATCCCCGGGATCGACGTGGTGGTCGGCGGCCACAGCCATTCGCTGCTGTCCAACACCGACCCCAAGGCGGAAGGCCCATATCCGACGATGGTCGACAATCCGGACGGTTACAAAGTGCCGGTCGTGCAGGCGGCGTCCTATTCGAAATATCTCGGCGAGTTCAAGGTCGTGTTCGACGACAACGGCGTCGTCAAGGAGGCAAGCGGCGATCCCATCCATCTCGACAAATCGATCACGCCCGACCCCGCCGTGCTTGCCCGCATCAAGGAACTCGGCGCGCCGATCGAGGCCTTGAAGAACAAGGAAGTCGCCGAGACCACCAAGGCGATCGACGGCAGTCGCGAAAACTGCCGCGCCCGCGAATGCGAGATGGGCAATCTGGTCTCCGACGCCGTCCTCGACCGGGTCAAGGGCCAAGGCGTCGAGATCGTCATCTCGAATGGCGGCGGCTTGCGCGCCTCCATCGACCAGGGCACCGTCACCATGGGCGAGGTTCTCACCGTCCTGCCGTTTCAGAACACGCTGGCGACCTTCCAGATCTCCGGCAAGGATTTGGTTGCCGGCCTCGAAAGCGGCCTCAGCCAGGTCGAGGACGGCGCCGGGCGCTTCCCGCAGGTTGCCGGCCTGAAATATGCGTTCGACAAATCGGCGCCGCCTAACGGACGCGTCAAATCGGTCGAGGTCATGGAAGGCGGCGCCTGGACGCCGATTAAGCCGGACAAGGATTACCTGGTCGCCACCAACAACTATGTCCGCCAGGGCGGCGACGGCTACAAGGTGTTCGCCGAGAAGGCCAAGAACGCCTATGATTACGGCCCGGGGCTGGAACAGGTCGTCGCCGACTACCTAGGCGCGCACCGGCCCTATACGCCGAAGCTCGACGGCCGCATCACCGAGATCGCCGCGACCGTAGCCCCGGCCGCAGAACCTGCCAACCCTGCCGAACCGCCAAAACCTGCCGAGGCTGCGCCGGCAAAGCCCGTTGAGCCGGCAATGCCCGAAATGCCGGCCGGCTCCGGCGACATTTCCAAGACGCCGCCGGCCGTCCCGGCTGAAACAGCGCCGGCACCCGCACCCGCCGAGCCGGCCCAGCCGGCGGCACCTGCGGCTCCGGCCACACCGGCTCCGGCGACCCCTGCTCCGGCTGAGCCGGCACCGGCCGAAAGCAGCCATGTGATCGTCGCCGGCGATACCTATTGGGATCTCGCGGTGAAGGCTTATGGCGACGGCACCAAATGGAAAATAATCTCCGATGCCAACAAAGCCTACGAGCCACGCCGCCTTCCGGTCGGCGCAACCTTGACGATCCCGGCGGCCTCGAAGTAATCCGGCCGCAGGAACGCAATGCACCCGCCCGGCAGACCGGGCGGGTGTTGCATTTCTGGGATAAGGTGCGGCCAGACGCAGCATTTGAAAACCGGCGCGGCATCGCTACTTTCGCCGCGGCACCGTTGGTTCGCGGTGTTGGAGAACCTCATGACGCTTGCCAACCCTGCTGAAATCAAAGCCGAGAAGACTGCCGCCTCGCCGTCGGCAGGGCGCCCTCTGGTCAGGACCGGCAAGGTCGGTGTCATGCTGATCAATCTCGGCACCCCGGACGGCACCGGCTTCAAGCCGATGTGGCGCTACCTCCGGGAGTTCCTGTCCGATCCGCGCGTCATCGAGCTCAACAAGGCGATCTGGTATCCGATCCTCTACGGCGTGGTCCTCACCACCCGGCCGAAGAAATCAGGGGCCAACTATGCCAGGATATGGAACCGGGAGCGCAACGAGTCGCCGCTGCGAACCTACACCCGCGCCCAGGCCGAGAAGCTCGGGCTCGCGCTCGGCGAGCTACCCAATGTCGTCGTCGACTGGGCGATGCGCTACGGCAACCCTTCGACCGAGAGCGTGGCCGAGAGACTGGTCGAGCAAGGCTGCGACCGCATCCTGTCTTTCCCGCTCTATCCGCAATATTCGGCGACGACGACTGCGACTGCCAACGACCAGCTGTTTCGCGCCCTGATGAAGATGCGCCGCGCCCCGGCCATTCGCAGCGTGCCACCCTATTACAACGAGCCGGCCTATATCGAGGCGCTCGCCCGTTCGATCGAAAAGCATCTGGCGAGCCTCGGATTCGAACCGGAAATTGTCATCGCTTCCTATCACGGCATTCCGAAACCCTATTCCGACAAGGGCGACCCCTACCAGGCCCATTGCCTCGAGACGACCCGACTGCTGCGCGAAAAGCTCGGCTGGGATGAAAACAAGCTGATTACCACCTTCCAGTCGCGCTTCGGCGCGCAGGAGTGGCTGCAGCCCTACACCGACAAGACGGTCGAAAGACTAGGGCGCGAAGGCGTGAAATCGGTCGCCATCGTCAATCCAGGATTTTCCGTCGACTGCATCGAGACGCTGGACGAGATCGGCAGGGAAGCGTCCGAGACCTTCCATCATGCCGGCGGCGAAAAGTTCGCACACATCCCTTGCCTCAACGACAGTGCCGAGGGCATGGCGGTGATCGAGGCGATGGTGCGGCGCGAGCTGTCCGGCTGGGCCTGAACAGATCGCCCGTCTATTCACCGGCAATCCATGATCACCTGATTGTAACGTTGCTGAAACACACTTAAGTGTTTGATCAAGTCGGCCGCGTGGAACTGTCCGGCATGGCCGGCCTTTGAGGGGAGAGCCAAATGGGTTTCAGTGGTTTTGATATCGCGCTTCTTGTTCTTGTCGCCCTTGTCGTGCTGGTGCTTATCAAGGGCATCCGAACAATTCCGCAAGGCTATAATTATACCGTCGAACGTTTTGGCCGTTACACCAAGACATTGAACCCAGGCCTCAACCTGATCGTGCCTTTCGTCGACCGTGTCGGCGCCAAGATGAACATGATGGAGCAGGTGCTCGACGTTCCGACGCAGGAGATCATCACCCGCGACAATGCCACCGTTGCCGTCGATGGCATCGCCTTCTATCAGGTGCTCAACGCGGCGCAGGCCGCCTACCAGGTCTCCGGCCTGCAGAATGCGATTCTCAATCTCACGATGACCAACATCCGCACCGTGATGGGCTCGATGGACCTGGACGAACTTTTGTCGAACCGCGACGCCATCAACGAGCGCCTGCTGCGCGTCGTTGACGAGGCGGCGCATCCCTGGGGCATCAAGATCACTCGTGTCGAGATCAAGGACATCAACCCGCCGGCCAATCTCGTCGAATCGATGGGCCGACAGATGATGGCCGAGCGCAATAAGCGCGCGCAGATCCTCGCCGCCGAAGGCCTCAAGCAATCGCAGATCCTGGAGGCCGAAGGGCGCAAGGAAGCCGCCTTCCGCGACGCCGAAGCGCGCGAGCGCTCGGCCGAGGCTGAAGCACGCGCCACGCAGGTGGTGTCGGAGGCGATTTCCAAAGGCGACGTGCAGGCGCTCAACTACTTCGTCGCGCTGAAATACACCGAAGCGCTGACGAAGATCGGCTCAGCGACAAATAGCAAGCTCGTGCTGATGCCGATGGAGGCCTCATCGCTGATCGGCACGCTCGGCGGTATTGGCGAAATCGCCAAGGAAGTTTTCCGAAGCGAAGGCACCGCCGGTGCCGCACGACAGGCTGCCCGCCCGCCGGTCGTTCGTCCGAGCGAAACCTGAGGCCACAGCCATGCTCGACCGCATTGTTTCCGAACTCGGCCCGTGGAGCTGGATGGTCCTCGGCTTCGTCCTGCTGGTAATGGAGGTCATCGCGCCGGGCATTTTCATGCTGTGGATCGGCATTGCCGCGCTGTTGATCGGCGTCGTCTCACTGCTCATCTGGGATGCCGGTTTCTGGACCTGGCAAGTCCAGGTCCTCGCCTTCCTCGCGCTGTCGCTGGTCTCGGCCTATGTCGGCAAGCGGCTGGTGGGCGGGCGCCATGATGAAACCGACCAGCCCCTGCTCAACCGTCGCGGCGCACAGATGGTCGGCCGGACGGCGACCCTTGCCGAGCCGATCAAGGACGGGCGCGGCCGCGTAAAGCTGGGCGACACGTTGTGGCGCGTCTCCGGCCCTGACCTGCCGGCCGGCACGCAAGTGCGCGTGACGGGCGCCGCTGATACCGACTTGGAACTGACGGTCGAGGCGGTCTAGAAGCCCGCTAGGCAGCACCGATGCGCAGCAGGTCGTGCAGATGGACGAGCCCGATCGGCCGCCTGCCTTCGACCACCATCAGGCTGGTGATAGCCGAGTCGTTGATCGTCTGCAGCGCCGTCGCAACAAGCGTGTCGGGCGCGGCCATTTTCGGCTCTCTGGTCATCACCTGATCGACGCTCATTGCCAGGAGATCGCTGCCGATATGGCGCCTGATGTCGCCATCGGTGATGATGCCGATCAGCTTGCCGTCCGCGGCAGTCACGGCCACGCAGCCAAACCCCTTGCGCGACAATTCGAGGATTGCCTCGCGCATGCCGGTACCTGACGATACCAGCGGCAGCCTGTCGCCGACATGCATGATCTCGCGGATCTGCGTCAGGTTGGCTCCGAGCTGGCCGCCGGGATGGAACGTGCGGAAATGGTCCGGGGTGAAGCCGCGTGCCTCGAGCAGCGCTATGGCCAGCGCATCGCCCATCACCATTTGCAGCAGCGTCGAGGTCGTCGGCGCAAGCCCGTGCGGACAGGCTTCCGGTGCTCGCGGCAGCAGAAGCACCACGTCGGCCGCGCGCGCCAGCGCCGATTTTTCGCCCGCGGTGACCGCGACCAGCGGGATCGAGAAGCGCCTCGAATAGGCGATGATGCCCTTGAGCTCGAGGCTTTCGCCCGACCACGACAGCGCGATGATGGCGTCGTTCCTGGCGATCATGCCGAGGTCGCCGTGATTGGCTTCGGCAGGGTGAACGAAGAAGGCCGGCGTGCCGGTCGAGGCGAGCGTTGCGGCGATCTTCGAGCCGATATGGCCGCTTTTGCCGACCCCGGTGACGATGACGCGGCCATCGATCTGCGACACCATGCCGACGGCTCGTGCGAACGGCTCGGCCAGCCCGTTTTCGAGAGCGTCTGCCAGTGCCGCGACGCCGGCCTGCTCCGTCGCCACGGTTCTCAGCGCCGAGGCAATCGCGGCCTGCCCGTCATGCCGCTTCCTGTCTGGGGATTTCACGTCCATGGACGATGCGATTAGCGCTTCGGCGCGCGCCTGTCCAACGGAATTGCCGTCCCGAACCTCCTGGCGGGCCATGCCTCAACGCTCCGTTAACCATCCCCATTTACGGTTTCGTAAGTATGGCGCGCGTGCGCCGCGCAAGCAGTGGTGCCGATGTCCGGGTTTCAGCCTCAAAACAAAATGGGACGAAAGGGCAAGGCGGTCTGCGCTTTGCTGCTGGCAACCAGTGTCTTTGCGTTGTCGCGGCCGGCACTGCTTTGCGCCCAGGAAACCGAGCTGCGCGGCGAGGTTTCGGAATCGACAATCCTGGACGACCAGCAGTACAAGATCAGGCAATCGAGCATAGCCGGAACCCAAGCCGCGCAGGCTGCTGCAACCGCCAACGACAATACGCCGCTGCCTACCTATCGCCCGGCCAGCCAAGGGGCGTTGCCTGACGACGGCACGGGCGAGGCGGCCACAACCGGCGGCACTTTCGATCAACCAGCGGCCAGCGGCGACCCATTTCCCGACAACCCTGCTCCGCCCCCCCGACGGCGGCCAAGCGCGACGCAACGCGCCGCCAATGCGGCCAACGCCGAAGACGAGACCGCTGACAGCCAGAAGCGCAAGAGAACCGCGACTGCAGCCGCGGCGGCGACCGAGGACACCGATACCGCCGCCATAGACGAGCAGGATACGGTCAACCGCCGTGCCGTCACCATCGATTCCGCCGAGAGGCTCAAGCTCGACCCCGGCGCCGAGCGCACCGAAGCCATCGAAGGCCAGGACAAGAAGAACGAGGACGACCCGTTCGCCGCCACCGGCATCAAGCTCGGCTCCTTCGTGATCCGGCCGACGCTCGAGCAAGGCCTGACGTCTTCGACAAACGCCGATTCGAGCAGCCTCGGCAAGCCGGCCTTGCTGTCGGAAACGACGCTGCGCTTCAACGCCGTCTCCGACTGGCGGGAGAATTCGGCGACGGTTGAGGGCTATGGCATCTTCCGCGAAACCTTGTCCGGCTATGACATTCACGAGGCGCAAGGCCGCGTCGACGGCACACTCAACATCGATCTCGACAATGATCTGCGCGCCATCGCCAAGCTGGGCTATGAGGCCTTGCCCGAATCGGCCTCGGCGCCGGACGCGGTCGTCGGCGCCGTTGGCCAGCCGGTGCGCCAGACCGTGAACGGCAGTCTCGCCGTCGAGAAGGATGCCGGCAAGATGCGCTTCGCGCTGACCGGCGCGGTCGAGCACGACATCTTTGGCGACGCCAAGCTTTCGTCGGGCGGATCGCTGTCGCAGAAGGGCCGCGACTCGACGCTCTACACGGCCATTTTGCGTACCGGTTACGAGATCTCGCCTGCCATCACCCCGTTCACCGAAATCGAGATCGGCCGGCGCGCTTATGATTTGCGCGTCGATCCAAACGGCTTCCAGCGCTCCTCGACCAGGCTTGGCGCACGGGCCGGCGTCGAGCTCGATCTCCGCGAGAAGCTTACCGGCGAGTTCTCGGTCGGCTGGCTGCGCGAAGCTATCGACGACGATGCCCTGCCGGCTATTTCGGGCGCGACGGTCAATGCCGATCTCAAATGGTCGCCGGAACGCGGCACCACGATCGGGCTCACCGCACAGACGACCGCCGAGAACACGACGAATGCGGGCGAAAGCGGCGACATGCTCTATTCCGGCAGCCTCACCGGCGAGCGGCAGATCCGCGCCAACCTGACCGGAAATGCCGCTCTCGGCCTTGAATGGCGCGACTATACCGGCTCCGACGATCATGATTTGACGCTGAGCGCCGAGGCTGGGCTGACGTGGTGGCTGAACCGCTACACCGGGCTCACCACCCGCGCCAGGACTGAAAAACTGACCAGCAACCTGGTTGGGCGCGACTACACGGCCAACAGTATCTTCGTCGGCTTGAAGTTGCAGCGCTAAATGCATGTCGCGCAAAAGTTTGCAGCGGTTTTGCGATAACGACTTGCGTAAAACAAGAACCTAAAGCGCGTCGCATGAGGCCGGTCGAACGCGGCGCGCTTTAGCCGATCAGCGCGGCAACCGGTGTTGAAACTACAAGGCTACGCCGCGGCGTTCTGACGGCGCGAGTTCGTCGAGAAGCGTGCGAATGACACCGGCCATGCTGGCATTCATGTCTCTGCGCCACAGTGCGAAGGCAACGTTGGCCTCGACGAAGCCTTCGGGCGAGCCGCAGTCGAACGTTCGCCCGCGGTAGTGGTAGCCGTAGAAGGGCTGTTGCTTCTGCAGCTTCAGCATTGCATCGGTGAGCTGGATCTCGTTGCCGGCGCCTTTTTCCTGACCTTCGAGTATCTTGAATATCTCCGGCTGCAGGATATAGCGCCCGTTGATGTAGAGGTTCGACGGCGCCGTGCCGGTCTTCGGCTTTTCCACCATGCCGGAGATGCGGAAACCGTGATGCGCGGCCTCGCCGCGGCCGACAATGCCGTATTTGTGCGCCTCGGCCGGATCGCATTCCTGCACGGCGACGATGTTGTTGCCGGTCTCGGCGTAAAGCTCGACCATGTCCTTCATGCAGCTTTTTTCCGACTGCATGATCATGTCGGGCAACAGCAGCGCAAAGGGCTCGTCGCCGACGAGCTCGCGCGCGCACCAGACGGCGTGACCAAGGCCGAGCGGTACCTGCTGGCGGGTGAAGCTGGTCTGCCCCGGCGCCGGCTGCAGCCGCTGCAGGCGGGCGAGCTGGTCGTCCTTGCCGCGCTGCGCAAGCGTGTCGTAGAGCTCGAATTGGACATCGAAGTGATCCTCGATGACCGCCTTGTTGCGGCCGGTCACAAAGATGAAATGCTCGATCCCGGCTTCGCGCGCCTCATCGACCACATACTGGATGACCGGCCTGTCGACGACCGTCAGCATTTCCTTGGGAATGGCCTTGGTGGCGGGGAGAAAGCGCGTGCCGAGACCGGCAACCGGGAACACTGCCTTGCGAACTCTCTTCATGTGCCAATTATCCATTTGCATGCCTGTTCGGCAATCCCGATTCGAGACATTTTCATGCCGAAATCGAGGATTACTGAACGGCGGGTCAGAAATCTCAGCTGGTAAAGCATTGACGCATCTTTTCACCCCGGACGGCACCTATGGTAAACCAAATGCTAACCGGGTTCGGCGATGAATAGTCTTCCTGAGATGAAGAAGGAGGAAAAGATGTCCGTTCGCAACGCCGCAAGGCGCTTCACCAGCGTCCTGACGGCCGCCAGCCTCTCGCTTGCCTTGCTCATGCCCAGCGGGTCGGCTTTTGCCGATGCCGGCTTCCGCCAATGGGTCGCCAGCTTCCGTGCTACCGCCGTGGCGAGCGGCGTTTCCGGCTCCGTCTACGACCAGGCATTCAAGGGCATCAACGATGCTGACCCGGTGGTGCTGGAAAAGGCCCGTACTCAACCCGAATTCACCGCACCCGCTTGGGATTATTTCGACAACCGCGTCCATGACCAGTCGGTCGCCGTCGGCCAGCAGATGGCAAGGAAATGGAAGCCTTGGCTGGACAGGATCGAGGCAAGATACGGCGTCGACCGCTACATCCTGCTGGCCATCTGGTCTATGGAATCTAACTACGGCGAAACCCTCAAGCGCGATAATATCATGCGCAATGTGGTGCGCTCGCTGGCGACGCTTGGTTATGCCGACCCGAAGCGAGCGAAATTTGCCCGCACCCAACTGATCGCGGCGCTGAAGATCCTGCAGACCGGCGACATCGACGAAAGCCATCTCAGCGGCTCATGGGCCGGCGCGATGGGCCATACCCAGTTCATCCCCACCAGCTACCAGTCCTATGCGGTCGATATGGACGGCAACGGCAAGCGCGACATCTGGAATTCGATTCCCGACGCTCTGGCGACAGCCGCCAATTTGCTGAGGAAGAACGGCTGGCAGGCAGGCAAGACCTGGGGTTATGAGGTCAGCCTTCCGGACGGCAAGAAGCTGCCCGGAGGCTCGAAGTCGCTGTCGCAATGGCAGGCGCTGGGCGTCACCCGTGCCAACGGCAAGCCGTTCAAGAACGGTGCGGACAAGGCGACTTTGAAGCTGCCCGGCGGCCGCGGCGGGCCAGCCTTCCTGATGATCAAGAATTTCTCCGTCATCAAGCGTTACAACAATGCCGACAAATATGCGCTCGCCGTGGGCCTTCTTGCCGACGAAATCGCCGGCTATGGCGGGCTTGTGCAGGACTGGAAGCGACCGTTTACCAAGCTCTCCTTCGAGGAAAGGCAGGAGCTTCAGAAGCGACTTTCCGAGCACGGCTATTACGACGGCAAGTTCGACGGCAAGATCGGTGACGGATCGAAAACCGCCATCATGGCCTTCCAGGCAAAGGCTGGCTTGACCCAGGACGGGTATCCGAGCAAGGAAGTGCTCAAATGGCTCAGGCAGAACTAGAGCCGGTTGCGGGATGGAGAGGGTGATTGGTTTCGGCTGCGCGCATCCGGTTAATCGTTCGTCGCGTGCCGATCCTGGTTCTGGCGATCGCCGTTCTGGCAGTCGGCGCAGCCAGTGCCTTTCATACCTCGGCCATGGCGCAGGAGCCGGAAAGTCGTGGCTGGTCGCTGCGCGACCTGTTGTTTCCGCGCAGAAGCGAGCGGTTTGAGCAGCCGCCGCCCGAATTCCAGAGAGAATTCCAGAGAACAAAGCCCAGGCCCAAGCTGAGAAAGCCCCGGTCAGTTCGCCGGCCGCCGCCGGCCGAGCCGACAACCCCGGTGGCCGAGAAGGCGCCGGATGCACGCGTCGTTCTGGTGGTCGGCGATTTCATGGCGTCTGGGCTGGCTGAGGGGCTCGACGCCGCCTTTGCCGAGAACACTGGCGTCAGGATCGTCGTCCGTGCCAACGGATCGTCCGGCTTCGTGCGTGACGATGTCTACAACTGGCCAGGCCAGGTCAAGTCGCTGATCGCCGCCGAAAAACCGGCAGCCGTTGTCGTCATGCTCGGATCCAACGACCGGCAGCAGATGCGCGTCGGCGATGTGCGCGAGCAGCCGCGATCCGAAAACTGGACCAAGGAATACGAGCGCCGGACCGAAGCGTTCGGCAAGGCCATCGCAGCAACCAAGGTGCCGTATCTGTGGGTTGGCATGCCGGCCTTCCGGGTCTCGAAAATGACCTCCGACATGCTGGCCTTCAACGACATCTTCCGCTCGTCCGCCGAAAGCCACGGCGGCGAATTCGTCGACGTCTGGGACGGGTTCGTCGACGAGAACGGCGCCTTCATCACCAGCGGACCGGACATCAACGGCCAATCGGTGCGCCTGCGCTCCGACGACGGCATCAACATGTCGAAGGCCGGCAAGCGCAAGCTCGCCTTCTATACCGAAAAGCCGCTGATGAAGATCCTTGGGCTGGCCGCGCCGGGAAGCGTGGTGACAGCGTCTGCCCCGGCCGGCGCTCCCGTCGAGGCGCCGTCACCTGCTGCCGCACCGATAGCTGTCGATCGCACCGCGCCGATGCTGCTCAGCGATCCGGCGCTGGACGGCGGCTCGGAACTTCTCGGCGCCGCCCCGCCGGCAAAAGCTGACAAGAATTTGCCGGGCGAAAGGCTGATCGTCGAGGGCAAGGCGCCCGACGCCTCACCGGGC
Source organism: Mesorhizobium sp. M0701 (assembly GCF_040320365.1). NCBI lineage: Bacteria > Pseudomonadati > Pseudomonadota > Alphaproteobacteria > Hyphomicrobiales > Phyllobacteriaceae > Mesorhizobium > Mesorhizobium sp. M0701. The sequence goes on from NZ_JAMYPO010000001.1 coordinate 202,927, forward strand.
CGCGCCGATGACTTCTCCTGGCCGCCCAAGACACAACCTGCGACGGCGGCCGCATCCGATACGACGACGGCGATCCGCCAGTAAACAGAACCTCTTCGGAACTGGCTCAGCGCGGCAGCACGCTCGATCCCATCAGCGCCTCGTCGATGGCGCGCGCCGCCTGGCGGCCCTCGCGGATCGCCCAGACGACCAGCGACTGGCCGCGCCGCACGTCGCCCGCCGCATAGAGCCTTTCGACGCTGGTCCTGTAGTCCCGGTCATTGGCCTCGACATTCTTCGAACGGCGGCTGTCGGTGACGATCTTCATCTGCCCGTCGAGTTCCGAGACCGGCCCGCGAGCGGCTGGCCCGGCAAAGCCGATGGCGATGAACGCGAGATCGGCGCGGATGACGAATTCGGTGCCGGCGATTGGCTTGCGCTTTTCGTCGACCTCGCAGCATTTGACCCCGGTCAGCTGGCCGTCCTCGCCGATGAATTCAAGCGTCGCCACCTGGAATTCGCGCTCGGCGCCTTCGGCCTGCGACGATGACGTGCGCATCTTGGTCGCCCAGTAGGGCCAGACCGACAGCTTGTCTTCCTTTTCCGGCGGCTGCGGCCGGATGTCGAGCTGGGTGACGCGCACCGCGCCCTGGCGGAAGGCGGTGCCGACGCAGTCTGAGGCAGTGTCGCCGCCGCCGACGACGACGACATGCTGGCCGCCGGCGACGATCGGGCGCGACGGCCATGCGACCGACTGGATCGGCTCGCCGCCGATACGCTTGTTCTGCTGCACCAGATAGGGCATGGCGTCGTGCACGCCGTCGAGATCGTCGCCCGGGATGTTGGCCGGGCGCGGCGTTTCGGAACCGCCGCAATAGAGCACGGCATCATATTCGGCGAGCAGTTCGGCGACCGGCTTGTCGACGCCGACATTGACGCCGCAATGGAAGCTGACACCTTCGCCCTGCATCTGCTCGATGCGCCGGTCGATATAATGCTTCTCGATCTTGAAATCGGGGATGCCGTAGCGCATCAGCCCGCCCGGCCGGCTCTCGCGCTCATAGACGTGAACGTCATGGCCTGCGCGGCCGAGTTGCTGGGCAGCCGCCATGCCTGCCGGCCCCGAGCCGATGATCGCGACGCGCTTGCCGGTCTTCCGTTCCGGCGGATAGGGCCGGATATGGCCGGTTTCATAGGCTTTGTCGGCAATCGCCTGCTCGATCGTCTTGATGGCGACCGGAATATCCTCGAGGTTCAGCGTGCAGGCTTCCTCGCAAGGTGCGGGGCAGATGCGGCCGGTAAATTCCGGAAAATTGTTGGTCGAATGCAGGTTGCGGATCGCGTTTTCCCAGTCGCCATTGTAGACGAGGTCGTTCCAGTCCGGGATCTGGTTGTGGATCGGGCAGCCGGTCGGTCCATGGCAATACGGAATGCCGCAATCCATGCACCGCGCGGCCTGTTTCTCGACCTCCTTGTCCGACATCGGCAGGGTGAACTCGCGGAAATGCCGGATGCGGTCGGAAGCCGGCTGGTACTTGTGCACCTGCCGGTCGATCTCGAGAAATCCTGTTACCTTGCCCATAGTCCAGTCCCTGCTGTCCGGAAGGCACGCCTGGCGACGCACCCGTTAACCTCATAAGGCAGCTGTGGCAACCTTCAGTCCGAGGTCAGGATTGTTGATGAAGGTGGTTGCCGGGACGCATGGCCTCCCGGCAATTTCCAAATCTATTCCGCCGCCACGTTCATGCGCATCCGCTCCATCTCGATCAGCGCGCGGCGGTATTCGACCGGCATGATCTTCCGGAATTTCGGCCGGAAAGTCGCCCAGTCGTCGAGGATTTCGCGACCTCGTACCGAGCCGGTGTAGTGGACGTGGTTGGAGATCAGCTGGTAGAGCCGCTCCTCGTCATGGCTGGTCATATCGCCGGATACGTCGACACGGCCCTTATGGTCGAGATCGCCGCCATGGTGGAGCAGCTTTTCCATCAGGTCGTCCTCTTCCGGAACCGGCTCCAGCTCGACCATCGCCATGTTGCAGCGTTCGGCGAAATCACCCGCCTCGTCGAGCACATAGGCGACGCCGCCCGACATGCCGGCGGCGAAGTTGCGGCCGGTCTGGCCGATGACGACGACGATACCGCCAGTCATGTATTCGCAACCATGGTCGCCGACGCCTTCAACGACGGCGGCGACACCCGAATTGCGCACCGCAAAACGCTCGCCGGCAACGCCGCAGAAATAGGCCTCGCCCTCGGTTGCGCCGTAGAGCACGGTATTGCCGACAATAATGGACTCGGCAGCAACGATTTTCGTGTTCTCCGGCGGGCGGATGACAATGCGGCCACCCGACAGGCCCTTGCCGACGTAGTCGTTGGCAGCGCCCACCAGTTCGAACGAGACACCGCGCGCCAGGAAGGCGCCAAAGGACTGGCCGGCCGTGCCGGTGAGCTTGACCGAGATCGTGTCCTCGCGCAGGCCCTTGTGCTTGAAGCGCTTTGCCACCTCGCCCGACAGCATGGCGCCGGTCGAACGGTCGACGTTGCGGATCGGCAGTTCGATACTGACCGGCTGCCTGGCTTCGAGCGCCGGCTTTGCGAGTTCGATCAGCTTGCGGTCGAGCACGTCGTCGATCGGATGCTTCTGCCGCTCGGTCCAGTGCACCGCCTCGTGCGGCGCATCGGGCTTGTAGAACATCTTGCTGAAGTCGAGCCCGCGTGCCTTCCAGTGCTGGATCAGCTCGCGCTTTTCCAGAAGGTCGGTGTCGCCGATGATCTGGTCGAGATGGGTGTAGCCCATCTCGACAAGCAGCGCCCGCACCTCTTCCGCCACATAGAAGAAGAAGTTGATGACGTGCTCGGGCGTGCCCTTGAAGCGCTTGCGCAGCACCGGGTCCTGTGTCGCGACGCCGACGGGGCAGGTGTTGAGATGGCACTTGCGCATCATGATGCAGCCGGCCGCGATCAACGGCGCGGTCGAAAAGCCGAACTCGTCGGCGCCGAGCAGTGCGCCGATAATGACGTCACGCCCGGTGCGCAGGCCGCCGTCGACCTGCAGCGCGACGCGCGACCTGAGGCCGTTGAGCACCAGCGTCTGGTGCGTCTCGGCAAGGCCCATCTCCCACGGGCTGCCGGCATGCTTGAGCGAGGTCAGCGGCGAGGCACCGGTGCCGCCGTCATAGCCTGATATGGTGATGTGGTCGGCACGCGCCTTGGCGACGCCGGCCGCAACCGTGCCGACGCCGACTTCCGAGACCAGCTTGACCGATACGTCGGCCGCCGGATTGACGTTCTTCAGGTCGTAGATGAGCTGCGCCAGATCCTCGATCGAATAGATGTCGTGATGCGGCGGCGGCGAGATCAGGCCGACGCCCGGCGTCGAGTGCCTGACCTTTGCTATGGTCGCATCGACCTTGTGACCCGGCAGCTGGCCGCCCTCGCCTGGCTTCGCCCCTTGCGCGACCTTGATCTGCATCATGTCGGAATTGACCAGATACTCCGCCGTGACGCCAAAGCGTCCCGAGGCGACCTGCTTGATCGCCGAGCGTTCGGGGTTCTTGCCGCCGCCCGGCAGTGGCAGATAGCGGTCGGCCTCTTCGCCGCCCTCGCCGGTGTTCGACTTGCCGCCGATGGCGTTCATGGCGCGCGCCAGCGTCGTGTGCGCTTCCCTTGAGATCGAGCCGAAGGACATCGCCCCGGTCGAGAAGCGCTTGACTATATCGGCCGCCGGCATCACCTCGTCGAGCGTGACCTTCTTACGCCCGGTCTCTTGCGCAAGCTTGATCTTGAACAGGCCGCGAATGGTCTGCGCCTGCGCCGTCTCGCTGTCGATCTGGGCGGAATAGTCCTTGAACGTCTCCCACGAGCCTTGGCGCACGGCGTGCTGCAAGGTCGCCACTGCGTCGGGCGACCAGATATGGGCCTCGCCGCGCATGCGGAACATGTATTCGCCGCCGACCTCGAGGCTGTTGCGCAGCACCGGGTCGTTGCCGAAGCCGTCGGTGTGGCGGCTGACCGTTTCGGCGGCGATCTCGTCCAGCCCGACGCCTTCGATCAGCGTCGCCGTGCCGGTGAAGTACTTCTGCACGAAGTCCGACTTCAGGCCGATGGCGTCGAATATCTGCGCGCCGCAATAGGACTGGTATGTGGAGATGCCCATCTTGGACATCACCTTGAGGATGCCCTTGCCGATCGACTTGATGTAGCGGGAGACGACTTCGTAGGCATCGACCTCCGCCGGCAATTCGCCACGCTTGTGCATGTCGAGCAGCGTGTCGAAAGCGAGATAGGGATTGATCGCCTCGGCGCCGTAGCCGGCGAGACAGCAGAAATGATGCACCTCGCGCGGCTCGCCGGATTCCACGACGAGGCCAACGGAGGTGCGCAATCCCTTGCGGATCAAATGATGGTGCACGGCCGCAGTCGCCAGCAGTGCCGGAATGGCAATGCGATCCGGGCCGAGCTGACGGTCCGAAAGGATGATGATGTTGTAGCCGCCGGCGACCGCCGCCTCGGCGCGCTCGCATAGCCGGTCGATGGCGCCCTGCATGCCGGCCGCGCCTTCATTCGAACCGTAAGTGATGTCGATCGTCTTGGTGTCGAAACGGTCTTCGGTGTGGCCGACGGAGCGCAGCTTCTCCAGATCGCCGTTCGTCAGGATCGGTTGGCGCACTTCGAGCCGCTTGCGGCGCGAATTGCCGACAAGATCGAAGATGTTGGGCCGCGGCCCGATGAAGGACACCAGGCTCATCACCAACTCCTCGCGGATCGGGTCGATCGGCGGATTGGTGACCTGTGCGAAATTCTGCTTGAAATAGGTGTAGAGCAGCTTCGATCTGTCCGACATTGCCGAAATCGGCGTGTCGGTACCCATCGAGCCGACGGCTTCCTGGCCGGTGGTCGCCATCGGCGACATCAACAGCTTGGTGTCCTCCTGGGTGTAGCCAAACGCCTGCTGGCGGTCGAGCAGTGAGACATCCCTGCGCAGGGCGCGCGGCTCGACCGGGTTCAGATCCTCGAGGATGAGCTGTGTGTTGGCGAGCCAGCTCTTGTAGGGGTGCCTGGTCGCGATCTCCGACTTGATCTCCTCGTCGGAAACGATGCGGCCCTTGTCCAGGTCGATCAGCAGCATGCGGCCGGGCTGCAGCCGCCACTTCTTGACGATCCTTTCCTCCGGCACCGGCAGCACGCCGGCTTCCGAGGCCATGATGACGCGGTCGTCATCGGTGACGATGTAGCGCGCCGGCCGCAGCCCGTTGCGGTCGAGTGTGGCACCGATCTGGCGGCCGTCGGTGAAGGCAACCGCCGCTGGCCCGTCCCACGGCTCCATCAGGGCAGCGTGATACTCGTAGAAAGCCTTGCGGTCCTGACCCATCAGCTTGTTGCCGGCCCAGGCTTCCGGGATCAGCATCATCATGGCGTGGGCGAGCGAATAGCCGCCCTGCGTCAGGAATTCGAGCGCATTGTCGAAGCAGGCGGTGTCGGACTGCCCTTCATAGGAGATCGGCCACAGCTTCGAGATGTCGTTGCCGAACAGTTCGGAATCGACCGAGGCCTGCCGCGCCGCCATCCAGTTGACGTTGCCGCGCAGCGTATTGATCTCGCCATTGTGGGCGACCATGCGGTAGGGATGCGCCAGCTTCCACGACGGGAACGTGTTGGTCGAGAAGCGCTGGTGGACCAGGATCAGCGCCGTCTCGAAACGCGGGTCGGTGAGGTCCTTGTAGTAGGCGCCGACCTGATAGGCCAGGAACATGCCCTTGTAGACGATGGTCCGCGACGACATCGAGACGACATAGAAGCCGTTGTCGACGCCTTTGGTCTCTTCGTGGATACGGCCGGAAATGACCTTGCGCAGGATGTAGAGCCGCCGCTCGTAATCGTCGTCGTTCTCGATCTCGGCGCCGCGGCCCAGGAACACCTGCCGGTGCACCGGCTCGGAAGCGGCGATGTCGGGCGCCTTGGACAGCGACGAATTATCGACCGGCACGTCGCGAAAGCCGAGCAGCGGCTGGCCCTCGAGTTGCGCCACCTCGGCGATGATGCCTTCGATATGCGCCTGCAGCTCCGGGTCGCGCGGCATGAACACATGGCCGACTGCATAGTGGCCGGGCTTCGGCAGTTCGACCCCTTGCTTGGCCATCTCCTCGCGGAAGAAGCGGTCCGGCAGCTGCACCAGCACGCCGGCGCCGTCGCCCATCAGCGGATCCGCGCCGACGGCGCCGCGATGCGTCAGGTTTTCGAGCACGGCAAGGCCGTCCTCGACGATCTGATGCGACTTCACGCCCTTCATGTTGACGATGAAGCCGACGCCGCAGGCATCATGCTCGTTGCGCGGATCATAGAGGCCGTGCGCGGCATAGCCGGTGCTGGTTCGCCCAATATTGGTCAGGGACGGATTTTTGACGGCTGCCGCTTTCGTCTGCGCGGCCTTCGTCGCAGATGGCGTCATGTCCGTCATCGTCCTGTCCTCCGTTCCGTCCCCTTCGGGCGCTGGTTTCCGCCGGGAAGCGCGTGGCTCCCCTTTCAATCTTGCGGCACGTCTTGCGAAATTCTTGCCGACCGTGCGGCTTTCCGCATCGTTCGCATATGGTATTCGTACAGGCTGGAGCCAGACTGTCTAGCTGTCGCTCGCGGCAATGCCGCAGAGGCGCAATCATATGCCAATGCGGCCAGTTTTGTGCGACAAAATAAGACAGCACTACTGTCCTAAATTTTTATGACAGAAATTTTGGATGCACACAAGACCGATTCACAAAATTCTTGAAGCTTTCGCGACAGAAAATTGCGCGGAACGCCGTGTCAGCGTAGCCTTCAGTCGCTGCATCTACGCTCATGCGTTTCGCTGGCTTTAGCGGATTTTCGGCATCTGCCACTTGCGGCCGGCATGCGAAAGCGGCCAAGCTCGCATCGATTTCCCCAGCATAGGCAGACGCATGATTTTCGCTTCCGACAATTGGGCAGGCGCCCATCCCCGTATCGCTGCCGGTCTGTCGGCCCATGCCGACGGCTTCTCCACCGCCTATGGCGACGGTGCCCTCGACAAGGCCGTTTACCAGCGCTTCAATGAAATCTTCGAATGCGAGGTCGCGGTGTTTTTCGTCGCCACCGGCACCGCTGCCAATTCGCTGTCGCTGACTACCTATAACAAGCCAGGCGGCATTTCCTTCTGCCATCGCGAATCGCACGTCATCGAGGACGAATGCGGTGCACCGGAATATTTCACCGGCGGTTCGCGGCTTTATACAGTCGAAGGCGCACTCGGCAGGATCGATGCCGGCCATCTGGAACGGGCGGTGGACCATTTCGCACCCGAAAACGTCCATTCCGGGCGGCCGGTTGCCGTTTCGATCACCCAGTCGACCGAAGTCGGCACCGTCTACACGCTGAACGAAATCGCCAGGATTTCGGCGATCGCAAAGCAGCATGGACTCCCGCTGCACATGGATGGGGCCCGCTTTGCCAATGCGCTCGTCGCGCTGGAAACGACGCCGGCCGAAATGACCTGGAAGCATGGCGTTGACATCCTCTCCTTTGGCGGCACCAAGAATGGCTGTTGGTGCGCCGAGGCGATCGTGCTGTTCGACCTCGAGCGAGCCAAGGAATTGGCCTTTTTGCGCAAGCGCGCGGCCCAGCTGTTCTCGAAATCGCGCTTCATCGCCGCGCAATTCGATGCTTATTTCAGGGGTGGGCTATGGCTCGACACAGCACGGCACGCCAATGCGATGGCGGCACGGCTTGCCGCGGCGATAGAAGATTCCCCTTCGGCCCGGCTGGCCTGGCTGCCGCAGGCGAACGAGGTCTTCGCAGTCATGAAAAAGGCCGAGGCCGAAAGAATGCAAGCGGCAGGGGCGGCCTTCCACGACTGGCACAGGCCGCTCGGCTACGACGGCTACATTGGCGAAGACGAAGCGCTCTATCGCTTTGTCACCAGCTTCGCGACCACGCCCGACGAGGTCGACCGTTTCGGCTACCTGCTCGCCGGATAGCAAGCCTTGCCCACCAGCAAAAGAGCGGCGCATTGCTGCACCGCCCTTTCTTCCCGGGGAGTTGGCGTCCCGGAGTTAAGCTGCCTGGCTTAGGCGGCAGTCTTGGCCTCGATCTGCTTGGCCTTGGCCGGAGCCGAGGTGATCGCGATCTTGCGCGGCTTCAGCTCTTCGGGGATGTTGCGCTTGAGGTCGACGAAGAGCAGGCCGTTCTTCAGCGCGGCGCCGACAACCTCGACGTGATCGGCAAGCTGGAAGTGGCGCTCGAAGGCTCGACTGGCGATACCGCGATAGAGCAGTTCGGAGCCTTCGCCATTGCCTTCCTCCTTGCGCTCACCCTTGACGGTCAGCACATTGCGGTGAGCTTCGATCGAAATCTCATCTTCCGAGAAGCCGGCCACAGCCATCGAGATGCGATAGGCATCCTCGCCCGTGCGCTCGATGTTGTAAGGCGGATACGTCTGGCCTTCCGGCTGCGCAAGCGAATCGAGCATGGTGAACAGCCGGTCAAAACCGACGGTCGAACGGTAGAGCGGGGAAAAATCAACGTGACGCATGGTGTGTTCTCCTGTTGAGCAACAAGGTTGCGTATGGCCGGTGCGAAACCCGTGACGGCGTTCCGGATTGGCCAGCGGCCCCGACATTGGCGACCGCATGACAAATTTGGGAAGCCGGCGACGGCATTTCAAGATTTTCCCGCGTCCGAACGCGACCGGTCCCGGCCCACGTCCCGATGCCGATGAACGGCAGATGAACCGTGGCTTCGGCGAGCGTTCAGCCAGGCGGCACTAAAACTGTTCTCGAGATCACGAACAGGTCGCCGGAAAAGGCGACACGACGAGGCCGAACCGGGTGTAACGTCCCTTCCTCCCGGGTCGACAGAGGCCGGAAGTACGCCCAAGGCTGCTTCCGGCCTTATTTCTTCGCTGCCTCGGTCGACCTCCGGCGTCCCGAATTCCTTTGCTTTTGGCGCATGGGCGTCTATGCCTAACTTGCGCCCATGCCGGCACCGATCCCAAACCAAACACCGTATGACCGATCTCTTCCACCAGACGCCGCCTTTCCATGAGACTCCAGGCAATCCGCTGCCGGAAAACGCAGCCGGCGGCTTCTTCACCACGCGCGACGGCAAGAAGATCCGCTATGGTCTGTTTGCCGCGGTTAGCCGTCCGATGAAGGGCACCGTGGTCGTCCTGACCGGCCGCAACGAATGCATCGAGAAGTATTTCGAGACCATTCGCAACCTTGCCGACCGGGGTTTTGGCGTGGCAACCCTCGACTGGCGCGGCCAGGGCGCTTCCGACCGGATGATCGGCGACCGACAGCGCGGCTACGTCCAGAGCTTCTTCGACTATACCGGCGATCTGGAGCAGTTCTTCGAGGAGATCGTGCTGCCCGATTGCCGAGGACCCTACTACATACTGGCCCATTCGGCCGGCGCGGTGATCGCGCTGCTCGCCGCGCCCTCAATGGCGAACCGCGTGCGCCGCATGGTGCTGATCGCACCATTCTTCACCGTGCCCGACCTGCCGGTTTCGATAAAAACCGTTCGCCGCACCTGTTCGCTGTTCTGCCTTCTCGGCCTTGGCCGGCTCTATGCCGCATGGGGTCCGCGACCGAAGGAATCAGTGCCCTTCGCCATGAACAAGCTGACCAGCGACCCGGCGCGCTATCGGCGCAACACGCTGATCTACGAAACCTATCCGCAGCTGGCGCTCGGCGGACCGACGATCCGCTGGCTGAAGGCGGCCACCGAGGCGTCCTTGATCGTCAGCGACCCCGATTTCATGGCCAAGATCCAGGTTCCCTTGCTGATGATCGCCGCCGGCGCCGACCAGGTCGTCTCGACCAGGGCAGTCGAAGCCTATGCGAGACGTCTGCGCGTCGGCTCGTTAGTGATGATCGACGGCGCCCGCCACGAGATCCTGCAAGAAGCCGATCTCTATCGCGAGCAACTGCTCGCCGCATTCGATGCCTTCATCCCCGGAACCGGTGACGTCTGAGCCACATACCTTGTCCGGCTTCAGCTCGTGCGGGAGAAATCCATGATCCAGTTGGTCTCCCATGCCTTGCCGCCGTCCGGCGAAAAGGCCTGCTCCCAGCGTGCCGACCTGTCCGTGATCCGCGACCACAGGAAGCAAACCTGGATCGGCTGGCGGTCGAAGACGTCTTCGCACAGGAACGTGCCGACACCCGCCACGAAAGTGCCGCGCATCGGTATATCGATGGTCGACGGATTGCGGCCGTCGATCCACCAGATCGACCATTGCCTCGCCGCCGGGTCGAAGGTCCGCAAGGTGGCGGCGCGATAGGGCCCGCCGGGCAATTCGATCCAATTGTCGTCGACATTGCCGAGGCCGCCAAGGATCGGCCGCACCTCGCACCTGCCGCCAAACACATCCCAGTTGCCGTCGCCCTGCAGCCGCTTCTGCAATCTTCGATGGCCGACGGTCCAGCGCCCGAAAAAGAAATCGAAATCGCTCCGCCCGTCCGCCGGAGCATCGGAATGGCTGGCTGCTGGCTGCGTCGGCATCTATGGTCCTCCCCGGCTGACAGCGTTCCATAGCGCATGCCAACTGACATCATCCTGTCAGGAGGTATGGCAACGATCTTACCTGGGCAGCAATGGCCAATCTCAGCCGCGCAGCGCCGCCATCGCGGCTGCGTGCAGCTCCGGTGTCGCCGCCGCCAAAATGTCGCCGCCCTCTTCCGCCGGCCCGCCTTCGAAAGTGGTGACAACGCCGCCCGCCTTCTCGATGATCGGGATCAGCGCGACGATGTCGTACGGTTTCAATCCGGGATCGGCGACGATATCGACGCTGCCCGCCGCCACCATGGCGAAAGCATAGCAGTCGGTGCCGTAGCGGGCGAGTTGGACCTGTTGCTCGAACAGGTCGTAGCGCAGGCGCGCGTCTCCCTTGAACAGCGCCGGCGTGGTGGTGAACAGCGTCGCCTCGGCGAGATTCGTCGTCTTGCGCGTCGCGAGTCTTCGCGGGCCACCGGGACCTTCATAATGCGAGCCGGAGGCATTGGCGTAGAACAGCTCGCCGGTGAAGGGCTGCGACATCATGCCGGCGACGGCATCGCCGTCGACCGTCAGTCCGACCAGCGTGCCCCATACCGGCAGGCCGGAAATGAAGGCGCGCGTGCCGTCGATCGGATCGATCACCCAGACATGCCGGCTGGAGATGTTTTCGCCGCCATGTTCCTCGCCGAGAATGCCGTGATCGGGGTACTGCGCTGATATCAGCGCCCGGATGGCGCGCTCGGCCTCGCGGTCGGCCTCGGTGACCGGGTCGAAGCTGCCGCGCTCCTTGTTGGTGACCGCGCCCTGGTTGCGGAAGCGCGGCAAGGTCTCGGCTGCGGCGGCACGCGCAATGCGCCGCATGAACTCGATGCTGATGTCCAACTGATTCTCCCGCTCCAGCATGTTTGGAGATACCCGTTTGCCTACGGATTTATGCCGAAACAAAGGCGTTCGGAGCCTTTCGCACGGTGCCAACTGTTGCTCGAATGCAACGCCGCCGTCGTGGAAATGCAGTTTCCACTTCACAGTGAATTAAAAAAGCCGGAACGCGCCTTGACATTTGTGCAGCGCACAATACGTTTGTTCTCGGACAGGGGTTCCTGTCCATGCCCTCCTTGGGCGTTTCCTCCCTAGACTTCGACCGTGTCGTGCAAACGATGCGGTCTTTTTTTATGCCGCCGCATGAGCGGCGAGTGCCGCGATTCAGGCGCTATTCTGCGGCCAGCGGCAGATCCATGAAATTGTGATCGGGCATCGCCATCAGTTCGGCCGAAAACCGCGCCAGATCGTCGGCCAGTGCGTCGAAACCAGCCGATCTCTGGAACGTCCGCTCATTCATGTAGAGCCCGCGATTGACCTCGATCTGCAGCGCATGCAGATGGCGCACGGGGCGGCCATAGTGCTCGGTAATGAAGCCTCCGGCGTAGGGCTTGTTGTGGGCGACGCTGTAGCCCATGCCGGTGAGCAGGCCGATCGCCGTCTCGGTCAACGCCGCCGCGGCGGAAATGCCAAAGCGGTCGCCGACGATGAAGTCCGGCCGCAATCCGCTGTCGCCGACCCTTATGCTTGCCGGCATCGAGTGGCAGTCAATCAGCACGGCGTAGCCGAAGCGCGCATGGGTTCTGGTCAAAAGCCGTTTCAGCGTCTCGTGATAGGGCTTGTAGACCGCTTCGATGCGCGCCACGGCTTCCGCCAGCGGCAAGCGGCCGGAATAGATGTCGAGCCCCTCGCCGACCAGCTTGGGCACGGTGCCGAGCCCGCCGGCCACCCGCGCCGAGCGGATGTTGCAGAATGACGGCACCGGTTCGGCGAACATGCGCGGGTCGAGTTCCCACGGCTCCCGGTTGACGTCGAGATAGGCGCGCGGGAAGTTTGCCGCCAGCATCGGCGCACCGAGCGCGACGGCGCCGCCGAACAATTCCTCGACATAGCAGTCCTCTGAGCGGCGGATGGCGTTGCGGTCCAGCTTGGCCATCGCCATGAACCGCTCCGGATAGTAGCGGCCGCTATGCGGCGAGTTGAAGAGGAAGGGAACGCGCTGTTCGGCGCCCGATCGGATTTCGAAGGGAGGAACGACCGAAAAATCCTCGGCTGCCGTTTTCAATTTGAACGAACCCGGGAATACCAATGCATCATGATAGGAAAGTGCCACCTCGCCGCCCGCATGTCCAGCCGCCGAAGCGCCAGCCAAATCAGGATTGTGCGGCCAACGTTCACTTGATGTTTACCGTCACCTCCTCATATACAGCATGGTTAACGGGCTTGCCGCACGGCATTGTCGGTTGGGTGATTCGGACGGGACAAGATGGCACGCATTCTGCTGGCGGAAGACGATGACGACATGCGCCGGTTCCTCGTCAAGGCGCTGGAGCGCGCCGGTTATCAGGTCAGCGATTTCGACAATGGCGCCAGTGCCTATGAGCGGCTGCGCGAGGAACCTTTTTCGCTACTTTTGACCGACATCGTCATGCCCGAGATGGATGGCATCGAGCTCGCCCGTCGCGCCACGGAGATCGATCCCGACCTCAAGGTGATGTTCATCACCGGCTTCGCCGCCGTCGCGCTGAACCCTGATTCCAAGGCGCCGAAAGACGCCAAGGTGCTATCGAAGCCGTTCCACCTGCGCGACCTCGTCAACGAAGTCGAAAAGATGCTGCAGGCCGCCTGACGCGTTTTTTGTCGCGTCTTGACCGACCCGGCAAGCCAGCCATTCTTTCGCTTTTCCCGCTATTGACGTGCCGAACCAAAAATGGTGTATGCGCGGCTTCGGATGGGCGTGTAGCTCAGCGGGAGAGCACTGCATTGACATTGCAGGGGTCACAGGTTCAATCCCTGTCACGCCCACCATCCAGACAATCCCTCAATTGGCCGTCGGTATTTTTCGTCGACTGACGTTCCCGGCCTATACCGGCCTCAGGCCGCACCGAGGCGCAGATCGCCGGTCTCGACGTGCTCCAGAAACCAGGCATAGGTCTGTTCCAATCCGCTGCGCAGCGAGTAGCGCGGGCGCCAGCCGGTGGCGAACAGACGCGACACGTCCATCAGCTTGCGCGGCGTGCCGTCCGGCTTCGTCGCATCGAACGTTATCGCAGCATCGGCGCCGGCGACCGACACGATGGTGCGGGCAAGATCGGCAATGGTGATGTCTTCTCCCGAGCCGACATTGATGTGGCTGTCGCCCGAATAATTCTTCAGCAACCAGACCAGCGCGTCGGCGGCGTCGTCGACATGCAGGAATTCGCGCATCGGCGTGCCTGATCCCCACACCTCCAGGCTCTTGCGGCCGGCGCGCCTGGCCTCGTGCGCCTTGCGCATCAGAGCGGGCACGACATGGCTGGAATTGAGGTCGAAATTGTCGCCCGGACCGTAGAGATTGGTCGGCATCGCCGAGATGTAGTCGACGCCGTACTGGCGCCGATAGGCCTGGCACAGTTTCAGCCCGGCGATCTTGGCGATCGCATACCATTCGTTGGTGGGTTCGAGCGGCCCGGTCAGCAAGGCGTCCTCGGAGATCGGCTGCGCCGCGAATTTGGGATAGATGCAGGATGAGCCGAGAAACAGCAGCTTCTGCACCTCGTTGCGGAAGGCGCTGTCGATGACATTGTTCTGCATGACGAGATTGTCCTGCAGGAAATCGACGGGAAGCCTGTTGTTGGCCAGGATACCGCCGACCTTGGCCGCCGCCATCACCACTGCATCCGGCTTGCGGTCGGCCATCCAGCGCCGCACGCCGGCCTGGTCGAGAAGATCGAGCTCGGCGCGCGAGGCGGTCATAACCTCGCAATCCTCGTCGGCCAATCTGCGCAAGATGGCCGAGCCGACCATGCCGCGATGTCCGGCCACGAAAACGCGCTTGCCCTGAAGGTCGAAGGTCATCAGCTTACCCCAATGCAGAACGGCAGCCATGCCAGTTGGCCGGCGGAGCGCCGGATCGGCTTCTCTGTTGCCGGACGCATACCGCATACAGATTTGCCCAGACAAGGCAAATCGCAAAGCCACCCGAAGCAACCTTTGGATCGGACGCTGTAGCGCTCGCGATCAGACGCCCGCTACCGCGCAGAGGCTTGTCATTCTGGCAATGGCAAGCTCGGGGTCGGCCAGCAACCCTGCCTGGTCGGCAAGGCGAAAGACATCGGAATAGTGACGGATGCCGCGCGCCGATTGCATGCCGCCGATCATCGAAAAATGCTCCTGGTGGCCGTTCAGCCATGCCATGAAGACGATGCCGGCCTTGTAATATTCGGTCGGCACCTCGAAGATTTTGCGCGACAGCGGCACTGTCGGCGCCATCAGCGCGTCATAGCCGGCGCGGTCGCCGTCGGCCAGCTTTGCCAGCGCTGCATTGGCGACCGGCGCGATCGCATCGAAAATGCCGAGCAGCGCGTGCGAATGTCTGTCGCCGTCGCCGGCGATCAGCTCGGGGTAATTGAAATCGTCGCCGGTGAACATCAGCACGCCCTCAGGCAGCCGGTCCCTGAGCGCAATCTCCTTGCCGACATCGAGCAGCGATATCTTTATGCCTTCGACCTTGCCGGCATGGCGTTCGATGATCGCGACCACCGTCTCCAGCGCAGTTTCGAAGTCGCTGCTGCCCCAGTAGCCTTTCAGCGCCGGGTCGAACATGTCGCCCAGCCAGTGCAGGATGACCTTGCCGGAGGCCTGGGACAGGATGCGGTCGTAGACGCCGATATAGTCGTCGGGGCCTTTGGCGACCGCCGCCAGCGCCCGGCTGGCCATCATGATCGCCTTGCCGCCAAGCCCTTCGATGAAGCCGAGCTGTTCTTCATAGGCCGCGATGACATCGTCTAGCCTGCTGGCGCCCCCCGGCGCCAGATGGTCGGTGCCGGCGCCCGACGCAAGATCGGCGCCTTCGACGCTGCGCGCCTCGGCGATCGAGCGGCGGATCAATTCCTTGGCATTCGCCCAGTCGAAACCCATGCCGCGCTGAGAGGTGTCCATCGCTTCGGCGACACGGAAGCCAAGCCCCCAGAGGTGATGGCGAAACGCCATCGTCTTGTCCCAGTCGACCGCGGGCCTCGACCACGGATCGGTCATGGCGAGGGGATCGGCAACGACATGGGCGGCGGCGTAGGCGATACGCGAGAAGCGAGCGCCGGCCACAGGCTGCACCGGCTGGCCGACAAGCCGGTAGCGGACACGGCCGGCGCCTTCCCCGGGCAAGGTGATGTCCATGGCTCTCTCCCTTGCCAACGCCTATTAAATGGAACGTTCCAACAAATCAAGATATTTTGACTCCTGCCTCGTGCAGCGAAAATTGCTGCATCGCAGCAGCCGAAAGCCCTGCTTGCCGGAGAATTGCGCCACCGAGCCGCATTTTTCCCGGCTTCGCAAAAACGCGATTGACTCAAATGCGCCGCAGGGATTAGATCGTTCCAATAAAATCGCACAAGAAACCACCGGGAGGACAGATCTGGATGGCCAGCCGGGCCAAGGCAACGATACTCGACATCGCCCGTGAGGCGGGCGTGTCCAAATCGACGGTATCGCTGGTGCTGCAAGGCAGCGGGCTGATCCGGCCCGAAACCGCGCTCAAGGTGCGCAAGGCGATCGAGGACGTCGGCTATGTCTACAACCGCGGCGCCGCCAATCTGCGCAAGGCCCATTCCAACGTCATCGGCATGGTCATCAACGATCTCACCAATCCGTTTTTCGCCGAGCTCGCGGTCGGCATGGAGCGCGTCTTCCAGTCGGCCGGAGTCGTGCCTTTCATCGCCAATACGGCTGAAAACCCGGTGCGCCAGGAAGAGGTTCTGAAATCGTTGATGGAGCAGGGTGTCGCCGGGCTCGTCGTGTCGCCGGCGCGCGGCACCACGCCTGGTGCGTTCCGTCGCCTTGAGACCGCAGGCGTTCCGGTCGTCTTCGTCATGCGCCGGCTTCCCGAAAGCCGTATCCCGGTGATCACGCCCGACAATCATCGCGGCGCCTATCTCGCCACCGCCCATCTGATCGGCAAGGGCCACCGCCGGCTGGCCTTCTTCGGCGGCTCGTCCGACCTTGTCGTCTATCACGAGCGCCTGGGCGGCTTTCGCGAGGCCTGTGAAGCGCTCGGCATCGATCCGGCCGACAGGCTGGTCTTCGAGGGCGAAACCAGCCGCAAGGGCGGTATTGCCTGCCTGGAAACCGCACTTGCCATGGCCGCGCCGCCGACCGCGGCCCTTTGCTTCAACGATGCGGTCGCCTTCGGCGTCTTGCTGGCGCTGCGCAAGCGCGGCCTGGAACCCGGCGCGGACTTTGCCGTCGTCGGCTTCGACGACGTCGCCGAGGCCGAGCACTATATGCCGGCGCTGACCAGCGTCGCGGTGAACACCGCCGGCCTCGGCGAGCGCGCCGCCCATGTCGTGCTGAAGATGATCCAGTCGCGCACCACGCGCGCCGAGGATCATATCGGCGCCGTCAACCTCGTGGTCCGGGAAAGCTGCGGCCCCGATCGCAATGGAACTCGGCGTGCAGGAATGGGAGACGCGGCATGACCGTCCGATGGGGATTGATCGGCGCCAGCACGATCGCAAGACAGTTCATGATCGGCGCCATCCGCGCGCAGAAGGACGGCGAGATCGCCGCGGTGATGAGCTCCAGCCCGGAGCGCGCCGCCAATTACGCCGGTGAAAACCGCATTCCGGCGGCGGTCTCGACGCTCGACGCCCTGCTCAAATCCGATATCGACGCCGTCTACATCTCGACCACTAACGAATTGCATCTCGAACAGGCACTCGCCGCCATCGAGGCGGGAAAGCATGTGCTGTGCGAAAAGCCGCTGGCGCTGACCAGCGCCGACGCGCGCAAGATGGTCGCGGCGGCCAGGGCCGCCGGCGTTGTGCTCGGCACCAATCACCATCTGCGCAATGCCGGCTCGCATCGGGCGATGCGCGAAGCGATCGCTGGCGGCCGCATCGGCAGGCCGATCGCCGCGCGCGTCTTCCACTCTGTCTATCTGCCGGAACACCTGCAGGGCTGGCGCATCACCAGGCCGGACGCCGGCGGCGGCGTGGTGCTCGACATCACCGTCCACGATGCCGACACGCTGCGCTTCGTGCTCGGCGACGATCCGGTCGAGATCTCGGCGTTCACACAATCGGCCGGCATGGCCGCCGGCGGGCTGGAAGACGGCGCCATGTGCCTCTGGCGCTTCGCATCGGGCGTCATCGCCCAGTCGCACGAGGGCTTTACCACCAAATTCGCCGGCAGCGGCTTCGAGGTGCATGGCAGCGAAGGCTCGCTGATCGCCAAGGACGTGATGACGCAGAAGCCGCTCGGCTCTGTGTTGCTTCGCACGGCACAGGGTGAGGAGGAATTGAGCTTCGACCGCGAAGACCTCTATGCCCGTTCGCTGCGCGAATTCCACGCGGCGATCCGCGGCGAGGGCCAGCCGTCCGCCACCGGCGAGGACGGCGTCTGGTCGCTGACATCAGCCGAAGCGGCATTGCAATCGGCCAGGTCCGGAAACGCCGTTGCCATCGACCCGAAGCTCGGGAGCGCCGCGTGAGCAAGCTCGTTTCAGCTGCTGAGGCTGCCGGCCTGATCAGGGATGGCATGGTCGTTTCCGTGTCGTCGTCGAGCGGCCTCGGCTGCCCGGATGCGGTGCTTGCCGCGATCGGCGAGCGCTTCGACGCCGAAGGCCATCCCAGGGACATCACGACGCTGCACCCGATCGCCGCCGGTGACATGTACGGCATCAAGGGCATCGACCATCTAGCCAAGCCCGGCCTGTTGAAGCGCACTTTGTGCGGCTCCTATCCGTCCGGGCCGTCATCGTCGGAACCGCCGCAGATCTGGAAGATGATCGGCGACAATACGGTCGCCGCCTACAACGTGCCGTCCGGCATTCTGTTCGACATGCACCGCGAAGCCGCGGCCAAGCGCCCCGGCGTGCTGACC
Source organism: Mesorhizobium sp. M0701 (assembly GCF_040320365.1). Lineage (NCBI taxonomy): Bacteria > Pseudomonadati > Pseudomonadota > Alphaproteobacteria > Hyphomicrobiales > Phyllobacteriaceae > Mesorhizobium > Mesorhizobium sp. M0701. Next base: position 221,310 of record NZ_JAMYPO010000001.1, read on the forward strand.
AAGGTCGGGCTCGATACCTTTGCCGACCCGCGCCATCAGGGTTGCGCCATGAATGCTGCCGCCAGCGAGCCGATCGTTTCGGTGCAGCAGTTCGACGGCGAGGAATGGCTCTATTTCCGCTCGATCGTACCGCAGGTCGCGATCATCCGCGCCACCACGGCGGACGAGCGCGGCAACCTTACCTATGAGCATGAGGGTGCCTATCTCGGCGGCCTCGAACAGGCGCTGGCCGCCCGCAACAATGGCGGCATCGTCATCGCGCAGGTCAAGCGCGTCGTCGAGAACGGCACGCTGAAGCCGCACGATGTGCGCGTGCCCGGCGTGCTGGTCGACCATATCGTGGTGGCGCCCGACCAGTTGCAGACGACGCTGACGCCTTACGATCCGGCCATCTCCGGCGAGATCTTCCGGCCGCTGTCGAGCTTTCGCAACGCCGAGATGAACGTCCAGAAGGTCATTGCGCGCCGCGTCGCCATGGAGCTTGCCGACGGCATGGCGGTCAATATCGGCTTCGGCATCTCGGCCAATGTGCCGCGCATTCTGCTCGAGGAAGGCCAGCACGGCAAGGTCACCTGGGTCATCGAACAGGGCGCGGTCGGCGGCGTGCCGCTGCTCGACTTCAAGTTCGGCTGCTCGTCGAATGCCGACGCCTTCATGCCCTCGCCGCACCAGTTCATCTATTTCCAGGCCGGCGGCTTCGACGCCTCGCTGCTGTCCTTCCTGCAGATCGACCGGCACGGCTCTGTCAATGTCTCGAAGCTTTCGGCGCGGCCGCATGTCACCGCCGGCGCCGGCGGCTTCGTCGACATCACCGCGCGGGCGAAGAAGATCGTCTTTTCCGGTTTCTTCAACGCCGGCGCCAAGCTGTCGCTTGCCGGTGGCGGCATCCGCATCGACCAGGAGGGCAAGGTCAAGAAAGTCGTCGACGAGGTCGAGCATATCTCCTTCTCGGGCAAGCGTGCCGTCGCGCAGGGACAAGACATCACCTATGTCACCGAGCGCTGCGTGATGAAGCTGACGCCTGCGGGGCTGATGGTGACCGAGTTGGCGCCGGGCATCGACCTCGAGCGCGATGTGCTGGCGCAGGCCGAGATCCCGCTCGCCGTCGCCAACGACCTGAAAGTGACGCCGGATGCGCTCTACCGGGACCGGCCGATCGGCCTATCGCTCAATGGCGGCGCGTCGCTTGGAGGCGCACATGGCTGAGCGTCTGGTAACCTTTGAAACCGACGGCGCCATCGGCATTGTCACGCTGCGCCGGCCGGAGAAATTCAACGCGCTCGATATTCCGATGCTGCGGGCGCTGGAAGCGGCACTCGACGAGGCCGAGACAGCAACCGGCGTCCGCGTCGTGCTGGTCTGCGGCGAAGGCAAGGGCTTTTGCGCCGGCGGCGACGTCGAGGCTTGGGCAGAAATGAGCGCTGCCGATTTCCAGGTGCAATGGGTGCGCTACGGCCACCGCGTCTTCGACCGGCTGGCGCGGCTGCGGCAGCCCACGATCGCCGTTCTTGCCGGCCATGCGCTGGGCGGCGGGCTGGAACTGGCGGCGGCTTGCGACTTTCGCGTGGCGGAAACGCAGGTGAAGTTGGGGTTCCCCGAAACCTCGATCGGCGTCGTTCCCGGCTGGTCCGGCACACAGCGCGCCGTGCGCCGCTTCGGCGCGCAGGCAGTGCGGCGGATGGCGCTCGGCGGCGAGGTGTTTCTGGCGACCGAGGCTCTTGCTCTGGGGATTGTCGACCGGGTGGTCGAGACCGGCAAGGCGTTCGCCGAAGCCAAGGCCTGGGCCGGCAAGATCGCCGAGCGCGGGCCACTGGCAACCGAGGCCGCCAAGCTGATGATTGCCATTGCGGAAAGCGAGGAGAGTGCTGCCGCGACCGAAGCGCTGGCCAGCAGCTTCATCGCGCAGACAAACGATCTCAGGGCCGGCGTCGAGGCTTTCAAGGCCAAGCAGAAGCCGGCCTTCTCAAGATCTTAGGAACCTGAAACTCACATGAACGCACCTCTCAACATCGCCATGCCCGCCGAGGCAGCCGCTGCGCCGCAAAGCTACCGGCTGCTGATCGGCGGCAGGTTCGTCGACGCCCAGGACGGCCGCACGCTGGAGCGCAGCAGCCCCGGCCACGGCTTCACCGTCTCGCGCTATGCGCAAGCCGGCGCGGCGGACGTCGAGACGGCGGTACAGGCCGCGCACAAGGCCTTCGAGACCGGCCCGTGGCCGCGCATGAAGGCCGCCGAACGCGCCGCGATCCTGCTCAAGGCTGCTGACCTGATCGAGGCGCGGCTGGACGAGATTGCACGGCTCGACGCGCTGGAATCCGGCAAGCCGATTGCGCAAGCGCGCGGCGAGATCGGCGGCGCCGTCGACATCTGGCGCTATGCCGCGGCACTTGCGCGGACCCTTCACGGCGAAAGCTACGCCAATCTCGGCGACGCCATGCTCGGCGTCGTGCTGCGCGAACCGATCGGCGTCATCTCCATCATCACGCCGTGGAATTTCCCGTTCCTTATCGTCAGCCAGAAACTACCCTTCGCGCTCGCCGCCGGCTGCACGGCGGTGGTCAAGCCGAGCGAGATGACCTCGGCCTCGACCTTTGTGCTCGGCGAGATCCTGATGCAGGCCGGCTTGCCGGACGGCGTCGTCAACATCCTTGCCGGGTTGGGCGCCGATGTCGGCGCACCGATGGTCAGCCATCCGCTGGTCGAGATGGTGTCGTTCACCGGCTCTACCCGCGTCGGCAAGGTGACCATGGCGTCTGCCGCCAACTCACTGAAGAAAATCGCGATGGAGCTCGGCGGCAAGAACGGCCAGATCGTCTTTCCCGATGCCGACCTCGAGGCCGCCGCCGACGCGGCAGTGTTCGGCGGCTTCTTCAATGCCGGCGAATGCTGCAATGCCGGCAGCCGGCTGATCGTCCATGAGGCGATCGCCGACGAGTTCCTCGGCGCCGTCAAAGCCCTCACCGCCAAGGTGGTTGTCGGCGACCCGCTCGACGACCGCACCAAGGTCGGCGCGATGATCTCCGCCGACCATATGGCCAAGGTCACCGGCTACGTGACGGCAGCGGAAAACGGCGGCGGCCGGATCTGTAGCGGCGGCAATCAGCTTGCTTCGAGCGCCGGCCAGTATCTTGATCCGACCATCGTTCGCGACGTCACCGAAGACATGGCCATTGCACGCGAGGAAGTGTTCGGTCCGGTGCTCTCGGTGCTGACTTTTGAATCGATTGAAAGGGCGTTGCACATCGCCAACAACACGCCCTATGGTCTGTCGGCGGGCGTGTGGAGCGCCAGCATCGATACCTGCATGTCGGTGGCGCGGAATGTGCGTTCGGGAACCGTTTGGGTGAACACGTTCATGGAGGGTTACCCCGAGCTGCCTTTCGGCGGCTACAAGCAGTCCGGTCTCGGACGCGAACTCGGCAAGCGCGCCGTCGAGGATTATACCGAGGAAAAGACAATCCAGTTTCATCGCGGCCAGCGCACCGGATGGTGGGTCGGCTGAGTTGGGAAGAACCCGGTGGGCATCCGCCGGTCGTGCAAGTTAAACAAGGGAGGAAGTACATGTTGCGCAAACTGCTTATCGGGACGGCTCTCGCATCGGGCGTTGCGTTCGGGGCCCATGCCGAGGACGTCAAGGAAGTCCAGATGCTGCATTGGTGGACGTCGGGCGGCGAAGCTGCCGCTCTGAACGTGCTCAAGCAGGATCTGGCCAAGGAAGGCTTTGCCTGGAAGGACGTGCCGGTGGCCGGCGGCGGCGGCGACGCCGCCATGACCGCGCTGAAGGCGATGGTGGCAGCGGGCAACTACCCGACCGCCTCGCAGATGCTTGGCTATACGGTGCTCGATTACGCCGCAGCCGGCGTTATGGGCGACCTGACCGAGACGGCGATAAAGGAAGGCTGGGACAAGTCCGTTCCCGCGGCCCTGCAGAAATTCTCCGTCTATGACGGCAAGTGGGTCGCGGCTCCGGTCAACGTCCACTCGGTCAACTGGCTATGGATCAACAAGGCGGTGATGGACAAGATCGGCGGCACCGAGCCCAAGACCTTCGACGACTTCATTGCGTTGCTGGACAAAGCCAAGGCGGCGGGCGTCATCCCGCTCGCGCTGGGCGGCCAGAACTGGCAGGAAGCGACAATGTTCGACTCAGTCGTGCTGTCGACCGGCGGGCCTGAGTTCTACAAGAAGGCCTTCAACGACCTCGACGAGGAGTCGCTGAAGTCCGACACGATGAAGAAGTCGTTCGACAATCTCGCCAAGCTCGTCACCTATGTCGACCCGAACTTCTCGGGCCGGGACTGGAACCTCGCCACCGCCATGGTCATCAAGGGCGATGCGCTGGTGCAGGTGATGGGTGACTGGGCCAAGGGCGAATTCAACGCCGCCAAGAAGGTCCCGGGCACCGACTTCCTGTGCTACCGCTTCCCGGGCACCGACGGCAGCGTCGTCTACAACTCCGACATGTTCGGCATGTTCAACGTTCCGGAGGACCGCAAGGCCGCCCAGATCGCCCTGGCCACCGCCACGCTGTCGAAGAGCTTCCAGTCGGCCTTCAACGTCGTCAAGGGCTCTGTTCCGGCCCGCACCGACGTGCCGGACACCGATTTCGACGCTTGCGGCAAGAAGGGCATGGCCGACCTGAAGGCGGCCAATGAAGGCGGCACGCTGTTCGGTTCGCTGGCGCAGGGCTATGGCGCGCCTCCCGCGGTTGCCAACGCCTACAAGGATGTCGTCTCGAAATTCGTGCACGGCCAGATCAAGACCTCGGACGAGGCCGTGACCCAACTGGTCAGCGCGATCGAAGACGCCAAGTAAGGCACCCGCCCATGTGAATGATCTCCCCGGCGCAAGCCGGGGAGATCCCCTGGCGAGGTTTTGCGGTTGCGCCGACCGGCACGCTTTCGTGCCGCAGAGCCCGAGACAGCAGAATTCCGGACCCGCCATACGGAATGGACAGATGAGCACAGTTGCTGAAACCAGTATCACGCTGACGCCGGAGCACGATGCCCGTCCGGGCGCCACGGTGCGCTCGCGCCTTCAGGACGCGCTGCCGAAGCTCGTGCTGGCGCCGAGCTTCGCCGCCACTATCGTCTTCGTCTACGGCTTCATCCTGTGGACGATCTATCTGTCCTTCACCAATTCCAAGACCTTTCCCTCCTATGCGATCACCGGGCCACGCGCCTATCAGCGGCTATGGCGCTGGACTTTCGAAAGCGATCCGCCGTCCTCCTGGTACACGTCGATCACCAATATGGGGATTTTCGGCTTCCTCTATATTTCCATCTGCCTGGCGCTCGGCCTGTTCCTGGCGATCCTGCTCGACCAGAAGATCCGCGGCGAAGGTGTGCTGCGGCCGATCTACCTCTACCCGATGGCACTGTCGTTCATTGTCACCGGCGTTGCCTGGAAATGGTTTCTGGACCCCGGCCTCGGCCTCGAGCAGACGCTGCACCAATGGGGCTGGACGAGCTTCCATTTCGACTGGATCAAGAACAAGGATTTCGTCATCTACACGGTGGTCATCGCCGGTGTCTGGCAGGCGTCGGGCTTCATCATGGCGATGTTCCTGGCCGGCCTGCGCGGCATCGACGGCGAGATCCTGAAGGCGGCGCAGATCGACGGCGCCACCACCTTCCAGCTCTACCGTCGCATCGTCATCCCGCTGCTGCGGCCGATCTTCCTGTCCGCCTTGATCGTCCTCGCGCATCTCGCCATCAAATCCTACGATCTGGTGGTCGCGCTGACCAGCGGCGGGCCGGGCGGTTCGGCCTGGCTGCCGTCCAACTTCATGTATGAGTACACCTTCAAGCGCAACGAGATGGCCGTCGGCTCGGCCAGCGCCGTGATCATGCTGATGACCATCACCGCGATCATCGTTCCCTATCTCTATTCCGAGCTTCGGGAGAAGCCGCGATGAGCGCCGTGGCCACTCCTGCTCGCCAGAGCACTGGCGATATCAGCGCCAGGACGGTCAACCGTATTGTCATCTACGGGCTGCTGGCGCTGTTCGCGCTGTTCTATCTGATGCCGCTGTTCGTCATGCTGGTGACCTCGTTCAAGACCATGGACGAAATCCAGAACGGCAACATGCTGGCGCTGCCGCAGGAGCCGACCTTCGCACCTTGGATAAGGGCGTGGAGCGAGGTTTGCTCGGGTCTCACCTGCGTCGGCATGAAGGGTTATTTCTGGAACTCGATCAAGATGGTGGTTCCGGCCGTCATCATCTCGACCCTGCTCGGCGCGCTCAACGGCTATGTGCTGACGAAGTGGCGCTTTCGCGGGGCGACGCTGGTGTTCGGGCTGATGCTGTTTGCCTGCTTCATTCCGTTCCAGTCCGTCCTCTTGCCGATGGCAACGATCCTCGGCAGCCTCGGCCGGTTCGGCGTCAAGCTGCAGAACGCGACCGGCCTCACCTTCGGCTTCGGCAATGCGACCGTGAACCTGGTGTTCGTTCACGTCGTCTACGGCATCGGCTTCACCACCCTGTTCTTCCGCAATTATTACGAAGCGTTTCCGAACGAGCTGGTGAAGGCGGCGCAGATCGACGGCGCCGGCTTCTTCCAGATCTTCCGGCGCATCATGCTGCCCAACTCGCTGCCGATCATCGTGGTGACGGTGATCTACCAGTTCACCAACATCTGGAACGACTTCCTCTTCGCTTCCGCCTATGCCGGCTCAGGCGACGTGATGCCGATGACGGTGGCGCTGAACAATGTCGTCAACACCTCGACCGGCGTCGTCGAATACAACGTCAACATGGCGGCGGCGATGATCGCCGCGCTGCCGACGCTCCTCGTCTACGTGCTCGCCGGCCGCTATTTCGTGCGCGGCCTGATGGCCGGCGCCGTCAAAGGATAATCGCATGGCTTTTCTGGAAATTGACGGGCTGAAGAAGCGTTTCGGAGCGGTCGAGATCCTGAAAGGCATCGACCTCGACCTGGAAAAGGGCGGCTTCCTCGTGCTGGTCGGGCCTTCCGGTTGCGGCAAGTCCACGCTGCTCAACACTATTGCCGGCCTGGAAACCATCACCGAAGGGGAAATCCGCGTCGACGGACGCACGATCAACGATCTCCACCCCTCCAAGCGCGACATCGCCATGGTCTTCCAGAGCTACGCGCTCTATCCGAACATGACGGTTGCCGGCAATATCGCCTTCGGCATGGAGATGCGCGGCGTGCCGGCCGGCGAGCGCCAGAAGGCGATCGACAAGGTGGCGAAGGTCCTGCAGATCGGCCATTTGCTGAAGCGCAAGCCAAGCCAGCTCTCCGGCGGCCAGCGCCAGCGCGTCGCCATGGGCCGGGCGCTGGTGCGCGATCCAAAGCTGTTCCTGTTCGACGAGCCTTTGTCCAATCTCGATGCCAAGCTGCGTGTCGACATGCGCATCGAGATCAAGCGCCTGCACGCCACCACCGGCACTACCATCGTCTACGTCACCCACGACCAGATCGAGGCGATGACGCTGGCCACCAAGATCGCGGTGATGCGCGACGGCGAGGTGCAGCAGTTCGGCACGCCAGCCGAAATCTATAACAATCCGGTCAACCTGTTTGTTGCCGACTTCATGGGCTCGCCGGCGATGAACCTGATCCCGGCGACGATCGGCAGCAACGGCAGCGGCTTCTCCGTCGTCATGGAGCGCGAGGCGCGCCAGCCGATCTCGCTGCCGCTGGGCAATGCGCCGGCCGGCCTGTCGGCATTCCAGGGAAAACCGATCATCTTCGGCGTCCGCCCGGAAGCACTGACCGATCCCGAGGGTGCCGAACGCAACGCCTCGAACATCGCCCGCGCCGACTGTCACATCGAGGTCATCGAGCCGGCCGGCTCGGATACGTTCGCGGTCACCAATCTCGGCGGCAAGGCGGTGGTGGCGCGGCTGCGCGCCGATGCCAAAATCCAGCCCGGCACGGTCACGCCGCTCGCCTTCAACCTGACCAAGGCGGTGTTCTTCGATCCGGCGACCGAGAAACGCATCGTCTAACGGCCATGACAAATCCCGACATCGTCATCATCGGCTCCGGCATAGGCGGCGCCACGATCGCCTCCGGCCTTGCCGGCGGTGGCGCCTCGATCCTGATGCTGGAGCGCGGCGAACCACTGCCAGCAACACCGCACACACGCGACACCCGCGCGATCTTCGTCGACGGCCATTATCGGCCGAAGGAGATGTGGCTTGAGGCCGGCGGAGCGCCGTTCAACCCGGGCAATTACTACTTTGTCGGCGGCAATTCGAAATTCTACGGCGCGGTGCTGATCCGATACCGCAGGCAAGACTTTTCGGAGATGGAGCACTATGGCGGCGTCTCGCCGGCCTGGCCGTTTTCCTATGAGGAATTCGAACCCTGGTATTCCAGGGCCGAGCAGCTGTTCCGCGTGCGCGGTGCACTCGGCGAAGACCCGACCGAGCCGTTCCACTCGATGCCCTACCCTTTCGGGCCGGTGCCCGACGAGCCGCCAATCGCGCGTGCCCGCGCCGAGTTGAAGAGCCTCGGCCTGCACCCGGCATCGCTGCCGCTCGGCGTCGACATCGAAGCCTGGCTGAAAGACGGCAGCACGCCGTGGGACGCTTTTCCCAACACCGGCGTCGGCAAGGTCGACGCCCAAACGGGGCCGCTGACCGCCGCCCTTGCCGACCAGAACATCAAGCTCGAGACCGGCGCCCATGTCGAATATCTCGAGGCATCGCCGGATGCGAGGACGATCATCGCCGTCCATTATCGACAGAACGGTACGCTGAAGAAAGTCGCGCCGAAGCTGGTCATCCTATCGGCCGGCGCAGTCAATTCCGCCGCCATCCTGCTGCGCTCGCCCACCCCTCAGGGCAGAGGCGGTGGCAAAGGCCTGGCCAACCGCTCCGACCAGGTCGGCCGCAACTTCATGAACCACAATTCAAGCGCCATGCTGGCGATCGATCCACGCCGCCGGAACCAATCCGTCTACCAGAAGACGCTGATGCTGAACGATTATTATCTGTCCGACGGCAAGGGCGGCAAGCCGCTCGGCAATGTCCAGCTCCTCGGCAAGATCGACGGCAACATCCTCAAGGCCAATGTCAGGCGCGCGCCCAAATTCGCGCTCGATTTCATGGCCGGCCACGCCGTCGACTGGTATCTGATGTGCGAGGACCTGCCCGATCCCGAGAGCCGCATCATGGTCGACGGCAAGGACATCGTCATGCAGTGGCGGCGCTCCAACATGCAGTCGCTCGACGGACTGACCAAGGTGATGCGCGAGAATTTCCGCGCCTGCGGCTATCCGATCGTCCTGTCGCGTCCGTTTGACAAGCGCACGCCCTCACATCAGTGCGGCACGGTGAAGATCGGCAACGATCCAGCGACCTCGCCGCTGGATCCGTTCTGCCGCTCCTTCGACCACAGCAATTTGTTCGTCGTCGATGCCGGCTTCCTGCCGAATTCGGCCGCCGTCAATCCGGCGCTGTCGATCGCCGCACAGGCGCTGCGCGTCGCCGATCATATCCGCAAGACGGAGCTTGCAACATGACCCGCCCGGCAGCGATCGTCACCGGCGGCGCGCGCGGCATCGGCCTTGCCTGCGCCGAGGCGCTGGCCGACGCAGGCTTCGACATCCTCCTCTCAGACCTTGCCGACGAAGCCGCCGACGGGCTCGCCGCCGACATCACCGGGCGCGGCGCGAAATTCGCCTATGTCAGTTGCGACATCGCCGACCTCGACGGCCACGCAGCGCTGATTGATGCCGCCACAAGCGCCTTCGGCCGCATCGACTGCCTGGTCAACAATGCCGGCATCGGCGCCGTCCTGCGCGGCGATCTGCTCGAGCTCAAGCCCGAAAATTTCGACCGGGTGCTCGGCATCAATCTGCGCGGCACCGTATTCCTCAGCCAGGCCGTCGCCAAAGCGATGCTCGGCCTGCCAAGCGATGGTGCGAGATCGATCATCACCATCACCTCGGTCAGCGCCGCCATGGCCTCGCCGGAACGTTCCGATTACTGCATCTCCAAGGCTGGGCTTTCGATGTGGGTGAAGAACCTGGCGCTGCGACTTGCCACCGAAAACATCGCCGTGTTCGAGGTGCGCCCGGGCATCATCCGCACCGACATGACCGCGGGTGTGACCGCCAAATATGACGGGCTGATCGACGGCGGGCTGGTGCCGGCGATGCGCTGGGGCGAGAGCGAAGATATCGGTGCCGCCGTGGCAGCACTCGCCGGTGGCAAGTTCGGCTTTTCGACCGGCTCGGTCATCAATGTCGACGGCGCGCTGTCGGTGCCGAGGCTATGAACAGGTGACGCCATGACCGACTACATCATCGTCGGCGCTGGCCCGGCCGGCTGCGTACTCGCCAACCGGCTGAGCGAAGATCCGTCGCATCAGGTGCTGCTGCTCGAAGCCGGCGGCAAGGACTGGCATCCGCTGATCCACATGCCGGCCGGTTTCGCCAAGATGACCAAGGGCATCGCCGCCTGGGGCTGGTCGACGGTGCCGCAAAAGCACATGCAGGACCGCGTCTTCCGATACACGCAGGCCAAGGTGATCGGTGGCGGCTCTTCGATCAACGCCCAGATCTACACGCGCGGCAACGCCCGCGACTACGACGCCTGGGAGAAGGAAGAAGGCCTTGCCGGCTGGGGCTATCGCGACGTGCTGCCCTATTTCAAGCGCGCGGAGAACAACCAGCGTTATGCCAACGATTTCCACGGCGACCAAGGCCCGCTCGGCGTATCGAACCCGATCGCGCCGCTGCCGATCTGCGAGGCCTATTTCCGTGCCGGACAGGAGATGGGCATCCCCTTCAATCCCGACTTCAACGGGGTAGCCCAGGAGGGCGTCGGTTACTATCAGCTGACGCAGAAGGACGCGAAGCGCTCCTCCGCCTCGGTCGCCTATCTCCGGCCGATCCGCGAGCGAAAGAATCTCACCGTCAGGACCGGCGTTCTGGTGACACGCATCGTCGTCGACAAGGGCCGCGCCGTCGGCGTCGAGATCGTCGACAGGCCGGGCGGCCAGCCAACGATCCTGCGCGCCGAGCGCGAGGTGATCGTCTCGTCCGGCGCTATCGGCTCGCCGAAGCTTCTGATGCAGTCGGGCATCGGCCCGGCCGACCATCTGAAGGCGGTCGGCGTGACACCGGTGCACGATCTGCCCGGCGTCGGCTCCAACCTGCAGGATCATCTCGACCTGTTCGTCATCGCCGAATGCACCGGCGATCACACCTACGACAACTACGCCAAGCTGCACTGGACGGCTTGGGCCGGCCTGCAGTATCTGCTCCTGAAGAAAGGCCCGGTAGCCTCCAGCCTGTTCGAGACCGGCGGCTTCTGGTACGCCGATCCGACCGCCGCCTCTCCCGACATCCAGCTGCATCTCGGCCTCGGCTCCGGCATCGAGGCCGGCGTCGAGAAGCTGAACAATCCGGGCGTGACATTGAACTCGGCCTTCCTGCGCCCGCGCTCGCGCGGCACCGTGCGGCTGAACAGTGCCGACCCGGCCGACCGCCCGCTGATTGATCCGAACTATTGGTCCGATCCCTATGACCGCGACATGTCGATCAAGGGGCTGAGGCTGGCGCGCGAGATCATGCGGCAGAAGGCGCTGCAGCCCTATGTACTGCGCGAGGTACTGCCGGGACCCGACCTGCAGAGCGGCGACGAGTTGTTCGACTACGCTTGCCGCAGTTCCAAGACCGACCATCACCCGGTCGGCACCTGCCGCATGGGCCACGATGCGATGAGCGTGGTAACGCCAGATCTCAGGCTGCGCGGGATCGAGGGCCTGCGCGTCTGCGACGCCTCGGTGATGCCGCGCATCCCCTCCTCCAACACCAATGCCCCGACGATCATGATTGGCGAAAAAGGCGCCGATCTGATCCTTGGCCGCGAGCCGCTGCCGCCGGCGGTGTTTTCCACCAACCGAGCGGCATGAGGGACAAAGAATGATCAGGCACTGTGTCTTCGTCAGATTTCGCAACGATGTCGCCGACGCCGAGCGCGCGGCAATCCATGCCGATCTCGAAGCGTTGCGGGCGGTGATCGACGGCATGGGCAAGGTCGAATTCAGCGCCAATACCAGCCCGGAACCCTTCGCCCGCGGCTTCACGCACGGCTTCACCATCGACTTTCGCGACGCTGCGGCACGCGATGCCTATCTGGAGCATGAAGCGCATCAGCGAGCCGGCGCAAAACTGGTCGCGGCGCTCGAAGGCGGCACCGACGGGCTGATGGTGTTTGATCTGCAGATCGCGTGACTATCCCATTCTCAGCGCAACGACGCCGGCAACGATGCTAAGCACCGCGGCACCTCGCCATGCCGTCATCTTCTCGCCGAGCGCGAAGACCGAGATCATCATGGCGAACAGGATCGATGTTTCGCGCAGCGACGCCACCGAGGCGATCGGCGCCTTGGTCATCGCCCACATCACGATCCAGTAGGCGCCGCCGCTGAGCACGCCGGTATAGATTCCGGCCTTCCAGTCGCGCGCCAGCACCGGCAGCGCCTGTGGTCCGCGAAAGACGACGCATAGCACCAGCGCCCACAGCGCATCGCAGACGAACAGCCAGGCGGCATAGCTCGACGCGGTGGCGGCCAGCCGCGCGCCGCTGCCGTCCGACAGCGTGTAGCTGGCGATGAAGGTCGATGTGCCCAGCGCGAAGCCGACGGCGCGCAGGTTCAATTTCTCCAGATGGGCGCCGCCGCGAAACGACAGCACTAGCGTGCCCGCCGACAACAAGAGGATGCCGAGAATGGCGAGCGGCGCCGGCATCTCGGCAACCACCACAACGCCCCCCAAAGCGGCCAGCAATGGCGCGGTGCCGCGCGCCAGCGGATAGGTCTGGGCGAAATCGCCGGCCTTGTAGGCGCCGATCAGGAACGTCCTGTAGCCCATGTGGAAGACAACGGAGGCGAGGATGTATGGCCACACTTCCGGCTTCGGCACCTCGACGAAAGGCAACGTCACCAGCGCAGCGGCACCCATGCCGAGCGTCATCAGTGTGATCGACAGGAAACGGTCGAGATGGACCTTGACCAGCGCGTTCCAGATCGCATGCATGGAAGCGGCGGCGAGCACCGCGAAAAAGACAAACAGGCTCATCGGCGGTTCATCCGCCGCCCGTCCCGATGACGATCGGCGTCTCCAGGTCGATATCGACCCAGAGCGGAAAATGGTCGGAAGCGATTTGGCCGATATCGGCGCTGACCGAGCGCACGCGCCCGGCAAACATGCCGCCGACGAAGCAATGGTCGAGCCGGCGCTTTGCCAGCCTGCCATCGATAGTCTTCACATGGGTGTGGAAATCCGCTGTCGGTTCCATTGCGACGGCGGCGGCATCGACAAAACCGTCGAGATAGGCGGCACCGCGATGATAGGGCGCGCTGCCGACAATGCGCCGGTACTCGGCGCTATCCGGCTCCATGTTGAAGTCGCCCAACCAGATCGCCGCTACGGGGTTTTCTGGCTCCTGTTCGCCATTGCTCCAGTTGCGCGCCGGCTCGTCGTCGGCGCCGCTCCATGGGCCGCCCTCGGACGGCGCACGGCGATGCTCGGCGAGCAAATGGTCGATCTGCTCCAGCCGCTCCTCGGCCGCGATATGCGCCAGATGCAACGACAGCACCCGCACCGGACCGGCAGGGGTGCGGATCATGCATTCGAGTGCGGCATTGCGGGTGTTGAGCGGCCGCAGCGTGCGCCTGAGCGGCAGCGTATGCAGCCGCGACCAGACGATCGGAAGCTTCGACAGAACCATCGTGCCGAATTGCCGCCGCCGGTTGACGATGCGGCCTTCACGCCGGTGGCTGGCATCCATGTCGAAGGCCGGCCCGTAGACCCAATGGTAGTCGGGCAGAAATTGCGAAAGAAGTTCCGGCTGGTCGTCCTCGTTGCTGCGCAACCAGTGCCGTTCCACCTCCTGCAAGGCGATGATGTCGGCGCCGGCCACGACCTTGGCACAACGCGCCAGGTCGTAGCGGCCATCGCTGCCGAAGCCGTACTGGATGTTATAGCTGACCAGCTTCATTGCTTATCCGGCTCAGTTTCCTGCTGCAGTAGCCGTTCGCTGACAGCCTTGCAATGTGCAGCCGGGCGGAGGGAGCTTGGGCCAGATGCTAAGTGGTCAGCGGCTGGAACCGACCGGGCGGGGATGCTGCCAGTTCCGACCAGTCGATTTCTTCCTCAAGGCGGTGGTAGGCTTCGTCGCCGATCGTTCCGTCGATGCGCAAACGCTCCAGCGCATCGCGCTGGCTCTTGATGGCGTAGAGACGCAATCTGTCATACTCGGTCGCCGCCTGGGCATCCTCGGGGTTTTCGGCGATGGCGCGCTGGGCGGCATATTGCTCTCGCACCGCCCCGGCCGCGCTCGATGTCTTGCCGCTGAGCACGTCCAGCGCCGCCTGCATGATGGCGACGCGCGCCTGCGCCACCTCCCGGTCGACCGTCCGGTCGAGGTCGAGATTGAGCAGAAGCAGCAACGGTTTCAGGCTGACGCCTTGCAGCACCAATGTGCCGAGCACGACCGTGAAAGCGGCGAGCACGATCGGATCACGGCCCGGAAAGTCGGCCGGCAAGGCGAAGGCTGCCGCAAGCGTCACCAGGCCGCGCATGCCGCACCAGCCGATGAGCACGCCGCCGCGGAATGTCGGTGCATCCTTCCGCCTGTCTTCGTCGCCCAGACGTGCCAGCGCTCTGAGGATCGCGCCGCAGCCCAGAACCCAGACGAGCCGCGATACGATGACGACGGCCAGCACAGCCAGGGCAAAGACGAACGCCTCGCTTTGTCCTTGCTCGGCAAGTCGGCCGACGATGGACCGCGCTTGCAGGCCCATCAGAACGAAGGCCAGCACGTTGAGCACGAACACCGCCGTCTCCCAGACCGAGTAGGAACTGACACGATTCCTTGCCGGCATGCGGCGCGGCGATGTACGTGCGATCGTCATGGCATAGACGACGATCGTGATGATGGCGGAAAGCCCTATCCTGTCGGCCAGGATCCAGACGCCGAAGGTTGAGGCGAATTGCACCACGGTGCCGCTCGCCGGGTCGTCGATGCGGCCAAGTATGGCGAGAGACAACCGGCCGAGCACATAGCCTGCGGCAAGGCTGCCGACCGTCGACAGCAGGATCATTGGAACGGCACTGCTCAACAGGATGGTGCCGGCGGCTGCGGAAACCGACATCCTGTAGATCAGCAGCGCCGTGGCGTCGTTGAGAAGGCTCTCGCCTTCCAGGATGGCGGTGATGCGGTGCGGCACCTTGAACTGTCCGAGCACGGCCGCCGCCGCCACCGCATCGGGCGGCGCTACGATCGCGCCGAGCGCTATGGCCGCGGCAATGGGCAGGCCTGCCATCGTCCAGCCGACCAGCGCGACCGTTACGGTGGTGAAGATGACGGCGCCAAGCGCCAGCAGGATGAGCGAAACCTTGTAGCGGTTGAGATCGCGCAGCGACGTGTCATAGGCCGCGTCGAGCAGAACCGGCGCGATGAACAGAGCGAGCGCCAGTTCCGGGTCGATCTCGATGGTCGGGGCAAACGGCAGGAAGGCGATGCCGGCGCCGGCCAGCGCCAGCAATGACGGATAGGGAATCTGCAGACGGCGCGACAACGCGGTCAGGGCGACCGCGATGAGAAGCAGGACAAGGGTGAGTTCAAAAAGCGCCATGCCTTATTTAACCGTGGAAGGGCTGCGTGGGCAGAGGAATAATGAGCGCTTCGATATGCTCATAATTTGGTGACTCGTTAATAGCCGGATCTCACAGAGATCGGAGCAAAGCAAATTGTTGGCGACTCGCATGGCGTAACGTATGTAGTCGCCAACTCGCAGCGCCATGGGATTGATCTAATGAAAAGATTTTTCAGTACATTGTGCATCTTGGCATGGTCGTTAACGGGGGCAACGGCTTCCGAGCTATACAATCAGTTGCTCACCGCGAAGACACAGCTCTTCGGAACTCCAAGACCCGGACCAGGGTTGGGTCTATGGGCAAAGCAGACAAATGAAAGATTAATGTCAATCATAGAAGGTACATGGGTCGATCTTGGGTACTCCGACTTGGCGACTGAGGATTCCTTCAGGAAAGCGTGCCATGACTACGGAGTTGCGTTCAAAAAGTATAATGAATACAAATTTGACACCATTTCGAGATGGAAGTCTGGGCGCAGAGAGGGTGAAATAAGCCGCGAGTACATCTTTAAAGCTGGAATATCATACAATTTCAGATGGGATATTGATCAGCAAATGAAATTATTTGGCGATTCCGAGCCAAACGGCCCGAAAGTTCTGCAAAACGCGAATGGGACAAGTGCGTTGTTAATGATGACGCCTAACACCATGCTTGAGACCGATTTCGCGACCGGGCTACCTTTCCTTTGGGGGCGCTGCCCTACGGACTAGCGGTCGCGATCTCCCGACGTACTCTCCAGACAGCAGCGCAGTCCGCACCGGGCTTGAGGGCGGTGCTGCCTTGCAATGAAGGCGTTCAGCTTTGTGTCGGGTCCGTGGCCACCGAAATCCTGACTGGCTAGACAGACATCGCTATTTCCTGACGGCGCTGCCGTTAAAATTCACGGTATTGAACCCGCCCACTCGGGCGAGATCAATGCAGCACCAGCATGTCGCCCGACGAGAACGAAATCTCGGCCTTTTCGCCGACGGCCGGCGGCGGTGTGGCCGGGCTGTTGAACGTGTCGAGCGAGACCGTGCTGCCGCCGATGCCGACGCGAACCCGGATGACCGAGCCGAGGAAATGCACCTCGGCGATTTCGCCCCAAAGGCTGGAATCGCGGCCGGGGTGTCGGCCGAGCGAGATCGCCTCGGGCCGCAACGCCAGCGACAGCGTGTCGCCGGATTTCGAGCCGTTGAGCTTGCCCTTGAGCGAGACCTCTTGCGAGTTGACGCGCACCTTGCCCGAAGCGGCGTCGGTGACCGTGCCTTCGAGCACGTTCAGCGTGCCGACGAAATTGGCGACGAATTTGGTTGCCGGCCGGTTGTAGATCTCGAACGGCGTGCCGACCTGCTCGGCCTTGCCGCCATACATGACGGCGATGCGGTCGGAGATTGACAGCGCCTCTTCCTGGTCGTGGGTGACGAAGATGGTGGTGATGCCGAGCTTCTTCTGGATCGAGCGGATTTCCTCGCGCAGCGACACGCGCACCTTGGCGTCGAGCGCCGACAGCGGCTCGTCGAGCAGCAGCAGTTTCGGTTTGGGCGCAATCGCCCGCGCCAGCGCGATGCGCTGCTGCTGGCCGCCGGACAGTTGGTAGGGATAGCGGTCGCCCATCTGCGGCAGCTTGATGATGTCGAGCATCTCGGCAACGCGCCTGTCGGCATCGGCCTTCGGCATACCGGCGACCTTCAGCCCGAAGCCGATATTCTGCGCCACGGTGAGGTTCGGAAACAGCGCATAGGCCTGGAACACCATGCCGATGTTGCGCTGGTTGGGCTTGAGCCGGGTGACGTCCTTGCCGGCCACGACAATCTTGCCGGCGGATGGCTCCTCGAAACCGGCGACCATGCGCAGCACCGTCGTCTTGCCGCAGCCCGACGGGCCAAGGAAGGAGACGAATTCGCCCGGCTCGACGTCGAGGTTGAAATCCTGCACCACAATGGCGGCGCCGAAGGATTTTCGCACCTGCTGGATTGAGAGGAATGGCTCGGCCATGGCTTTTTCTTTCGGCTTTTCGATCAGTTCGGGCTGTTCGCCGATCGCGGAGCGAAGCGCGACAGGATCTGGATCAGCGACATGCAGCCCCAGGTAATGGCAAAGGCGATGATGGCAAGCGCCGCCGGCTCGTAAGCGCGGTTGGCGCCGACGTTCTGCAGATAGGGTCCGAAAGCAGGCCGGTTGAGCAGGCTGGCCATGGTAAATTCACCGATGACGATGGCGAAGGTCAGGAAGGCGCCCGACAGCACCGCGATCAGCACGTTGGGCAGGATGACCCGAGTGATGATCGTGCCCCAGCCGGCGCCGAGGATCTGCGCCGCCTCAGTCAGTGTCCGCACGTCGATGGTGCGAAGCCCGGTGTCGACGGCGCGATACATATAGGGCAGCGCCAGTGTCGCATAACCGATGACCAGCAAGGCATTGGCTCCTGTGTCGCTGGCCAGGAACGGCAGCGGTGAATTCGACCCGTACATTCTGATGTAGCCGAAGACGATAACGATGGCCGGGATGACCAGCGGCAACAGCGTGATGAACTCGACGACGGGCCTTAGCTGCGGGAGCCGCAGACGAATCCAGTACGCCGCCGGCACCACCACCAGCACGCCAAGGACGATGGTGAAAATGGCGGCGACCACCGAATAGATGAAGGTCGCCTGGAAGCGGGGATCGCCGAGCACGACCTGATAGGCATCGAAGGAATACGCGCCGCGCCGCATGCGCATGGAGAATTCCACGGTCGCGATCAGCGGAATGAAGAAATAGGCCGCGCCCAGCGCGAAGACGATCCAGGCCCAGAATCTGCCGGACTTCATTTGAGCCACCTCTCAGAGCGCGTCCGGAACCAGATGTAGAAGACATTGGCCAGCCCAGTGATGACGATCATGCCGAAGGCGATGGCGTAGCCGAGATGGGCATTGTGCAGCACGTCACCGCGGATCTGCGCGTAGAGCAGGATAGGGACGATGTTAAGCGAGGAGCCGGTCAGAGCGTAAGCGGTGGCGATGGCACCGAAGGCGTTGGCGAACAAGAGGATGACGGTGCCGAGGAAACTTGGCCAGATCACCGGAATGACGACCATGCGCCAGAACTGCGCCTGGGTCGCGCCAAGCGTTGCCGCCGCTTCGCCCCATTCCTTCTTCAGCCCATCGATCGCCGGCACGATGATCACCACCATCAGCGGGATCTGGAAATAGACATAGGTCAGCGTCAGGCCCCAGAACGACAGGATGTTGAAACCATGGGCATAAATGTTGAAGCCGACCAAGACGTTGAGCAGCACCGTGGCGAGCCCGAGCCGGCCGAGCGTCGCGAGAAAGGCAAAGGCCAGCGGCACGCCGGCAAAATTGGAGGCCACACCGGAAAAGGTCAGTGTCGCCGAGCGTATCCACTCCGGCAGCCCGCCGCGCACGATGGCGATGGCAATGGCAAGTCCCGCGAAAGCACCGATCAGCGACGAGGCGAGGCTGACCTTGATTGAGATCCAGTAGGCGGCAACGATCGACGGCTGCGCCAAGGCCGCTATGTTTTCGAAAGTGAATTCGCCGGCATCGTTCCGGAATGCGCCCAGCATCAGATAGAGCGTCGGCAGGATCAGGAACATGATGGCGAAGATGAAGAAAGGCGCAACGCCAAGCCATTGCGTCGGCAGCCTCATGCTGCGGGCGTCGGCAGGAGGCGCGGTCTTCCCGGCAACAGCGTGATCGGACAACGAGATATCGGTCATGCGCCGGCTACCGTCCTGGAGGTATGCCGGGCGGCCATCTAAGCCGCCCGGCTGATCTCAAGTCTTACTTGACGTTGGCGCCGACGACGGCATCCCAGTTCTTGGTGATGGCTTCCTTGGCCTTGCCCTGCTCGTCGAGCGTCGGGAACACCGCGGCTGCATAGGACTCGGCCGGCGGCAGCTTGGCCATCACGTCAGCCGGGAGCTTGCCATTCTTGGCGAGGTCGTTGAAGCGGATCGGGTGACAATAGCCCTTCAGCCAGCCGATCTGGCCTTCGTCGGAATAGAGATATTCCAGCCACAGCTTGGCAGCATTCGGGTGCGGCGCATAGGCGCTGATCGCCTGAACATAGACGCCGGCGACGACACCGGTCTTCGGCACGACGACGTCGACCGGCGGATTGCCCTTCAGCGTATCACGGCCGGCAAGCGCGTTATAATCCCAGGTCACCAGGATTGGCGTCTGGCCTTGGGCAAGCGTCGCGGGCTTGCCGATGACCGGCACGAAATTGCCGGCGGCGTTGAGCTTCTTGAAGAAGTCGAGACCAGCCGTGCCGGCGGCTTCGCCGGCAGCCGCACCGCCGGAAAGGCCGGCGGCATAGACTGCCTGGATGGCCTGGTTCGAAGCACGCGGGTCACCGGCGAGCGCCACGGTATTGGCGAATTCCGGCTTCAGCAAGTCGGCCCAGTCGGCCGGCGCTTCCTTGACCAGGTCCTTGTTCACCAGAAACGAAAGCACGCCGTAATAGTCGCCGGTCCAAAAGCCTTCGGCATCCTTGGCGCTGTCCGGGATCGAGTCCCAGGTTGATACTTTATAAGCCTGGATCAGGCCATCCTTCTTTGCGGTCGGGCCGAAGCTCAGGCCGACGTCGATGACGTCGGGCGCCTGCGGGCCCTTGTTGTCCTTGTTGGCCTTGATCGCCTCGACCTCGTCGCCGGAGCCGGCATCGGGGTTGAGCTCGTTGATGGTGAGTTCCGGATATTTCGCCTTGAAGCCGTCGATGACTGCGCCGTAGCCGCACCAGTCATGCGGCAGCGCGATGACCGTGAGCTGGCCTTCAGCCTTGGCTGCGGCGACCAGTTCATCCATGGACTGGGCCGACGAGATGGCAGAGGTCGCCATCAGGGCGACGGCCGAAAGGGAAAGCAGTTTTCCCGTGAATTTGAACATGTGTTCTCTCCGTTGAACTGACGCCGTTGGACGCCTGCGATGCGGTATCGTTTTCGTGTGACAGCCAGATGAAAGCTTTGTGAACGCGATGCCCCGCAGTACGAAAAAGTAAACTCTTTTTAACCGGCTGGAGCAATCGCTTCGCGATTCTTTTTCCGGCTAACTAGTTTCGATCTTGCCTTTCATCTTTCCCCCTTTCCTTTGCCTCTTTTCCCAAGTCGATTTCCGATGCGAAAATTGTCTCAGACGGTGCCGGCGATGGCGTTTTCGAGCAGCGTCAGCGCCGCCTTTTTGGTCAGCTTGACCGGGTTGCCGCCGGCGGTCGGATCGACCACCGCCATGTCGGCGATCAGGCCCTTGCGTTTCTTGTCCATGTCGAGCCCCTTGATCAGGCTGGGCAGCGCATGCGGCACCTTGAGCTCCTTGCGCAGCTTGATGATCGCCTTCGCAAAACCGTCGAAGCCGCCCTTGATGCCGCAATAGGCGGCAAGCCGGGCGATGCGCGGCTCGATCGCCTCTCGGTTGAAGGCCAGCACGTAGGGCATGAACACGGCGTTGGTCATGCCATGGTGGGTGTCGTAGAGCGCGCCGATCGGATGCGACAGCGAATGAATCGCTCCAAGCCCTTTCTGGAAGGCGGCCGCTCCCATGGCAGCGGCGCTCATCATGTTGGCGCGGGCGACCAGATCCTTGCCGTTGGCATAGGCTTTCGGCAGGTTTTCGAAGACCAGCCTTATGCCTTCCACGGCGATGCCGTCGGCCATCGGGTGATAGCCCGGCGCGCAATAGGCTTCGAGGCAATGGGCCAGCGCATCCATGCCGGTGCCGGCGGTGATGAAGCCCGGCATGCCGACCGACAGCTCCGGATCGGCAATGACGATCGCCGGCAAAAGCTTTGGATGGAAGATGACCTTCTTGGTATGGGTCGCTTCATTGGTGATGACGCCGGCGCGGCCGACTTCCGAGCCGGTGCCGGCCGTGGTCGGCACGGCGATGATCGGCGCGATCGCATCGGCATCGGCGCGTGTCCACCAGTCGCCGACATCCTCGAAATCCCAGACCGGCCGTGTCTGCCCGGCCTGGAAGGCGATCAGCTTGCCGAGGTCGAGCGCCGAGCCGCCGCCAAAGGCAATAACGCCGTCATGCTTGCCCTTCTTGAACACGGCAATGCCGGCGGTCAGGTTGGAATCCACCGGGTTCGGCTTGACCTCGGAAAACACGCCATACGGCACCTTGGCGTCGTCGAGGATCTTCAGCGTCGAGGCCACCACCGGCAGCCTGGCCAGTCCCGGATCGGTGACGAACAGCGGCCGCTTGATGCCGGTCGCCGCCAGCACCTCCGGCAGCTCCTTGATGCGTCCGGCGCCGAAGCGGACGGTCGTCGGGTAATTCCATTTGGAAACGAGTTTTGTCATTTCGACCTTCTTGACTGCTTTCGTGCTCTTGGATGTCATTCGTTCACAAAGGTGTTGGCCACACGTTCCGACCGCATCATGTACGGAACCCAGATGACTGCGGCCCATATCGAGCGCGAAATTCCGCCCACGGTGTCTGCGTCGTACGCGTCGGCCAATTCTGGAACGGCGGTGGAAAAAGCCAGATGCACAGCCCATGGATCGAGAACGGCATATACCGGCATCGCGAATGCCCAAATCATGTACCAGCCGGGGAATATCTGCCAGCGCTTGAACATGAAGAACAATAATAGGGCCGGGGCCGATAGGTTTAGTATGCCGAATATCAACAATTCGGCAAGAATCAGCACACCTTGGGACAAACTGAAGGCCTGCCAGTTCTGTAGCATGCCGAGATAGTCGGTATTGTGCAGTTGTACCAACCCCAGTATCGGCGTGAGCATCAACCCGAGCATCGGCAGGACAAGCCATCCGCCGATACCCTCGGGACCCTCACGATCTGGCAAAGCCGATTGTTGTGTATCCGCCATTACTCCCCCTCAACAGCGATCGCATGCTTGTCGATCGCCACCTTAGATCACCTCGCGCAGATGGTATGATCTCGGCCTGGTCAGATTATCGTAGCCGATGGCCGACAGTGCCGCGCCCTTGCCGGTGTCCTTGACGCCGGTCCAGACCAGCGCCGGATCGAGATAGTCGCAGCGGTTCATGAACACCGTGCCGGTCTCGACACGATCGCCGATCGCCGCCGCGTGGTCGGTGTCGCGCGTCCAGATCGAGGCCGTCAGCCCATAGGGGCTGTCGTTCATCAGCGCGATCGCTTCCTCGTCGTTGCGCACCTTCATGATGCCGACGATCGGGCCAAAGCTTTCCTCTCGCATGACGCTCATCTGGTGGTCGACCTGGGTCAGCACTTCCGGCGCCAGATAAGGCGAACCCTGCCTGTCGTTGGCAACCTTCATATTGATGTGCGCCCTGGCGCCCTTGCGCAACGCCTCGGCCTTCTGCTCGCGGATCAGGTCGGCGAAGCGCGCCTGCGCCATCGGCCCCATGGTGGTCGCCTGGTCGAGCGGATTGCCGACGACGTAGTTCCTGGTCTCGGCAATGAAGCCCTCGACGAATTCATCGTAGACCTTCTCGTGGACATAGACGCGTTCGATGCCGCAGCAGCACTGGCCGGAATTGTAGAAGGCGCCGTCGACCAGATTGGCAACGGCATGGTCCATCTTTGCGTCCGGCAGCACATAGGCCGGATCCTTGCCGCCGAGTTCGAGGCCGAGCGTCATGAAGGTGCCCGCCGCCGCCTTCTCGATGGCGCGGCCGCCGGCGACCGAGCCGGTGAAGTTGACATGGTCGATCTTGCCGCAGCCGAGCAGCCTTTCAGTCTGCGCGTGGTTCAGGACGAGGTTCTGGAACAGGCCCTTGGGCAGGCCGGCCTTATCAAACGCCTGCTGAAACCGTTCGCCGACCAACAATGTCTGTGCCGCATGCTTGAGGATGACGGCGCTGCCCGCCATCAGCGCCGGGACGATGGTGTTGACGGCGGTGAGATAGGGATAGTTCCACGGCGCGATCACCATGACGACGCCGAGCGGCATCTTCTTCACATAGCGCCGAAAGCCGTCCTTCGGGTTGGAGGCCATGACCGGCTTCAAGGCCGCCTCGGCGATCTCGACCATGTAGCTGACGCGTTCCCTGACGCCGCCGAACTCGCCGCCATAGCGCACCGGCCGGCCCATCTGCCAGGCGATCTCCGGCACGATCTCGTCGGTCATGGCGACCAGCGCTTCCAGCATGGCAAGCATGTACTTGCCGCGCTCGACGACCGGCGTCTCAGCCCACTTCTCCTGCGCCGCCTTGGCACGTTCGACCGCGGCACCGATCGCCTGGTCGGTGGCAAGAGGCCGTTCGGCATAGATCGAACCGTCGACGGGGGATTTTATCTTGACCGTTTCGGTCATGCCTTGGGTCCTCGCATTCTACAATAATGTCGTTGGTTAGCGCCGCCCTCATCCGCCTGCCGGCACCTTCTCCCGTATACTGACGGGGAGAAGGGACAAGCTCAGCGCCGGGCCCCCTCTCCCCCGTTCTTCACGGGAGAGGCTGAGGGTGAGGAGCGGCGCCAACGTTGCCAGATTATTCAATACCGCTCGAACCCCCTGTGCAGTTCCCAGTCCGTAATCCGGCGGTCGTACTCGAACTGTTCCCAGTGTGCCGTGTGGACGTAATGTTCCAGCACATCGTCGCCGAGCGCCTGCCTCAGCATTTTCGATTCCGCCAGTGTCGCGGTGGCGTCGCGCAATGTCTTTGGAATTTCGGGCAGCTGCGAGGCCTGGTAGGCATCGCCGACGAAGGGCTTCTGCAGGTCAAGCTTTTCATCGATGCCGGCAAGCCCGGCCGCGATCAGCGCGGCGAAAGCCAGATAGGGGTTCAAATCGGCGCCGCCGATGCGGCATTCCATGCGGATGCCTTTGGTGCCCTCGCCGCAAAGACGGAAGCCGGCGGTGCGGTTGTCTTCGCTCCACATGATCTTGGTCGGCGCAAACGTGCCGGCCTGGAAGCGCTTGTAGGAATTGATGTAGGGCGCCAGGAACCAGGTGAATTCCTTGGCATATTTGAGCTGGCCGGCCGCCCATTGCTGGCCGAGTGTCGACAGCGTCCACTCGGCATTTTTGTCGTAGAACAACGGCGTCTTGCCGTCGGCGCTCCACAGCGAATTATGGATGTGGCTGGAATTGCCGGCGAGCCCGTAATTGTACTTGGCCATGAACGAGATCGCCTTGCCTTCGGACTCGGCGATTTCCTTGGCGCCGTTCTTCAGGATGACGTGGCGGTCGGCCATGTCGAGCGCCTCGGCGTAGCGGACATTGATCTCTTCCTGGCCTGGCCCCCACTCGCCCTTCGAATTCTCGATCGGGATGCCGGCCGCCTCCATCTCGTTGCGCAGCCGGCGCATGACGCCTTCTTCCTTGGTGGTGATGCCGATCTGGTAGTCGCCGATGTAGGGCGATGCCGTCTCGAGGCCCTGCCAGTGCTTCTTGCGGGCGGAATCGTAGGTTTCGCTGAACAGATAGAATTCGAGCTCGGAAGCGAAATAGCCGATATAGCCGCGATCCTGCAGCCGCTTGACCTGCTTCTTCAGCATGGCGCGCGGCGAATGCGCCAGGTCGTCATGGGTATGGTGGTCGAGCACGTCGCAGATCACCAGCGCCGTCTTCTCCAGCCACGGAACGAGCCGCAGCGTCGCAAGGTCCGGCTTCATGACGAAATCGCCATAACCCTTCGACCAGCTCGCCGCCTTGTAGCCGGGCACCGGTTCCATATCGATGTCTGCCGCCAAGAGATAGTTACAGCCATGCGTCTCGTCATGCGCGGAATCGACGAAATAACGGGCCAGGAACCGCTTTCCCGCGAGCCGCCCCTGCATATCGACGATGCAGGCCAGCACCGTGTCGACCTCGCCGCTGGAGACCGCTTGCTTCAACTGATCGAACGAGAAATTTCCGGCCATTCCTTTGGCACTCCAGCGCTTGTCGTTTCGGGCTTGTCACTTTGAAAAGGAAACGAAAACCACGGCCGGCGCGAATGCCGGCCATGGTCATGAGAGGGGGTCAGGCGCCGGCTTCGCCTATGGCTAGCTCGGCTGCCTTGATCGCCGCCTGACGCTTTGCGATCTGGTCGCCGATGGGCGGACCCTGGAAGCGGCGGTTCTCGAAACCGAACCAAAGCACCGCGGTCAGCACAATGAAGCCCAGGGTGATATAGAGCACTTTGTCGTTCGGCGGCTGGATGGCGATGTAGAAGATGATCGCCATGCCGATGACCGACAGGATGCAAAACAGCTTGAACAGGCCGGCGCCGAGGTTCCATGGGCCGGGGTTCGGCCATTTTTCCGTTCCGAAAGCCATCATGCCGAGCACGATCGGAATGATGAAGGACAGAAACAGGAACACCAATGTCGAATTGACGACGATGGTATAGATGTTCGTGCCGCCGACCGAGATGAACTGGGCAAGAAAGACATAGATTACTTCGAGCACAGCAGCCGTCCAAATCGCATTGACCGGCGTGCGCCAGGTCGGGCTGACCTTGGCTAGCGAGGCCGAGCCGACCGGCATGCCGCCGTCACGCGAGAAGGCGAAAAGCATGCGCGAGGCAGAGGTGACCGTTGCCAGACCGCAGAGGAACTGCGCGATCAGGATGCCCAGATAGAGCAGTGTCTTCAGCCACGCCGGCAAGATCGCGTCCATCGTGGCGAAGAACACGCTCCAGCCCTGCTTGGCGCCGGCCGCCAGATCCGGAATCGCCAGTACGATCGCGCACAGCATCACCCAGCCGATCAGCGACGACCAGACTACGGACGAAACGATTGCCCGCGGAACCGAGTGCGCCGCCCTCAACGTTTCTTCCGAAGTATGCGCCGACGCGTCATAGCCAGTGATGGTGTAAACCGGCAGCAGCAGGCAGAGCAGGAAGAGATACGTCATGGAATCGGACTGCGGGAAAACACCGCCGCCCGCGTCGCCCGAATAGTTCGTGAACGTCCACAGCCGCGTGATGTCGATCGCTGGAGCAAACATCAGGCAGGCGACGATCAGCACGGCTGTCGTTGCCAGGATCAGGAAGCCGGAGGCGTCCGTCAACATAGCCGTCAATTTGATGCCGAAATGATTGAGCAGCGCCTGCAACACGGTGATGAAGGCGACAAACCCGACGATCTCACCAGGCGTGCCAGTCATGCCGAAGGCTCCGCCGAAAGTGCCGACGAAGAAGAAAGCAGTACCGATGTTGATGGCGCCGAGCACGGTGATCAGGCCGAGCAGATTGAGCCATGCGGTGAGCCAGCCAGTGAAACGGTTCCCTAGGATGGATGCCCAGTGATAGAGGCCGCCGGCGGTCGGAAATGCAGAGGCGATCTGGGCCATGGCGAGCGCGAAAAATCCCGAAACCATGCACCCGACGATCCAGCCGATGCCAGCGCCGGCGCCACCGATGGACGACGTCGCTTGCGCGAAGGAATTGATGCCGCCTGAGAGGATGCAGATGATTGAGAACGAGATCGCGAAATTCGAGAAGCGGCTCATGCTTCGCGACAGTTCCTGAGCATAGCCCATTCCGTGGAGAACTTTCAGGTCCTCCTTCTTGTCAACTTCGCTGTAACCCGGTGCTACCATTTTAAAGTCCCCTTTTGGTTTCTTAGCTGGCCGATTGAACTGACTTTCCGACTGCGCTTGGTCTGGAGGCCTTGGCCGCTTCGGGCTCCAGATTGAGAAAAATACCGGTGAGCAGATCCGCCCATTTCCGCTGCCCGGCCGCGCCGGCGATCTCGTCGTTGCGGATTTCAATCATTGCGCAGGGCAGCCCGCGCGAGCGCGCATGGCGTTCCAGCGTGAAATAGACCCGGTCGGCCGGCGAATAGGGTTCGTTGACGCCGACGCTGACGCCGGCAAGCCGCTTCAGTGTCGCGATCAGCGGCGCCGCCAGCCGGCGATCCTCGTCGTGGATGATGCCGATGTGCCAGGGCCGGCTTTTGCCTTTGTAGAGCGGCGTGAAGGAATGGATCGAGACCAGCCTGGTCTCCCGCCCGGCCGCCAGGCGCTCGTCGATGACCGTTGCGATCCGCTCGTGAAACGGTCGCCACGCCAGCGCGATGCGCGCCTCCCGCTGGTCGGCCGAAAGTCCCTGGTTGGCCGGGACCACGGTTTTTTCGCTGGCGCTGACCGTCACTATCAGGTCCGGCGCGTCGAGCGGGCGGTTGCAGTCGATGATGAGCCGCGAGATGCAGGTCTCGACCAGCGTCGCATCGAGCGCCTCGGCCATGCGGCGCGCCACCGGCAAGGCGCCGGGATCCCAGGCGATGTGGCGGGAAAGATCCTCGGCGGCAAGGCCGAGCGTTCCGAATTCCGGTGGCAGGAAATTGGAGGCGTGGTCGCAGGTCAGCACGAAGGGGCTCGATCCGCCGGGGTTCGTCCCCTTACGGTTTCAGGCGATGCAAGGCTGGCGGGCCGTGCTGTCTCCATTGTCTGCTGTCCCCGGGGAGCGCTGTATCGTATGTTACGTATTTTGCCTCATTGCGTCCCTGCGGATGATTTCATACAGTTTGGCCGGCTTTGTCAAACGCGATTTCGATAATGCGGTAACGGCACGGCCAGGGTGGGGAAAAACATGGTTTCCAGCATTGCCGAACTGATCTCCGACCGCATGGGCACCATGCCGGCAGGCGAGCGGCGCGCAGCACAAACGCTGATCGCCAGCTATCCGCTGATCGGGCTGAAGACGGTCGCCGAATTCTCGGCTGCCGCCGGCGTGTCGTCGCCGACGATCCTGCGTTTCGTCGCCCGGCTCGGCTTCCAGAACTATCCGGAATTCCAGTCGACGCTGCAAGACGAACTGGCGGCGCAATTGCAGTCGCCGGCCTCGCGCACGCTCAATCCGCCATCGCAGGGCGCCAGCGCCGTCTCGCCGATGCTGGAGGCGACGCTCGACAATATGCGCGAGACATTCCGGCATCTCTCGGACAAGCAGCTTGCCGACATCGTCGCCAAGCTGGCCGACCGGCGCGGCAAGACATTCTTGATCGGCGGCCGCTTCACCGACCCGCTGGCGCGCTACATGGCCGCCCACCTCGCCATCATCCAGCCCAACGTTTTTCACCTCGGCGGGCAGGAAAGCGTCTGGCGCGACCGACTGATCGACATGGGTAAGCGCGACGTGCTGGTGATCTTCGACATCAGGCGCTATCAGGACAGCCTCGTCCGTTTCGCCGAGACCGCCAACCAGCGCGGCGTGCAGATCGTGCTGTTTACCGACCAGTGGCTGTCGCCGATCGCCCGCTTCGCCCGCCACGTCATCGCCGGGCGCACCGCAGTGCCTTCGGCCTGGGACTCATCCGCCGCACTTTTCGTCGTTGCCGAAGCGCTGATCGGCGCGGTCACAAGGCAGCTCGAAGCCGACGGCGCCAAACGCATCCGCGAACTGGAAAGCCTGCGGTAGAGCCCCTCCGGAAAGGGACGCGTTTCGCTTCGGTCTAGTCCACTAAAAAACTGATCATCTGCAGGATCAGGATCAGCAAAAAGACGCCAAAGGCAGTCGCAAAAATCGCTGCCAGCAGGACGGTGCGTTGTTTCTTACCCATGGCTTTCCCCCCGAAAGCATAGTCCCCGTCCACGAATACGAATGTCAGTCCCGCCCCACTGCTCGGCCATCTCCCAACTCCTCAAGACCCGCCTGCGGCTTGGGCGGAGGAGTAATGACGACTTGCTTCACGTGCGAAATTAACCGCTTACAAGGTGCTCGTTAACGGAAATGGCCGCATCATTCATCCGACCCATGTCACGGCCGAATGACCACCTTGCATTTCGGGCTTAACCATTCAGCCGCTAAGCGTGCCCCACCCCAGCTACTTTACCCATGGCAAGCATGATCGAAGTTCGGCTAGCCTTGTCGACGTGACGCCGCTCGCTTGAATAACCAGGCAAAAGCGCAGTGAACTGCGCGGAGGAATTCGATGAGCTATCTGGACGAGCTGTTCTCAGTCGCCGGCAAGACGGCGCTGGTCACCGGCGCCGCGACCGGCATCGGCCGCATGGCGGCGACCGCTCTGGTCAAGGCCGGCGCCACCGTGATGATCGCCTCGCGCAAGGGCGAGGATTGCGTCGGAGTTGCCGGCGAACTGAACGGGCTTGGCGCCTCCGGCCGGGCCGAGGGTTTCGCCGCCGACGTCTCCAGCGAGGCCGGCATTGCAGCACTTATCGCCGAGGTCCAGGCGCGGACCGAGCGGCTGCATATCCTGGTCAACAATGCCGGCATCTCCTGGGGCGCGCCGCTGGAAAGCTTTCCCTACCATGCCTGGGCCAAGGTGTTCGGCGTCAACGTCACCGCGGTCTTCCACCTGACGCGCGAATTGCTGCCTCTGCTCGAGGCCGCCGCCAGCGATGCCGACCCGGCCCGGGTGATCAACCTCGGATCGGTGATGGGCACGCAGCCTTTGGCCGAAGATGCCTACTCCTACTCGGCCTCGAAGGCCGCGGTTCACCACCTGACGCGCATCCTGGCAATCGAGTTCGCCGCCCGCCGAATCACCGTCAACGTCTTTGCGCCTGGCCCTTTCCAGAGCCGGATGACGGCCTTCGCCACCGGCACCGAGGACCAGGCAAGACATATCGGCAACCACGTTCCGATCGGCCGCATCGGCGCACCGGATGACATTGCCGGCGCAACGCTCTATTTGTGCAGCCGGGCCGGCAGCTATGTCACCGGCGCCATCCTGCCGATCGATGGCGGGCAGTCGGTGCAACACGGGCTGACATTGTTCAAGGAATGAGACGCACGCCATCCGGCGAGTGAAATGCCGGGGGTGAAGATGGAGGACATCAGCGTGGAACCGATCAGTCTCGATGTGCTTCTGGCCAACGTCGGCAAGGAAGTCGGCGTGTCGCCATGGCGGGTCGTCACCCAGCGCATGATCGACCAGTTCGCCGATGCCACCGACGACCATCAGTTCATCCATTGCGATCCGGAACGCGCCAGCCGCGAAACGCCGTTCGGCGGCACCATCGCGCATGGCTTCCTGTCGCTTTCGCTGTTGTCGGCGATGACCTTCGAAACCATGCCGCCGCTGGAAAACAGCAAGATGGGCGTCAATCACGGCTTCGATTCGCTGCGCTTTCTGGCGCCGGTGAAGACCGGCTCGCGCATCCGCACCCGTTTCGTGCTGGCCGACGTCAAGGTCAGGCCGTCGGGGTGGGTGCAGACGGCGCACGACGTGACGATCGAGATCGAGGGCTCGAAAAAACCGGCGCTGACCGCGCGCTGGCTGACGCTGACGCTGATCGAACGCCAGCCGGAAGCGGTCTGACTCTCGTCAGGCGGAGAAGCCCAAATCTATCTGTGCCAAATCTATTTAGCTTCGGCCGCGACGTACTTCATGTGACGGCTGACCTGCAGCGCAATGTAGACGACCAGTGAACAACCGATTGGGAACACGATCTCGTTGAGGCCGGTTGCGATCGCCTGTGGCATTGCGAGAGCAGCGTCATTTGCCGCGGCCGTCTCGATGGTCAGCACCGTGATGCCGCCGCCGAATACCGCGCCTATCAGGGCGCCTGCCAGCGCGAAATGGAGCGGACGCGGTTCTTCCTTCGATGCCAGCGACGCCAGTGTCCAGCCGAGCAGCCCGTATTCGATCGCCCGCAGCACACCGAGCGTCGTGAGCGACAGGATGGCCGGCTTTGCCGCCGCGTCCAGCGCGCTGACCATAACCTTTTGCGTCCCTTTGGCGATGCCCATCGCCAGTGGCGCCGAAATCGCACCGATCAGGCCACCGAGCGAGGCTCGCACCTTGGTGAGCGCCGTGCCGAGGCTGACGCCGGCGCAGAGGAAGAACGACCAGGTCACGCCTTGCGCCAGTTCGATCAGAACCTGCGTCGTAACGGGGTAGGCACCTGCCGCAAATCTGACGGTCAGAATGAGAGCTTCCATGGCGAAGCCGAGCGCGATCGCCAGCCATGCGACAGTCAAGCTTCTGCTTCGTGCCACCCTTGCCCGACGCCGTACAGCGTATATATGCTGCATCCAGCCATCAGTCGTAAGGCAGTAGAAAGTTGCAGCTAAGCGTCCAGGAGCGCCGCGAAAAACAAAAGGCCGAACTGCGTTCCGAACTTGTCGACGCCGCGCACAAGCTTGTTCAGGAAGAAGGCTATGACGGCCTCACCATCCGCAAGCTCGCCAAGCGCGTCGGCTATGCGCCGATGTCGGTCTATTCCTATTTCGCCGACAAGCAGGACATCCTGTTCGCGCTGGCCGAGGACGCCTTCGAGACCCTGGCCAGGCGCATCGAACGTCACACGGCCGACGACCCAATCGAGGCGCTCAGGGCGGTGCTTGTCGAATACGCCGCCTTTGGGCTGGAAAATCCCAACGAATACCGCACCGTCTTCATGACCGAAAAAGTCAGGCCGCCAGCCGGAAAGACCTTCGCCGAAATGGAGAGCGGCAACCCGGCGATGAAAGTGCTGATCGCGAGGGTCGAAGCCTGCGTTGCCGCCGGCAGGCTCAAAGGCGATCCACGCGCCATCGCCACCATACTGTGGGCGGTCGGCCACGGCGCCATCTCGCTGCTGATCACCTTCCCGTTCTACCCGTTCGGCGACCAGACGACGTTCATCACACGGATCGGCGACATCATGCTCGAAGCCATCGCCGCGCACGAGATTGCGCCGCTCACGCCGCCGGTCAACTGCTGAAGAGCGGCGCTCCTCCCGATCTGCAGGATCTTCTCCGAACGATCCGCGCTGCGGCGCCGAGCGTTCTGCAATCCCTGCGCTCAATTTCTCCGTACATGTACGATTTTGCTTGAACTCCATAAGTCTTGGGCGTATCTGTACGCAATGCCGTACATGTACGAATCCAATAACTGGAAACCGGAGACCGACGATGAAGAAGGCAATCCTTACGCTCGCCGCCCTGCTGGCGCTCTCTGGCGCCGCATTTGCCGGCAGCAATCAGTCAGGCAAGCAAGAAGTGACCTGCATCGATACCAAGACCGGTGCGAAGCTTGATTGCGCGCCGACCGGATCGCTTGAAAAGACGGACGCCGCGGCCCACAAGGCCGGCAGCAAGGGCCCGAGGCTCGGCATCGGCATCGACCCGTGGATCGTGCCAAGCAGCTTCTGAGCCGATCGGGCGACAATACGCGGTGAGGAAACGAAAGGGCGGCAGCAATTTCCGGCCGCCCATCGTGCCGGCCTCAGCCCTGCTTTTTGTCACCCCGCGCAGATCACTTCTTGCGCTTCTGTCCCACCACGCTTTTGGGCTTGCCGGGTCTTGCCGGTGCGCCGGGAATGGCCGTTCCGGTGATCGACACCGGATCGCTGGCCGGGA
This sequence comes from Mesorhizobium sp. M0701, assembly GCF_040320365.1. Taxonomy (NCBI): domain Bacteria; kingdom Pseudomonadati; phylum Pseudomonadota; class Alphaproteobacteria; order Hyphomicrobiales; family Phyllobacteriaceae; genus Mesorhizobium; species Mesorhizobium sp. M0701. The sequence goes on from NZ_JAMYPO010000001.1 coordinate 254,128, forward strand.
ATGTATCCTCGAGGCCTTCCTCGAGTTCCTCTTCGATGTCAGTCCCAGTGCGCTGCTCGTCTTCGAAAGAGCGCACGGCCGGCGTCTTGACCGGCGACTTCGGCGCGGAGTTCGGCGGCATTTGCATTCTCCCTCGGCTCGCTGTCGCAGAACGGTCGGGCGCGGCGAACATGCCTATGCTGCCGCGTCGCGCGCTGCCTCCGACAGAAAAGTAAAGACATAATCGGAAAAGGAACGCCAGCATTCGACGCGGAACGCGTCGGCCGCCGTGCGCAACAGCACGATTTCGACCTTACCGAGAATGGTACGCGACGCCGCCCCGACCGGAAAGGCGTCGAGCGACAGATCCTGCGGGCAGCCGGCATTGATCGTCGCCGCGGCAGCCGGACCGGTAACCGATATGGCGACGTTGCGGTGCGAGATGCCGACCGCCGAATGCAGTACGGAAATGCTGGCGCAGTCGGCGAGCGGATCTTTTCCGCTCTCGTCGATGACCAGCCATTCGTCCGGCCCGAGCCACAAGGCCGTGCGTCCGGCCTTTGCCGCCGAGGTTTTCGGCCTTTGCGGCAGGACGACGCCGAGCGCTTTCGATAGTGCCGCGATCGAGGCTTCCCGCGCGCGCAGCGATATGCGTTCGGCCGGCGGCAGCACGGCAAGTGTAACGCCGGCTGCGGAAAGCGACTGGCCGGCGAGAGCCGGACGGCGTTCGACTGAGGGTCCGGCGGCGTCGGTTTTCAAAGCGGCCTTAGCCATTGAGGCGCTCCCCCTTCTCGTCGAAGAACACCATCCCGGTGACCTCCACCTCGATCACCCCGTTCGGCATCGGCACATAGAGCGTCTCGCCCGTGCGATCGCGGCCGCCGGCGACCAGCCCCAGCGCGATCGAGCGGCCGCAATTTTGCGACCAATAGCTCGAGGTGACATGGCCAATCATCTTCATCGGGATTGCCTGCTTCGGGTCCGCGACGATCTGCGCGCCCTCCTCCAGCACCACCTTGGGATCCCTGGTCTTCAGGCCGACAAGCTGCTTGCGGCCCTTGGCGACCAGATCCGGCCGCGCCATGCCGCGAATGCCGACGAAGTCGGTCTTCTTCTTGCCGACCGCCCAGTCGAGCCCGGCGTCGTTCGGCGTCACCGTGCCGTCGGTATCCTGGCCGACGATGATGTAGCCCTTTTCGGCGCGCAGCACATGCATAGACTCGGTGCCGTAAGCACAGGCGCCATGCTTCTGGCCCTCGGCCCATAGCGCTTCCCAGACTGCCTCGCCGTAATCCGCCGGCACGTTGACCTCGAAGCCGCGCTCACCGCTGAACGACATGCGAAACAGCCTGGTCGGCACGCCGCAGATCCGGCCTTCGCGCACCGACATATGCGGCAGCGCCTCATCCGACATGTCGATGCCCTCGACCAGCGGCGCGATGATGTCGCGAGACTTCGGTCCCTGCACGGCAATCACCGCCCATTGCTCGGTGATCGAGGTCAGCCAGACGTTGAGATGCGGGAACTCGGTCTGGAGATAGTCTTCCATATGGTTCATGACGCGCGGCGCGCCGCCGGTCGTCGTCGTCACATGGAAACGGTCGGGTGCAAGCCTGCCGACGACACCGTCGTCATAGATGAAGCCGTCCTCGCGCAGCATGATGCCGTAACGGCAGCGGCCGGGCTCGAGCTTCTCCCATGGATTGGTGTAGAGCAGTTCCATGAATTTGGCCGCATCCGGCCCGACCACCTCGATCTTGCCCAGCGTCGAGGCGTCAAACAGACCGGCTGTCTTGCGCACCGTGACGCATTCGCGGTCGACGGCGGCATGTATGTCCTCGCCCGGCTTCGGGAAATACCAGGCGCGCTTCCATTGGCCGACATCCTCGAATACAGCGCCCTGGCGCTCGGCCCAAGGATGGATCGCCGTCTTGCGGGTCGGGTCGAACAGGGGACCCCGCGCGTGGCCGACGATCGAGCCGAATGTCACCGGCGTATAGGGCGCGCGGAACGTCGTCAGCCCGACCTGCGGGATCGGCTTGCCCAACGTCTCGGCGGCAATCGCCAGGCCGTGCATGTTGGAGGTCTTGCCCTGGTCGGTCGCCATGCCATTGGTGGTGAAGCGCTTGACGTGCTCGATCGAGCGCATGCCCTCATGCACTGCCTGGCGGATGTCCTTGGCGGTGACGTCGTTCTGGAAGTCGACAAAGGCCTTGACCGTCGTATCCGATCCGGCACCGGGTGCTGCACCCAGCATGCCGCGCGACCAGCTCTCGCCGGCGTCGACCTTCGGCTTGGTGCCCTTGGCCGGCCTGCTGCCGGCGTCCTTGGCCGCCTTGGCGCCGGCCGCGTAGGCCTCGTCGATCGTCGCCGACAGCCCGTCGGTGCCGTTGCAGGCGCCGACCGAGACGCAGTCCTGCGCATAAATTCCGGGCACGAAGCGCTTGCTCTCGTCATTGAAGGCAACTTTGCCGCGCGATTGCGAGAACAGATGCACCGACGGCGTCCAGCCGGCCGACATCAGGATTGCGTCAACCGGCATGGTGCGTTCGCCGCCGCCATTCTTCGGCTGCACAGTCATCGACGACACCCGCAATTTGCCGCCGGCGCGGATCACCGCGCGGCCGAAATTGACCTCGATGCCGAGCGCCCTCGCCTCGTCGATCGCCGGCCCGGTCGGGTTGTCGCGCAGGTCGACAATCGCCGCCACGTTGATGCCGGCCTTTTTCAGGTCGATCGCCGCCGCATAGGCGGAATCGTTCGCCGTATAGACGCCGATATTCCTGCCGACGGCGACGCCGTAATGGTTGAGATAGGTGCGCGCCGCCGACGCCAGCATGATGCCGGGCCGGTCGTTTTCGGCAAACACCATGTGGCGCTCGATGGCGCCGGTCGCCAGCACCACGCGGTTGGCGCGAACCTGCCACAGCCGCTCGCGCGGCAGGTCGCGGCCGGGATTCTGCAGATGGTCGCTGACGCGCTCGACCAGCCCGACGAAATTCTGCGCGTAATAGCCGAAGGCGGTGGTGCGCGGCAGCACGCGGACATTGTCCATCGTCCGGAGCTTGGCAACAGCGGACTGCGCCCAGGCAAAACCGTCCTGGCCGTCGATCCTGGCGCCGCTCTCGAAATGAAGGCTGCCGCCGAATTCCGCCTGCTCGTCGGCAAGGATGACGCGCGCGCCGGTCTCGGCCGCGGCCAATGCCGCGGCGATGCCCGCGGCACCGCCGCCAAGTACCAGCACCTCGCAATGGGCGAAGCGCGCCGAATAGTGGTCGGGATCCGGCTGGTCAGGAGCGACGCCGAGACCGGCGGCGGCGCGGATCTTAGGCTCGTAGAGGTTTTTCCACGCGGCCTTCGGCCACATGAAGGTCTTGTAGTAGAAGCCGGCCGAAAGCATCGGTGAGGCAATACTGCTGACGGCACCGATGTCGAAAGCGAGCGACGGCCAGCGGTTCTGCGACTGTGCGGTCAATCCGTCATAGAGTTCCTGCACCGTGGCACGCACGTTCGGCGTCTTGCGTGCCGCGTCGCGCTTGATCTCGACCAGCGCGTTCGGCTCTTCGGCGCCAGCCGACAGAAAACCGCGCGGCCGGTGGTACTTGAACGAGCGGCCGACGAGATGGACGCCGTTTGCAAGCAGCGCCGAGGCCAACGTATCGCCCTCGATGCCGGTATAGGGGCGGCCGTCGAAGCTGAAGCCAGCTATCTTTGCCTGTTTGAGCCGCCCGGCGCCGGCAATGCGGAACGTGGCGCTCATTTGGCGGCTCCCGGCAGCTTGGTGGGCTTCGGTTCGCCGGCCTTGTAAGTCATCAGGAACCTGTCGCTGACGGTGTCGCGCACGGCATTGAAGAACCGCGCACAGCCATGCATGTGCCGCCAGCGCTCATAGATGATCCCCTTGGGATTGGAGCGGATGAAAAAGAACTTTTCAAAATCGTCGTCGCTCTCGCCGGCGATGTTTGGGGAACGCGCGATATGCGCCTCGCCGGCGTTGCGGAATTCGAGCTCCGGACGCTCTTCCTCGCAATAGGGGCAGCGGATGAGAAGCATGGTTGGTCCTACAGTTCGCCGTGGCCGACGCGAGCGCCGGCAGGTTGGTCGCAAAGCCTCTGGCCCATCGTCACGAAGGGCGCGACCAGCCGGATGCGCTCCTCAATGCTGGCTACCGGGCGGAAAAGGTCGCGATACGCCATATTGCCGACCGAAAGCGTCATCGGTTCGGTCGTCACGATGACGTAGCGCCGTTCGAATTTTTCGCCTTCCTCGAGATCGGCTGGCCGGTTCTCCATAAAGGTGACCACTCTCTGACCGGCGCTCCACGCGCAGGCGAGTACACCCTCGTCGACGGAAAACGGCCAATCCGCTTCATTGCCGACGCGGCTGATGGGCTGCAGGCGCACCTCCTCTGGCGTGGGGATATGGAACAGGCCTTGCTCGCCGGCGAGCATCAGCGGCATGGCGACGGCCATCTCGGTCATCATCAGTGCGCCACCGCTGCCGCCGCCGCCTCGTCGATGAGGCGGCCGGTGCGGAAGCGCTCTATGGTGAAGGGCGCGTTGATCGGGTGCGGATCGTCCCTGGCGATCGTGTGGGCAAAGACATGGCCCGAGCCCGGCGTCGCCTTGAAGCCGCCTGTGCCCCAGCCGCAATTGACATAGAGGCCGGGCACCGGCGTCTTGGCCAGGATCGGCGAACGGTCCGGTGTCACATCGACGATGCCGCCCCATGAGCGCAGCATCTTCATGCGCGTGAAGATCGGGAACATCTCGCAGATGGCGTCCAGCGTATGCTGCAAAATGTGCAGCCCGCCGGTCTGCGAATAGGAGACATATTGGTCGGTGCCGGCGCCGATGACCAGCTCGCCCTTGTCGGATTGCGAGATATAGGCATGCACGGTGTTCGACATCACCACGCAAGGCACCACCGGCTTGACCGGCTCCGACACCAGCGCCTGCAGCGGATAGCTTTCCAGCGGCATGCGCACGCCGGCCATGTTCATGATCACCGATGAGTGCCCGGCGGCAACCACGCCGACCTTCCTGGCGCCGATGAAGCCGCGCGTCGTCTCGACACCGGTTACCGCGCCGTTCGGCGCCCGCTTGACGCCGGTGACCTCGCAATTCTGGATGATGTGGACGCCGCGCGCCGAGGCGCCGCGCGCATAGCCCCAGGCAACCGCATCGTGACGCGCCGTGCCGCCGCGGCGCTGCAGGGAGGCGCCCATCACCGGATAGCGCGCATTGCGCGAAATGTTGAGCGGCGGGCAGAATTCCTTGGCCTGCTCCGGCGTCAGCCATTCATTGTCGATGCCGTTCAGCCGGTTGGCATGGACGTGACGCTTCAGGACCTGGATGTCATGGATGTTATGGGCGAGCATCATGACGCCGCGCGGCGAATACATGACGTTGTAGTTGAGCTCCTGGCTGAGCCCGTCCCACAGCTTCAGCGCATGGTCGTAGATGCCGGCGCTTTCGTCATAGAGATAATTGGAACGGATGATGGTGGTGTTGCGGCCGGTATTGCCGCCGCCGAGCCAGCCTTTTTCCAATACCGCGACGTTGGTGACGCCGTGCACGGTGGCGAGATAATAGGCGGTGGCCAGGCCGTGGCCACCGGCGCCGACGATGATGACGTCGTACTCCTTCTTCGGCTCCGGTGAGGACCATTGTTCCTCCCAGCCCTTGTGACCGCGCATGGCCTCGCGGGCGATGGCGAATACCGAGTATTTCTTCAACGTCGCAGGCCTCGCAAATGACGGCCGGGCATTCACTCGAACGCCGGCGCGCGAGCTGTATCACTAGCGAAACGGCGCTGCCAGCCTTGCACTGTTTGCGACGGCGCTTGCCGTTTTGCGCCGTGGTGAAAAAGCCGCATCCGGGCAGGTTGATGCAATTGCCTTCCACCGCTATCCGTCGCCTGACGATCGGAGGATTATGGCGGTGGGTAACGTCTGGTGGAACCTGACATTGCGCTTCTTGCTGGAGCTCGCCGCTTTGCTCGGCCTCGGCATGGCGGGCTGGAGCCTCTCAGCGGGCATGTGGCGCTTGATCCTTGCCGTGGCATTGCCGTTCGTTGCCGCCGCGCTCTGGGGAGTCTTCGCGGTGCCGAACGATCCGAGCCGCTCGGGGCGGGCGCCGGTTCCGGTGCCGGGCGGTTTGCGGCTGGTGCTCGAACTCGTCATCCTGTTCGGCGGCGCTGCCGGATTCCACCTGGCCGGTTACACGACAGCCGGCATAGCCGTCGCCCTGCTGATCGCCGTCAGCTACGCATTTTCGCTCGATCGGCTCGGCTGGCTGCTTAGGCAATAGTGGCCTTGCACCGTTTGCGACGGCGCTTGCCGTTTGCGCCGTGCTTTCACTGGTCGCTGTTCTGAGCTTCGCTTTTCGTTGGGTCAGCCGGAGCACGCTTCACGATGCACGGCCCGATTGCATAGATCGATCGCAAATAACCCTCACGGCAATCGGTCGCGATTTTGCGAACTTCCGCGTCGTTCGACTGCTCCGCCATGGCCACGAAGCGCTCGACGATCACCTCGCGTGGCCTGATCGCCACTGCCGCCGCAAAGCGCCGCAAAACCGCATCCGGATGTTCGAGCAACTGTGGCAGGTCCTTGGCACTCGGCATGATATAGTGACCATAGGCATTGACCAGTGTGGTGAAAGCCGAGTCCGGGCGAAGCGCGGCGGCATTTTCCACCGCGAGCTGCAGCTGCCACCGCTCCGCAAAGCAGATGAACTGGACAACCTTCCATCGAACGCCGGCATGTTCGTCGTCCAGCCGCAGCATTACGCGACCTAGAATAGCCCCATCAGCTGGCGTGGTGCAGTCCCCGAGCGCCTCGATTACATCGAAGCGGGTACGCGAAGCTTTGCTGTCGAGCAGATCGGCTATCTCTGCGACAACGCAGTTCAACTTGAAGCGTCGTCTGAAGCCTATTTCGACCGTTATGAACGCAGCCACGGACTGCGTATGGATATTGCTTGAAACCAGCAGCGGCCGGAGATTTTCAATCGGAAAGCCTTTTTTGAACTCCGAAAGAAGGTCGTTCGCCAAATTGCCCTCGCCCTCGTAGCCGGGCTCCAGCAACTTGCTCATCATGTCTTGGGGGGTCATTGCAAATGGGTGGCGCGTCCACCCGCAAGTTTGGATAACGAGCCGTAGCCTGGTGGCCAGCGGACGTCAAGGAGCGCTGTCGAGGGCAGCGCATGTATCGGGTGGTTCGCACCGCCCCGATTTGCGACCAAGCATCCGATTGCCGGCAAGAGCCGGCGCCAAAAAAAGGATGCAGAAATGTTCGCACTCGCCAACAAGGTCGCCATCGTCACTGGCGCCAGTTCCGGCATCGGCCGCGCCACGGCAAAGCTCTTTGCCGAGCAAGGCGCCAGGCTCGTCGTCGCCGCCCGCCGCCAGGCGGAACTCGACGCGCTGGTTGCCGAAATCGAAGACGCCGACGGCACCGCCGTCGCTCTTGCCGGCGATGTCCGTGACGAAGCCTACGCGAAAGTCCTGGTCGACCTGGCGGTCGAGAAATTCGGCGGGCTCGACATCGCCTTCAACAATGCCGGCTCGGTCGGTAGGATGGGGCCGGTTTCTGAGCTGTCGCTGGAGGGCTGGCGCGAGACGCTCGATACCAATCTGACCAGCGCCTTTCTCGGCGCGAAATACCAGGTGCCGGCGATGGTCGAACGCGGCGGCGGGTCGTTGATCTTCACCTCCACCTTCGTCGGCTACACGGTCGGCATGCCCGGCATGACCAGCTATGCCGCGAGCAAGGCCGGGCTGATCGGATTGACGCAGGTGCTGGCCGCCGAATTTGGCGCCAAGGGGATTCGAGTCAACGCGCTGCTGCCGGGCGGCACCGACACGCCTTCGGCGACATTCAACACACCTGAATCGCGGGCGTTCGTCGAAAACCTGCATGCCTTGAAGCGCGTCGCCGAGCCAGAGGAGATCGCCCGCTCGGCGCTTTACCTGGCTTCCGATGCATCGAGCTTCACCACCGGCACGGCACTGTTCGCCGACGGCGGTGTCTCGATCACCCGCACGTGAAGCGTTTCGCGGTTGGCGTCGGCCCGCCAGCCGCAATGCCGGAAAAACCGGTCTTGCTTTTTCCGGCGATTTGACGATTCCGTCTTCGCCTCGAAAACGGGTTGGAAACATGCTGCTGATCAGGACCTATATCGCTGCAAGCGCAATCGAAGGCGTCGGCGTGTTCGCCGCCGAGCCGATCCGGAAAGGGGCGCAGATCTGGCGGCTCGATCCGGACTTCGACCGGCTGATCCCGATGGAAAGATACGAGACGGCGCCGCCGCACCTCAAGGAATTGCTCGACAGATATGCCTATCCCAGTCCGGACCGGCCGGGCTTCATGGTCTATGAGGTCGACAATGGCCGCTTCATGAACCACGCCGACAAGCCGAACACCGACTTTTCGCAATATGGCGGGGCCACCGCGACCCGCGACATCGCCGCCGGCGAGGAAATAACCTGCGACTACGGCGAGTTCTTCGAGGGTTTCGAGCAGCTCCACCTGGCCACGGCGTAGCGGCGCCTATCTGGCCCAAGGCGAATTTTGTTCTTGCTTTGTGCCGGCAGCTATGCTATTAACTTCTCTATGGTGCTAATTCACACCAGCGACCCGCCGCCGAGGCGGGTTTTTTCGTTTCGGGATTCGGCGGCCTCAGGCTTCGGTCTTTTCGGCGGTGAGTTTCACCCCTAAGGCCTTCACCACGCCAAGCAATGTCGAGAGGCGCGGGTCGCCATCGGGGCTCAGTGCCTTGTACAGGGCCTCCCGGGTGACGCCGGCATCTTTCGCCACCTTGGACATGCCGCGCGCGCGGGCAACTATGCCGAGAGCATTCGCGATATAGCCGGTATCGCCCGTGGCAAAGGCGTCGGCAAGAAGTTCGGCCTGGGCCTCCGCGCGGCCGAGATGTTCGGCAGGATCAAAAGGCAAGGTCTCGTGGGGCATTTCAGATCTCCTTGGCCATTTCAATGGCCTTCCTGATATCGCGCTTCTGCGAGGACTTGTCGCCGCCGCAGAGCAGGATAACGAGCGCGCTGCCGCGCTTGACGAAGTACAGTCGGTAACCGGGACCGTAGTCTATCCGAAGCTCGCCGATGCCATCGAAGAACTTCACGTCTCCCATCAGTCCGGACTGGATACGTGCCACGCGGATCGCAATCCGCTCGGCCGCCCGCATATCGTTTAGACCCTTGAGCCAGTCCCGGAACTCGGCGGTTTGTTCAACGATGGTCACTCGTAAACTATAGTTCACAGATTGAAAAAATCAAGCCGCCATGTGGGACTGTCGTGCCCGCCCGGACGGCACCGCCTCTCAATCGGCTGTGGACAGAGCCCCTTGATTCTGCTATCAGCCGCCCCAATTCGTGGTGTAACGCGCCGCGGAGGCTTGCGGCTATGGCCGCTTGCCTGTTGATTTCAAACCCGAAAGACAGGATTGCACGTGCAGGTACTCGTCCGCGACAACAATGTTGATCAGGCGCTTCGCGCGCTCAAGAAAAAGATGCAGCGCGAAGGCATCTTCCGCGAAATGAAGATGCGCGGACATTACGAGAAGCCCTCCGAGAAGCGCGCCCGTGAAAAGGCGGAAGCCGTGCGCCGCGCCCGCAAGCTGGCCCGCAAGCGCGCCCAGCGCGAAGGCCTGCTGCCGATGACGCCGCGTCCGGTCGCGGCCGGTGCTGCCGGTGCCGGTGCTCCGCGTCCGCCGCGGTTCTGACGTCAATTTTTCGTCCTTTTCCAAGGATACCCAAGGTGGCGCGATGCGGAATCGCCGCCACCTTTTTGTTGTGAGTTCGACCCGGTCCGAGAGGACCGGTTGGGAGAGATGCCGGTTCGGAGGGGGAACGGACCAGACGGCGCAGTAAGGACAGGGCAGACATGGACGCAATTACCGTAGAGCGCAGAACCGCGTGGCGTGGCCTCGCCCTGACGGCAGCCCTGCTTTCCGGGATGGCGCTTGCCAGCTGCCAGAGCGTTCCGACCGGCGAGTTCAACAACATCGACAAGGCGCAAGCCTCGAGCGAGAACATCTCCTCGCTGTCGGCGGTGATCCAGCGCAACCCCCAGGATCCGGAAGCCTACAATGTGCGCGGCTCGGCCTATGGCCGCGGCGGCCAATACCAGGCGGCGCTGAAGGACTTCAACACCGCCATCCAGCTCAATCCGAATTTTTACCAGGCCTATTCGAACCGGGCGCTCATCCAGCGCTTCCTCGGCGATCAGGCGAGCGCGCTCGCCGACTACAACCGCTCGATGCAGATCAATTCCAACTATGACGCCGCCTATATCGGCCGCGGCAATCTCTACCGCAGGGCGGGCCGGGTCCAGGAAGCCTTCAACGATTTCCAGAAGGCCATCCAGCTCGACACGACCGATGCGCGCGCCTATCACAATCGCGGCCTGATCTACCAGAGTCAGGGCCAGCACGCCTTTGCCATCGAGGATTTCTCGACCGCCATTTCGCTGGCGCCGGACGCCTCCGAGCCCTACAATGGACGCGGCCTCTCCTACCTTGCCATGAACGACGAGGACAATGCCTTCGCCGACTTCAACATGGCCATCAAGCTCGACGGCAAGAACGCCGAGGCCTGGTCCAACCAGGCGCTGATCTACGAGCGGCGCGGCGACAAGGTCAGGGCCGCGAAATCCTACCGCGAAGCCGTGCACCTCAATCCGACCTACCAGCCGGCCAAGGACGGCCTGGCCCGCACCAGTGCCGGCTGAGCGGCCGGTTAATCGGGCCTCCGTTTCCGCACTCCGACAACCCTGCGTTTAGCTTCGCCTTGCTGGCGCCAAGTTTTCGGCGGAACGCTCGGCGTGCTCAGCCGTTTGTACAAGGCAATTTCGAAAGGACCCCGCCATGATCAAGAAACTCGCTTGTGCCGCTGCTCTCGCCACGACCGTCGTTGCCGCTCCCGCCAGCGCCAGCAAGCTCCAGCTCGGCGTGCTCGACTGCACCATCGACGGCGGCACGGCCTATCTCGTCACCTCCAACAAGGGTGTTTCCTGTGTCTTTCGTCCGCATCGTGGCGGCCCCTCCGAAGTCTATACCGGGGTGATTTCCAAGCTCGGCGTCGATGTCGGCCGGACGCATCAGGGCCAGCTGGTATGGGCGGTTCTGGCGGCGACCCGCAACCACGATGAAGGCGACCTTGCCGGCAGCTATTATGGCGTGAACGCCGAGGCCAGCGTGGTCACCGGTGGCGGCGCCAATCTCCTGGTCGGCGGCCTCGACAGCGCCTTTTCGCTGCAGCCGCTCAGTGTCCAGGCACAGACCGGCGTCAACCTGGCGGTCGCCGTCACGTCGCTGGACCTGATCCATTCGTTCAAATAGCGGCGCAGCTTGGCTCCCGAGCGGCGGGGAGCGTAGGTGTCGGCCTGCGAATAGCTGCCGAAGGCTCATAGATTCCGGCCGGCCCACTCCGCAGAGGATGGGCCGCCCTGATGTTCAAAGTTGCGGCGCTCGAAGATCACGGCATGGCAACTGTGTTCATGCCGTTACCGTGACCGAAGATTGCGGCGATCCAATATTGCTTGTCTTCGGTCTGACCAGAATCTCAACGCCTCGTGATCGTCCCCCATCGCACAATTTTGAAATCCGCCACGTCAACGGCGATCAAAACCGCTTGATCTCAACTATGGTTGAGGTTCTAGAAGTCCTCCCATACTGCGGCATGTACTCATTTGGACGTGAAGAGCGCTCCAATATTTTAGACCAGCGTCTAGGGAAGCTCGGGGGACTGAATGACCAAAACAAGCACAAACGGGGTCGATTGGCGCGCGCTGTGGGCGTGCGGCGATCTGGCGCGCTTCTGCTTCATCAGCCTCGGCATTCTGCTGCACGCCACCAACGAAACCATGGTAGCAACGGTCATGCCGGCCATGGTCGGCGAACTTGCCGGCGTGCAACTGGTCGGCTGGTCGCTGGCGATCTACGAGCTCGGCGCCATCGTTGCCGGTGCGGCCGCCGGACGGCTGGTGAGCTATGTCGCGCTGCGTACCAACATGATGGTCGCCGCAATGCTCTATGCCGCCGGCGCGCTGGTCTGCGCCACCGCGCCTTCGATGCCGCTGTTCCTCTGCGGCCGCCTGATCGAAGGGCTCGGTGGCGGCGCGCTGGTGTCGCTGGCCTTCGTCTCGGTCGAGCGGCTGTTTGCCCGCGCGATCTGGCCGCAGCTTTTCGGCGTCATGTCGGCGATCTGGGGTGTCGCCGCCTTCAGCGGGCCGGTGCTCGGCGCGGTCATGACCGAATTCTCGTCCTGGCGCTGGGCCTTCGGCGTCTTCACCCTCGGCGGCACGGCCATGGCGCTGGCAAGCTTCCTCGTGCTCGATACGCCTGAAGCAACGAGGCCGCAGGCGAAGGGCGGCTCGGCGCCGCCCTTCCCCTTTGCGGCACTTGGCTGCCTCGCCGGCAGCGTCGTGCTGATTGCCACTGCCGGCGTCGACATCGCCCTGTTGCGCTCGTCGCTGCTGCTCACCCTCGGCCTGATCGGCCTGGCGCTGTTTATCTATATCGACGCACTGAAGCCGCGCTCGCGCCTGTTCCCGTCGCGGCTGTTCTCATGGCGCTCGCCGGTCGGCGCGGGCATGACTATGGTCGCGGCGTTTTCGGTAGCGACCTGCTCGTTCGCGGTCTACGGACCACTGCTTCTGACCAGCCTGCACGGCATTCCGATCCTGACCACCGGCTACATCATCGCCGCCGAATCGATCGCCTGGTCGATCCTGTCGATCCTCGTCGCCAATGCGCCACCGGAGCGCGAGCGGCTGATCATCGTCGGCGGGGCGCTGATGATCGCCACGGGCGTCGCCGGTTTCGCCTATACGGTGCCGGCCGGCTCGATCCCGCTGATCCTGTTTTGTGCTTTGTTGCAAGGCGGCGGCTTCGGCATAGCCTGGCCGTTCGTCACGCGTGTCATCGTGGCATCGGCCAAGGAAGGCGAGCAGACGATCGCCTCGGCCGCCGTGCCGACCATGCAGCGCATCGGCTATGCCGTGGGTGCGGCACTGACCGGCATCGTCGCCAACGCCAGCGGCTTTTCCGAAGGCCTGAACAGCGAGGCCGCGGCGAATGTCGCCGCCTGGCTGTTCCTGGCGTTTATCCCGCTCGGAATCCTGGGATGCCTTGCCGCTTTGCGGATTTCGGGGGCGCCGCCAGCGAAGCTGCCAATCTCCCCCCTCGTGGGGGAGATTGACTAGACGAATACCGTCTTCAGCCGCTCGGCGATCAGTGCCGCGAGCCGCGTCGCCACCTCGTCTTTGCTCATCTCCGGCCAGTCCTCGACGCCGGCCTTCGAGACGATCCGCACCTTGTTGCGGTCGCCGCCCATCACGCCCGGGGAACCATCTTCATGCGAGACATCATTGGCGACGATAAGATCGGCACCCTTTTTTGCAAGCTTGGCCTGGGCATTCCTGACCAGGTCCTGCGTCTCCGCGGCGAAACCGACCACCAGCATCGGCCGCTTTTTGTGGTGCCCGACGCCGGCAAGAATATCGGGATTTTCCACCATCTGCAGCGCCGGCGGCCCCTCGCCCGCCATCTTCTTGATCTTTTCCCCGGCCGAACTTTGAGTGCGCCAGTCGGCGACAGCCGCGACGAACACTGCCGCGTCGGCCGGCAGCAGCTGCTCGACGGCGTCCTTCATCTCGACGGCCGTTTCGACGTGCAGCGTGGCGACGCCGGCCGGATCGGCAATGCCGACCGGGCCGGAGACGAGACGCACGTCGGCGCCGAGCCTGGCCAGCGCCGCCGCGATGGCGTGGCCCTGTTTGCCCGACGACCGGTTGGCGATGTAGCGGACCGGGTCGATCGGTTCATGCGTCGGCCCGGAGGTGACGATGATCTTCCTGCCCGCCAGCGGCTTTGGCCGGCTGTCGAGCAGCGCCTCGATCGCGGCGACGATCTCCAGCGGCTCGGCCATGCGGCCCTCGCCCACCTCGTTGCTCTCGGCCATCTCGCCCTTCGCCGGGCCGACGAATGCGACGCCGTCCTTGCTCAGCGTCGCACGGTTGCGGCGGACCGCCGGATGCGCCCACATTTTCGGGTTCATCGCCGGCGCCACCAAGACGCGCTTGTCGGTGGCGATGAGCACGGTCGAGGCAAGGTCGTTGGCATGGCCATTGGCGAGCTTTGCCATCAGGTCGGCGGTGGCCGGCGCCACGACCAAAAGGTCGGCCTCGCGCGACAGCCTGATATGGCCGATGTCGTGCTCGTCCTGCCGGTCGAACAATTCGGTGAAAACATGGTCGGCCGACAGCGCCCCGGCCGACAGCGTAGTGACGAACTCCTGCGCCGCCGCGGTCATCACCACCCGCACTGCCGCACCGCGCTCGCGCAGCCGGCGGATCAGGTCGAGCGCCTTGTAGGCGGCGATGCCGCCGCCGATGATCAGCAGGATGCGCTTGCCGGAGAGGATGCCTCGCGGGCTGGAGACGGCGACCACCGGCGCTGCTGGACTCTGCGAACTCGTCAGTTCGCGCAGTGTTTTCTCGATCTGGTCGATGCGACCGGCCGAACCGAACTGACCTTCGACCGCTGCGCGGATCATCACCCGCGCCTGGTCTTCCATCGACCGGCCATTCTCCGCCGCCAGTCGGCGCAGCAGGTCCTTGACCTCGTCATCAAGGTTGCGGATCGTGATGCTGGCCATCTGATTGCACCTTGCCGGGAATTGCTGAGTGCAATGATAGCAATGCAATCACTTTGCAACAAGCGCTAGAAAATACGCCAGGCGATATACACCAGCGTCAATGCAATCACCCACAGCGCCAGCCGGCCGGAGCGGGTGTAGCGCGCCTCGGCCTTGCTGATCGCGCGTGCGGTCCTTTCGTCGAAGCGCAGGCCGTGTTCGGCCATCAGGTCGATCTCACGCGACAGCCGCTCGGTACGGGCGGCGAGGTCCGGTGCCTGGCGGGCCAGCGCCAGCAGCGCGTTGGCACCGTCGCGCGCATCGGCCAGCAGGGCGCGCGGGCCGAGGTTGCGGGCAATCCAGCCGCTCACCACCGGCTCCGACGTCTTCCACATGTTGAAGGCCGGGTCGAGCGTGCGGGCGACGCCTTCGACGACGACCATGGTCTTCTGCAGCAGCACCAGCTCGGACCGCGTCGCCATGTCGAAGAGGTCGGTCACTTCGAACAGCAGCGTCAGCAGCTTGGCCATCGAGATGGTCTCGGCAGGCTGGCCGTGGATCGGTTCGCCGATCGCCCGGATCGCCTGGGCGAAGGCCGCGACATTGTGCTGGCGCGGCACGTAGCCGGCCTCGAAATGCACCTCGGCGACGCGCTGGTAATCGCGCGTGATGAACCCGTAGAGGATTTCGGCGAGGAAGCGGCGCTCCTTTTTGCCGAGCCGGCCGGCAATGCCGAGATCGACGGCGACGATGGTGCCATCGGCTTCTATAAACAGGTTGCCCGGGTGCATGTCGGCGTGGAAGAAACCGTCACGCAGCGTATGGCGCAGAAACGACTGAACGAGGTTGGCGGCAATCGCCTTCAGGTCGTGGCCGGCGGCGGTCAGGCCGGCAATATCGTTCATCTTGATGCCGTCGACCCATTCCATGGTCAGCACGTCACGACCGGTGCGCTCCCAGTCGACCGACGGCACACGGAAGCCGGGATCGTCCTTGGTATTCTCGCCGAGCTCCGAAAAAGCCGCTGCCTCCAGCCTCAAATCCATTTCGATCTTGGTAGTCTGGGCCAGCGTCTCCGTCACCTCGACCGGCCGCAGCCGGCGCGACGACGGGATGTACTTTTCCTGCAGCCGGGCGGCGAGGAAATAGCTTTCGAGATCGCGAAAGAAGCGGCGGCGCACGCCCGGCCGGATGACCTTCACCGCCACTCGCCTAACGACGCCGTCCTGCAGCGTTTCGGCGGTATGGACCTGGGCGATCGAGGCGGCGGCGACGGCCTCGCCAAAACTGACATAGAGCTCGTCGACCCTGCGTCCGAGCGAGGCCTCTATCGCGGCGACAGCCTCGGCCTTGGGAAACGTCTGCATCTTGTCCTGCAGCATGGCAAGATCAAGCGCGATATCGTTGCCGACGACATCCGGCCGTGTCGCCAGGAACTGGCCGAGCTTGACGTAGGACGGGCCGAGCCGCACGACCGCCTTGGCCAGCCTGTCGCCGCGCTCATAGGCAAGCGCCCGACGGCGGGTGAACAGCCGGGCCATACGCCAGCCGAATTTCGGCAAGCCGAAGAGCTCGTCACCGGGCAAAGCCGCGATGACACCCTCGCGCACAAGCACCCAGCCGGCCCGCACGAGCCTGAAACCAGCGCCGATGCTGCTCATGGCTGGCTTTGCCCTGCCGGTTTCCTGAACTGGCGCAAGGCACGTCGGAAAATGCGGGCCAGCCTCAAAGCTTCCAGCCCGAATGAAGCGCGGCGATGCCGCCGGAATAATCGCGGAATGAGGCGCGCTCGAAGCCTGCGCGCGAAATCATCGCCGCGAAATTCTGCTGATTGGGAAACTTGCGGATCGATTCGACCAGATAGGAATAGGGCTCGTCATCGCCGGTCACCACCTTGCCGATCCGCGGAATGGCGTTGAACGACCATGCTTCATAGACCTTGTCGAGCAGCGGCATCTCGACCTCGGAGAATTCAAGGCAGAGAAAGCGCCCGCCAGGCTTCAGCACGCGATAGGCTTCGGCAAGCGCCACATCGATGCGCGGCACGTTGCGGATGCCGAAAGCGATGGTGTAGGCGTCGAAAGTAGCGTCGGCAAAAGGCAGTTCCTCGGCATTGGCTTCGACGAAATCGGTATTTGCCGACAGGCCTTTTTTCTCGGCCCGGTCGCGGCCGACGGCGAGCATCGAGCCGTTGATATCGAGAACCGTTGCATGAGCGTGCCTGCCGCTCGCCTCGACGATGCGGAAGGCGACATCGCCGGTGCCGCCGGCAACGTCGAGAACGCTCCAGCCCGGCCGCTTCGGTGGATTGAGCCAGGCGACCATGGCGTCCTTCCACAATCGATGCAAGCCGGCCGACATCAGGTCGTTCATCAGGTCGTAGCGGTTCGCCACCTTGTGGAAAACATCATTGACCAGGGACTGCTTGTCGCCTGGCCCTACCCGCTTGAAACCATAGGAGGTTTCCATGCCGCCCGCAGCAGTGGTTCTTTCAACCGACATCGTTTTGATCCGCCATAAAATCGGCGGGACCATAGCCGATCGATGGTGCGGGCGCTATTGTTTAAGGCGCGGTGTTCGGCCGCGCTTCGAAGCGGGTTCCGGAAAAGTGTCACACGGTTTTCCGACAGGAACTTGTGTCATAAGAAAAAGCCTGACGGGATAATTGAATGCCTTTGAAAGCAGAACTGCACTGCCACATCGAAGGGGCAGCGGCGCCTGAACTCGTCCTCCGCCAGGCTGAGAAATACGGCAAGGAAGCCTCGCGCTACATCCAGGACGGCTCCTTCGTCTGGCGCGACTTCACCTCTTTCCTCGCCGCCTACGACTTCTCGTCGGATCTGTTCCGCACCGAAGAAGACTATGCGCGGCTGGCCGACCATTACCTGACCAGCCTCGCCCGCGACGGCGCCATCTATTCCGAGGTTTTCACCTCGCCCGACCATGCCAGCAAGGCCGGGCTGTCGCCGAAGGCCTATACCGACGCGCTCGGCGAAGGCATGGCCCGCGCCAAGGCGAAGACCGGCATCGAAGGCCGCATGATCGTCACCGGCGTGCGCAATTTCGGTGTCGAATCGATCGAGCGGGCGGCGCGTTTCGCCGCGCGCTGCGGGCATCCGCTGGTCACCGGTTTCGGCGTCGCCGGCGACGAGCGGATAGGCGACCTGGAAGATTATGTCAGGGCCTTCGAGATCGCCCGCGAGGCCGGCCTCGGCATCACCGTCCATGCCGGCGAATTGATGGGCTGGGAGAGCGTCGAGGCGGCACTCGACCACATCCGCCCGTCTCGCATCGGCCATGGCGTGCGCGCCATCGAGAACCCCGAGCTTATGCGGCGCATCGCCGACGAAGGCGTCGTGCTCGAATGCTGCCCTGGCTCCAACATCGCCCTGAAAATCTTCGACAGCTTCGCCGACCATCCCTTCCCCGCCTTGCGGGCAGCGGGCTGCAAGGTGACGCTCAACTCCGATGACCCGCCCTATTTCTGGACCTCGCTGAAACGCGAATACGACATCGCTGCCGAGCATTTTGCGATGGACGACAAGGCGCTCACCGCCGTCACCAGGACGGCCATCGAGGCAGCCTTCGTCGACAGGAAGACCAGGGCGGTGCTGCTGGGCAGGCTCGGCGCCAAGGGCAGGTGAATGGTGAATGGTGAAACCGGCGCTTCGGTTCGTCAACCGCGAGTTTTTCCGCGCAACCAAGGACTCGCAAACCAGTTCACTATTCACTATTCACCATTCACCATCCACTATTCACCTGCGCAGTTGGAGAACACCATGAAGGGCGTTACCGTCGTCGACCATCCGCTTGTCCAACACAAGCTGACCATCATGCGCAAGAAAGAGACTTCGACGGCCGGCTTCCGGCGGCTGCTGCGCGAGATCTCGCTGCTGCTCGGCTACGAGGTCACCCGCAACCTGGAACTGACGACGACGACCATCGAGACGCCGATCGAAACGATGGAGGCGCCGACGCTGGAGGGCAAAAAACTGGTCTTCGCCTCGGTGCTGCGCGCCGGCAACGGCTTGCTCGAAGGCCTGCTCGATCTCGTGCCGGCGGCGCGTGTCGCCCATATCGGCCTCTATCGCGACCATGAGACGCTGGAAGCGGTCGAGTATTTCTTCAAGGCGCCGGGCGACCTCGCCGACCGGCTGGTGATCGTCGTCGATCCGATGCTGGCGACCGCCAATTCGGCGATCGCGGCGATCGACAAGCTGAAAGGCCGCGGTGCCACCAACATCCGCTTCCTCTGCCTGTTGGCGGCACCAGAGGGCCTCGAGCGGTTTACCCAGGCACATCCCGATGTTCCGGTCTTCACCGCTTCCATCGACCGCCAGCTCAACGAAAAGGGCTACATCATGCCGGGTCTCGGCGATGCCGGCGACCGCATGTACGGCACCAAATAGATCCGTTTACCGATTGTTTACGCAAACGGCTGGTTTCCGCACTCGTTAAAGCGGCAATCACCATGTCGGACTAAGGATCGGCAACCACAAAGGCCGGTCCATGCTGCGCAAGCTCCTCATCCTTGGCGTGTTTGCCGGAACGTCGGCATCGCTGCCGATCGTGTATCAGTCCAATTCACAGGTAATCGAGCGGCTGTTGAAATCCGCCATCGGAGCCAGGCCGGCGGACACACAAACCGACCTGAATCTCGCCGCCGTCCGGGACAGGCCCACAACGCCGCAGCCGCTCGGCCGCAAGGTCGTCGTCGCCGCGGACTCGCGCGGGCATTTCATGTCGGTCTTCAAGTTGAACGGCCGGCAGATCGACGGCATGATCGATACCGGTGCCACGCTCGTCGCCATCAACACCTCGACTGCGCGCAGGATCGGCATCTCGCTCAATTCGACGGACTTCAGCCATCAGGTCAACACCGCCAACGGGGCGATCAAGGCAGCATTGGTCATGATCGACCGCCTGCAGATCGGCAGGATCACCGTCGAGGGCGTCGAGGCCGTCGTGCTCGACGACAGGGCGCTGCACACCAACCTGATCGGCATGAGCTTTCTGCAGCGGCTCGAAAAATATCAGGTCGAAGACGGCAAGCTGCTGCTGGTTCAGTAGAACGTGATCCCGAACCGCAGGTCCGCGCCAGCGAAAAGTGGGGACCGGTTTTCGGACAAGATCGTGGTCCAAAGAAAGATAGAGCCCATCCGATACCATCGGAATGGCTCTACCCGCGCGGCAGGATCCGCCGGATGACGGTTTTCTCCGTGGCCGGTTTGGAAGTGCCGATGGTATAGGCCGAAAGCACGGCGGCCGCGGCCGCTTCGGCATCCTCGCTATTGCGGGCATGGACCAGCGCCAGCGCTTCGCCGGCCCGCACTTCAGCGCCGACCGGCAACAGCCTGGTGATGCCGACGACGTGATCGATCCTGTCGTCGGGCCGCGTCCGCCCGCCGCCAAGCCCGACCACGGCAAGCCCGATCTCGCGGGTCGCGATGCCGGTGACAAAGCCGTTCGCGCTCGCCTTGACCGCGAATTCCGTTGCCGCTTTCGGCAGATATTTTTCCGGATTGTCGACAAAGTCGACGGGACCACCCAGTGCCGCCACCATGCGCGCGAAGATGGAAGCGGCGCGGCCGCCGGCCAGCGTTTCGGCGGCGCGGCGCAGGCCGTCCTGGTTGGACGATACCAGGCCTGCCGATTGTAGCATCTCGGCGGCCAGCGCCAGCGTCACGTCCTCCAGCCGCCGGTCGCGAAAGCGGCCGGTGAGAAAATCGACGGCGTTGCGCACCTCGACCGCATTGCCGGCGGCGGACGCCAGCGGCTCGTTCATGCCGGTGACCAGCGCCGAGGCCTTAAGGCCGGCGCCATTGGCGACGTCGACCAGGCTGTTGGCCAGTGCGGTTGCGTCGCGCGATTTCTCCATGAAGGCGCCGTTGCCGACCTTGACATCGAGCACCAGCGAACCAAGGCCGGCCGCCAGCTTCTTCGACAGGATCGAGGCGGTGATCAGCGGCACCGATTCCACCGTTCCTGTCACATCGCGGATCGCGTAGAGCCTGGCGTCGGCGGGTGCGAGATCGGCGGTCTGGCCGATGATGGCGCAGCCGGTTTCGAGCACGGTCTTGCGGAACCGCGCAACATCCGGCTGGCTGATATAGCCGGGGATGGCATCCATCTTGTCCAGCGTGCCGCCGGTATGGCCGAGACCCCTGCCGGAAATCATCGGCACATAGGCGCCACAGGCAGCGACGATCGGCGCCAGCATCAAGGAGACATTGTCGCCGACGCCGCCCGTCGAATGCTTGTCGGTGACCGGGCCGGGCAGATCCGACCAGTCGAGCACATCGCCGGAATCGCGCATCGCCATAGTCAGCGCCACCGCCTCGTCGCGGCTCATGCCGTTGAAGAACACCGCCATGGCAAAGGCGCCGACCTGCGCGTCGGTGACTGTGCCGGCGGTCAGACCTCCGATAAAGAACGCTGTCTCCTCAGCCGAGAGCTTCTGGCCGTCGCGCTTGCGGCGGATGATTTCCTGGGGAAGCATCAGGCGTCGACCCTGTGCTCCGGAAGCCCGTCCTGAAAAACACGCTGCAGGATGGTCGCCAGCCGCGCACCGCCGACCGGCGCCATGTCCTTGGTCTCCTGGTGCGACAGCTCGGCTCCGGTCATGCCGGCGGCAAGGTTGGTCACGACCGAACACGCGGCGACGCGCAGCCCAAGGAAGCGGGCGAGAATGACCTCCGGCACCGTCGACATGCCGACCGCGTTGGCGCCCATGACGCGCGCCATGCGTATCTCGGCGGGCGTCTCGAAGCATGGGCCGGAGAACCACATATAGACGCCCTTGTGCAGCGTGGTACCGGTGGCCTTCGCCGCCTGCTCGATGGCGGAGCGGAGACCGGCGTCGTAGGCTTCGGTCAGGCCGACGAAACGGCGGTCGCTCGGTTCGCCGATCAGCGGGTTGGAGCCCGAGAAATTGATGTGATCGGTGATCAGCATCACCGAGCCCGGGCCCATCCCGGGATCGACCGAACCGGCGGCGTTGGTGAGGATCAGCCTGGAGATGCCGAGGCCGGCGAGCACCTCGAGTGCCGGCCGCATCGCCGCCGCGTTGCCGTGCTCGTAATAATGCGCCCGGCCGGACAGCATCAGCACCGGCGTGCCGGCAAAGAGCCCCGCCACCACCTCGCCCGCATGGCCGCTGACTCCGCTTCGGGGAAACCCCGGCAAGTCGGCGTAGGAGATGCGCACCGCATCCTCGACCTGGTCGACAAGCCCGCCAAGCCCTGACCCCAGCACCAAGGCGGTAGTCGGCGCCAGCCCGTCCAGCCTTTCGACGAGGTGATCGAGCGCTTCCTTCATTTCAGCACATCGCCTTCAAACCCGTATGGCAGCAACTCGCCCATGGTCACGGTCTCGACCACGCCGCTATCATCGCACAGATAGAACTTCGTCTCCGGCCGGCAGAATTCCGCCAGCCGCTGCCGGCAGCCGCCGCAGGGCGAGCATTTTGCCACGCGTTCGGCGATCACGGCGATTTCCGTGATCTTGCCGCCGCCGCCCATGACGTAGTGGCCGAGCGCGGTGGTTTCGGCGCACCAGCCCTCCGGATAGGACGCGATCTCGACATTGGCGCCGGTGAAGACACGGCCGTCCTCGGTGCGCAACGCCGCGCCGACCGGAAATTTCGAATAGGGCGCATAGGCCTTGGCCATGGCGGCTTTCGCCGCTTCGAACAGATCATGAGCCATGATAGATCAGCGTTCCTTGACATAAGGCACGCCGCCGGCGCGCGGCGGGATTGCCTTGCCGATGAAGCCGGCAAGCAGGATGACGGTCAGCACATAGGGCAGCGCCTGCATGAATTGCACCGGCACCTTGCCGATCAGCGGCAGCGGCGTGCCTTGCAGGCGGATCGACGCGGCGTCGAGGAAGCCGAACAGCAGGCAGGCGAACATGGCGTTGACCGGTTTCCATTTGGCGAAGATCAGCGCGGCCAGCGCGATGTAGCCCTTGCCAGCGGTCATGTCCTTCACGAAGCCGCCATTCTGCACCATCGACAGATAGGCTCCGGCAATGCCGGTGAGCACGCCGGTGCAGATCAGCGCCCGATAGCGCAGCCAGGCGACTGATATGCCGGCGGTGTCGACCGCGGCCGGGTTCTCGCCGACGGCGCGCAGGCGCAAGCCGAAGCGGGTGCGAAACAGCACCCACCAGGTGAACGGCACGGCCAGGAAGGCGAGATAGACCAGCACGGAATGGCCGGAGATAAGTTCCGAATAGATCGGCCCGAGAATCGGAACGCTCCTGAGCGCCTCTGCGCCCGGCCAGATGATTGCCTCGAAGCGCTCGCCGGCGGCCAGCGCCGGCGTGCGCCCGCCTTGCTGGAACCAGGCCTGGCCGAGCATGATCGTCGATCCGGCGGCAATGAAATTGATCGCGACGCCGGAGACGATCTGGTTGCCGCGATGGGTGATCGAGGCAAAGCCGTGGATCAGCGCGAAGGCGACCGAGATGAGGATGGCCATGCCGAGGCCGAGATAGGCCGAGTGGAAGACCGAGGCGGCGGCCGCACCAGCGAAGGCTCCGACAAGCATCTTGCCCTCGAGCCCGATGTCGAAGACGCCGGCCCGCTCCGAATAGAGGCCGGCGAGGCAGGCGAGCAGCAAGGGGACCGAAAGGCGGATGGTCGAGTCCAGGACCTGCACGATAGCGTTGAAGAAATCCATCTCAGGCGCCCTTCCCCTTGACCGCTTCCATGCCGACTGATCTCGGGCTGAGCGAGGCGAACAGCGCCTGGACATAGGGCCGGAACATATGCTCGAGCGCGCCGGCGAACAGGATCACAAGGCCCTGGATGATGACGATCATGTCGCGGCTGATCGCCGGCATCTCGAAGGCGAGCTCGGCGCCGCCCTGGTAGAGCATGCCGAACAGGACCGCCGCCAGCACGATGCCGACCGGGTGCAGGCGTCCCATCAGTGCCACCGCGATGCCGACGAAACCGGCGCCCGAAACGAATTCGAGCGCGACATTGTGCTGGTCGCCCATCGTCGGGTTGAGCGCCATCATGCCGGCCAACGCGCCCGAGATCATCATCGCAATGATGATGATGCGGATCTCCGAAATGCCGGCATAACGCGCCGCTTTCGGGCTGTGGCCATAGGTGCGCATCTCGTAGCCGAGCTTCGTGCGCCAGATCAGCACCCACACCAGAAAGGCCATGGCTAGCGCCAGCAGGGAACTGACGTTGAATGGCGCCGAACGGATTTTGGCGCCGAACAATTCGATGACCCAGTTGAGCTTCGGCAATTGCGCGCCTTCGAGGAAGGTGCGCGTCTGCGGCGCCATCGAGCCGGGCGGCTTCAGCATCCCCACCAGCGCATAGACCATGACGCTGGCGGCGATGAAATTAAACATGATTGTGGTGATGACGATGTGCGAGCCGCGCTTGGCCTGCAGATAGGCCGGGATCAGCGCCCACAGCGCGCCCATCGCCGCGGCGGCGATAATGGCGATCGGGAAGGTCAGCCACCAGGGCAGCACGCTGTCGAAGGCCAGGCAAACAATGCCGATGCCGAGACCGGCGATATAGCCCTGGCCCTCGCCACCGATGTTGAACAGGCCGCAATGCGCCGCAACCGCCACCGAAAGCCCACTGAAGATGAAGGTGGTGGCATAGAAAAGCGTGAACGCGATGCCTTGGCCGCGGCCGAAGGCACCCTCGACCAGGATGACGGCTGCACGCAGCGGGTTCTCGCCGACCAATATGACGACGAAGCCGGCGACGACGAATGCGACGAACAGATTGATCAGCGGGATCAGCACGTAATCGGCCCAGGCCGGCAGCTTGGCATAGGGGGTGCTCACTCGGCGGCCTCCCGGTGCTCGACGCCGGCCATCAGCAGGCCGAGCTCGCCCTCGGTCGCGTCGGGGCCGCGTTCGCCGACGACGCGGCCGGCAAACATCACCAGGATGCGGTCGGACAGCGAGCGGATCTCGTCGAGCTCGACCGAAACCACCAGCACCGCCTTGCCCTGGTCGCGCATGGCTATGAGGCGCTTGTGGATGAATTCGATGGCGCCGACATCGACGCCGCGTGTCGGCTGGCCGACGATCAACACGCCGGGATCTTGTTCCATTTCCCGCGCCAGCACGATTTTCTGCTGGTTGCCGCCGGAGAAATTGGCGGTCTTGAGGCGGCAGTCCGCCGGGCGGATGTCATATTTGACGATCTTGTCCCTGGCATCGTTACGGATGGCATCGATGTCGAGGAACGGCCCCTTCAGATAGCGCGCGTCGTCCTGATAACCGAGGATCGAATTCTCGTTCTCCTCGAAGGCCAGCACGAGCCCGACATGATGGCGGTTCTCCGGCACATGGGCAAGGCCGCGCTCGCGCAACTCGCCAGGGTCGGCGGCGCCGGTGAGGTCGATCGGCTTGCCGTCGAGCATGACCGAGCCCGAAACGGCATGCCTGATGCCGGAAATCGCCTCGAGCAATTCGGACTGCCCGTTGCCGGCGACGCCGGCAATGCCGACGATCTCGCCGGCATGGACGTCGAAGGAGACGTCGTCGACCATGGTGACGCCGCGGGAATCCTTGACCGTCAGGTTCTTGACCGCAAGCTTGACGCCGCCGGCCTTCGCCTCGCCCTTTTCGACGCGCAGCAGCACGCGCCGGCCGACCATCAGCTCGGCCAGCTCCTCGACCGTGGTCTTCCTGGTTTCGCGTGTCGCCACCATCGTGCCCTGGCGCATCACCGACACCGTGTCGGTGATCGCCATGATCTCGCGCAGCTTGTGGGTGATCAGCACGATCGTCTTGCCCTGCTCCTTCAGCTGCCTGAGGATGCGGAACAGGTGGTCGGCCTCGGCCGGCGTCAGCACGCCTGTCGGCTCATCGAGGATCAGGATCTCGGCGCCGCGATAGAGCGCCTTGAGGATTTCGACGCGTTGCTGCAGGCCGACCGGCAACTCCTCGATGATGGCGTCGGGATCGACTTCGAGCCCGTATTCGCGCTCGAGCCGCTCCAGCTCGGAACGCGCCTTGGCGATGCTCTTCTTCAGCAGCGCATCGCTTTCGGCGCCGAGAATGACGTTTTCCAGCACCGAGAAATTGTCGACCAGCATGAAATGCTGATGCACCATGCCGATGCCGAGCGCGATCGCATCATTCGGTGTCTTGATCGATGCCGGCTGGCCGCCGACACGGATTTCGCCGGAATCGGCCTGGTAGAAACCGTAGAGGATCGACATCAGCGTCGACTTGCCGGCGCCGTTTTCGCCGACGATGCCATGGATAGTGCCGCGCATAATCTCCAGATTGATGTCGCGGTTGGCGCGCACGGCGCCAAAGCTCTTGTCGATGCCGATCAGCTCGATTGCGGCTTGCGCCATGCAGCCTGTTCCCACTGTTATTTTTTTACCGCTTGGTCAAACGCCTAGCATGACGCCCAGTCTGTGCCAATTGGGTCTGTGCCAATTGGCTGGAGCAGGGTTCACTCTCGACAAATCCCGCCATGCTTGTCAATTTCCAACGTGGCCGCAGCCTGCACAATCGCCTGATCGAGGATTTCAAATGACCATGCCCGACGACCGGCTGACGACGCTGCAAATCCGCGCCGCCGAGCAGGAGAAGACCATCGAGGAACTGTCCGGCCAGATCGCCGAGCAGTGGAAGGTGATCGAGCGCATGCAGCGCAAGCTCGACGCGCTGGCCGAGCGCTTCCTGGCACTGGAAGAACAGGCCGCACCCGACGTGCCGGTGACCAAGCCGCCGCACTGGTGAGCGGGCCGACAAGACAAAACCGCCGGGCTTTCACCCGGCGGCTCGTCAGTTCAGCAGTGCCAGTCGATCAATAACAGCAATCGATCAATACGGGCAGGCATTGTCCGACATGTAGTCGTGCACCTTGATGGTGCCGGCTATGATGTCGGCCTTGGCCTTTTCGACCGCCGCCTTCATTGCATCGTCGACAAGCGCCTTGTTGTTGTCGTCCATTGCGTAGTCGACGCCGCCTTCCTTGAGGCCGAGATCGTTAACGCCGGCCGTGAACTTGCCGTCCTTGGCATCCATGAAGGTGTTGTAGACGGCAACGTCGACGCGCTTGACCATGGAGGTCAGCACTTTGCCGGGCTGCAGGCCGTTCTGGTTGGAATCGACGCCGATGCCGAGCTTGCCGGCGTCGGCCGCTGCCTGCAGCACGCCGACACCGGTGCCGCCTGCCGCCGCGTAGACCACGTCGGCGCCCTGGTCGATCTGCGTCTTGGCGATCTCGCCGCCCTTGGCCGGATCGTTCCAGGCCGCTGGCGTATCGCCGGTCATGTTCTGGATGACGTCGGTGGCGCCGGCCGCCTTGGCGCCGCCGACATAGCCGCAGCCAAACCTGCGGATCAGCGGAATGTCCATGCCGCCGACGAAGCCGACCTTCTTGGTCTTGGAAGCCATCGCCGCCATCACGCCGACGAGGTAGGAGCCTTCCTGCTCCTTATAGACCAGCGAGCGGACATTGGGCTTGTCGACGACCATGTCGATGATGGCGAATTTGGTGTCGGGGAACTCGGTGGCGATCTTGTCAAGCGCGTCAGCCCACGAGAAGCCCGCCATGACGATCGGGTTGCGGCCGTCCTCGGCGAAACGGCGCAGCGCCTGCTCGCGCTGGGTGGCGTTGCTGACCTCGAATTCCACATAGGGGATGCCGGTCTCGGTCTTGAACTTTTCAGCGCCGTGGAAGGACGCCTCGTTGAACGACTTGTCGAACTTGCCGCCGAGATCATAGAGGATCGCGGGTTGAATGTCCGCGGCGAAGGCCGGAAGAACCATTGCAGCTGCGGCCATGAGGCCGAGAACGATACGTTTCATGTGATCCACACCCCTGTCGGTTATTTGTCCATTATGCATCGCATGCCGGCCCGGTTCTCCGGCAGGCGTGCGGTGTCGGGCAGGAGTGTCTTCCTCCCGCTTCGGGTCAATCTGGCACGGCCCGAAACAAAATTCACGTGGAATTTTGACCTTTTGGAAAAGCATGGCGCCGCATCGCGGCGCCACAGCATATTCCTTGCGTCAGGGGCATAAAATCAGGCGGAGACGGCGGCCGGAATGGCGCAGGAGACGCCGGTTCCCTGCAGGCCGCAATAGCCGTAGGGGTTCTTCGCCAGATATTGCTGGTGGTCTTCCTCGGCGAAGTAGAATTCCGGCGCCGGCGCGATCTCCGTGGTGATCTTGCCGCGTCCGGCGCCGCGCAGCGAAGCCTCGTAGGCGTCGCGCGAGGCGATCGCAGCCTGGTGTTGAGCGTCGTTGAATGTATAGATCGCCGAGCGGTAAGTGGTGCCGACATCATTGCCCTGGCGCATGCCTTGCGTCGGGTCGTGGCTTTCCCAGAACAGCTTCAAGAGCTCGGCATAAGACACGATCTTGGGGTCGTAGACGACGAGCACGACTTCGGCATGGCCGGTGAGCCCCGTGCAGGTTTCCTGATAGGTCGGGTTGGGCGTGACGCCGCCGGCATAGCCGGCCGCCGTGACCCAGACGCCCTCGACTTGCCAGAACAGGCGCTCGGCGCCCCAGAAGCAGCCCAGGCCGAACATCGCCGTTTCCATCCCTTCGGGATAAGGACCCTTGAGCGGCCTGTTCGAGACAAAGTGCTTCGATGCGGTCGGGATCGGCCGGTCGCGGCCGGGCAACGCCTCGGAGGGTTTCGGCAGGTTGAGCTTCTTGTTCAGCATGTCGCTGAGAAACATGTGTGGCTTCCTTTTCTTCTTGGTTGAGCCTTCCTGGTACGGGAACACCGGGTCAGGCTGGAAATGTCAGGTTGCGGCGAACCGCCCGCTGGGGCGCTGCCGCCTGTAACCGATGGCATAAAGAATGAACGCCAGCACCGCGAACACGGCAAAGCCGGGCTGGCTGAGCACCCAGGCGATGGCACCGTCCCACAGCAGCGGGTTGATCTTATCGCGGACGAAGCTTTCGAAGGCGCTGCGCGTATCCGGCGAGACAGCGAGCCAGCTGGTGTTGAGCGGGGTCATCACCAGCGCCGAAGCCGCCACCGAGCGGGTCGCATCGAGCACGGCCATGATGACCGAAACCGAAAGCGCAATCATTGCGGCAAGACGGAAGATAAAGCGGAACATCCGGACCCTTCCTCCCCAGGAGTTTATCAGAATGTCGTGTGGACTGTTAAATAGGATCTGCGTGCTTTATCCGCAATCGCGACACGCGAAGTTGAACCTACGGCAGCCGGGTTCGCCGAAACCGTCGGCGCGCCGGGGACGGCAAGCACACCTCCGCCGCTCCTTTCGATAGGCTCCCAACGGGTGCTCCGATAACATGGGCTGAGCATCCGTATCCGGCAAAGCGAATAGACTGCCGTTATGTCTTGGCATTCGGCACCGGATCGACTAGATGAGCCCCGCGCCTGTTGCTTTGACGGCTCGGGTGCGGGGAAAGGGTATCCGCTGGTTGACGGCGCCCACGGCCGGAATTCCGGCCGGAATCCCAAAGGAGATGCATCTCCCCAACCCGCGCGGCGAAACCGGCCGCGTCGAAAATGCTAAAAAGACGGAGAGGTGGCCGAGTGGTTGAAGGCGCACGCCTGGAAAGTGTGTTTACGGGAAACCGTAACGCGGGTTCGAATCCCGCTCTCTCCGCCAGTTGCCTCGCCAAATTGCTGAAATACCTAATAAATTTCATGGCTCGCAGTATTTGACCCACTTTTTGCCCCACATAATTGTGTGGATTAAAATGGCTGTCACAGGCTTTCTCTGGACGCTATCTCTAGCAAGAGCGCTTCATTGTGGAGCGAAGTTGAGCGCCCCTCCAACTATGTGAGTCTGGGGCCGGATGGTCCTGTCACTACGGGGACGACGGCGACGTTGGCGGGTGTGTGGAGAGGCTTTGATTTTGGTGGGCGTGTTGACCTGTCGCCCGATCCTGTGGGGAGCGAAAGATGGTGACGATACTGAAGTGGATTGCCATCGCTGTACTTGGGCTGCTGGCATTGATGCATGCGGCACTGACTGCTTCACTGATCTGGCACATGTTCCGCTACGATGTACCCGGAGCTTGGATTGCGGAGCCCGAATTAGTCAGGCAATACCTGATTCCGCTGGCTTCCATTTTTGGTCTCTTGATACTGATGCGATACGCCAAGCCGACCGAAAGAAAGGCGTGCATCGCAGTTCTCGCTGCCGTTACTGTGTCCTTTGCGCTGTTTCTATTGTTGCATTTAACCGGTCGATTGACGATCAAATAGAGGGGACACTTGGGGCCCGCGCAGCGATTTTTGGCTGTTCTGCATGCTGATTTTTGCCTCTGATAGTGCTTCGCGCGGGTAGAATTTTGCGTTCGCGGCCTGCAAATTTTGTCATCGAATCCGGTTTGCGCGCACGAAATTTGGGCTCTTCTTGCGGTAAGCTAGCGCGGTTTCTCGTGCATCGGCGAGCGAGATGATCGACGTGCCGCCCAATCCGATGTCTCTACGCCTGCCTTGGACGATGATCCGGAGGAGCCAACGCTTCGCTCCCGACGGGTCCACGACGAGGTAAAGGCCATTGCCATCGGCATATCGTCCCGGAGTCTTAGCCTGCCGCACCTCGATCGCGCTTAGCGCCTTGTCCGGGTGCTTTCCCGATTTTTGCATCGTCCGCCCAACTCACCCCACCCCACATTTTCACCCACATTGTATCGGCGATTTTGTTGGACGGCAATGAATGTCGTTGGACGAACTGAAAAATTAACGGCTTGATTTCAAAGCGTTATTGGACGTCATTGGCCGCAGACGAACAGCCGACTGGCTGCCGCTCTCTCCGCCAGATAAATCTCACCGGTTCGCCAGCCTAAAGGGACGCTGGACGGCTACTGCCGCTGCGGTGCAGGTATCTTGGGGCAGGCAGAGGGGGGCGCGAAGGCTACGGAGCGGCTTTCATCTTCGCCGCACCCTTACCTCAGATCAGCCTACAACCAATCGGCCCGCGCTTCACCAGAAGCACGGGCTTGGCCGACTCGGCGCCATCGCCGCCCCTTCTAGCGCGGGACCGCTTGTATTCCCGAGACCGAGCGCTCTGTTTCGGCGGAGAAAACCACGAAGGCAAAGATCAGCACGGCGACAGCGACAATCATTGAGCCGGTGGCGACGATCGGCTCGAGCGCCGGGTTTCCCTGCAGCATCAGGTAAAGAGCCGGCAGCATCACGACCAGGCCGAGATTGTAGACGCCGTAGTGGATCATGGCGCTCCTGCGGGCAGCCTTCGCCGGATTCAGCGCATAATAGCCGCCGAATATTGCACTGGTGACCCACCCCAGCAGGTTGATGTGCGCGTGAGCCGGAAACGCGCCGTGATCGCCTGAAATTGCCATCTGCAGGCCAGCTGCAATTCCCAGAATAAGAAAGACGATGGCTGTCTTGAAAAAGAGCTCCGAAACTTTAGGCATGCTATTTCTCCCAAACCCGTTTTGCCGCCGCATCATGCTGTGGTTCCGGCGATCTTGCCAAGGGACCGTCGGGCCTGCGGAAGCATGTGTTGCCGGCCTGACAGCCCGTTGGCGACCGGTCGCCGGGCCTGGCCGGTTGCGAGTCCAGCCGGCAAAAAATATGCGCTTACGCTAATTTAATTGCAACATCACCGGCCAGGCTTCGATGTCGTTCTCGCTAGCGAACTGTCCTGCGCGATGGTGGTGCCCATACGCGCCAAAGGTCTGCCCGTCAGTGTTGCAGCAGGGCCTCGCCAAACTTCTCCCACAGCTGTTCGCAATCTGTTGCTCTGAGGCTGGGGGTTCCGAGTGGGCCATATCTGATGACGGCGGCGTGAACATCATAGCCAACGATAGGTGCATTGGCGACAAAGTGGATAGCCTCGCCCAATCGGCGAGAGCCAATTGGCGCATCGGTTTTGTTGGTGATGTCGAAGACACCACAAATATCCACTTCCTGGTTCCTGGCTGCCAACGCAGCTTCCATTACCTGTTCGTGCATCATCGAAGTCTCTCCTATCGGTCTAAGTCTAAGAACCGCGGCTTGTGTTGGCCCGGCAACTGACAACCGGCAAATCGAAGTGCCTTTTGCAGCATTTCGATTGGCTCTTGCTGCGAGCCACTCCGCCCGCTCCCGCGGCAAGCCGATAAGGCAACTGCCAGCGAAGTCCGCAGGCACGTCCACCGTCGCATCAAACACGGCCCACGTGCCAGTCGGCTCCTGAATGGGCAAAAAACGTCATAGAAGCGCCTGCTAATATACGTATGCCGACTGTGGGGACGGAGCTTTGTTCCTACATCGATTAAACGAATGAGAAATGGAGTCGAAATGTCAGGCGACGCTGGTCGAAAACAAATCGTCGGCGACATCGCCAGGAATGCGCTTGAGCTGCGATCCGGCCGCATTCGGGGCTCGCCGACAGGGCGAGCACACGACGCAGCAGGCAAGCGCGGCCAAATGCTCATCCAGAATCGCGATTTCGTTGCGGATAGATCGTCTCGCCGCGCTTCAGCATCTCCACGAAAGCCGCGATCTTCTTCTTGCGTCCGGCTTCGGTTTTCATGTTGTGGATGCGGAAGGCGAGCGCGAAGCGGTTTTGCTGGCTGAGTTTTGCCAGCATCTCTTTCGCCATGGGCTCGGCGTCTATTGCCGCCTGGAGGTCGTCGGGGATCTTCATCTCCTTGCCGCTCTTGTAGGCGCGCGCCCAGCGGCCGTCGGCCTTGGCTGCCTCGACCTGCCTCAGCCCATGCTCGGTCATCCGGCCCTCCTCGATCAGCCGAGCGACATTGTCGACATTGATCTGGCTCCAGGTGCTCTTCTTGCCGCGCGGGGTGTAGCGCTGCAGGTAGCTTTTGCCGTCCAAGGCCTTGCGCACCGCATCGATCCAGCCCCAGCACAACGCCACGTCGATGGCTTGCTTCGGAGTGATCGACGGCAGCCCCGAATCGAGCTTATGGATCTTGATCCAGACTTCGTCCTCGCTGTCGTGATGCTCGCCAAGCCAGGCATGGAAGCTTTCGGCATCCCTGAACTCGCGCACCTTGGCGGGGTCGACCTTGACGGGCGCCATCAGCCGGTCCGCCCGTGACGCAGGCGCGTAACGACGCCGAACCGGTTGCCGGCCGCGCGCGCGCTCATCTCAGCTCCGACAACTAGGATCATGGTTCGCTCCTCTCAACGATGCGAATACGAAACCTAGACGATCTTTCTATTTTCATCATCAAGAGCGTCTCCCTCCTCGTACCGCTCCAATGCCTCCATTAGCGACCGACACTGATTTTACTGGTATGGAATCGCTCGGCATCCGCATATCTATTTGCAACTTCTAATTTAGCCCGATGCGTGCCGAGAGCCCTCAATTCGGCCGTCATCCATTGCACTTGACGGTCTCTCGAGCTGTATACGGCCCGAACTGTTGCCGTATCGGCCGATTTTTCAGCGCAACCAAGCCTTTACCTTTCGGCCAGTTCGGAGTTGCCCTTCAGCCATGTTCGTGGTCCCGTACAACCAGGGCGCTCAATGCGGCATTCGGCACCGGTCGCCTCACCGACCGTCAAGGCACACAGGAGATAGCAATGGGCATTTTCGACAGTATCAAAGGTGCGATTTTCGGAAACGCGGTTGCGGCCGAAGCGCCGCCGGCGCAACCGTCTCCCGCGCCTGCTTCGAGCACGGCCACCCAGCCGACGGCGCCTACCCGATCCGCCCCGGCTGCAACCCCGGCCTCGACCGCGCCGGCCGCGCCGTTCTCTGCCCCGAACATCGCTGCCATTCTCGACAAGGCGGTGGCCGCGAAGGGGCAGAAACTCAACTGGAAGAATTCGATCGTCGACCTGATGAAGGCTCTGAATATCGACAGCAGCCTCGGCGCCCGCAAGGAGCTTGCCCACGAGCTGAACTACACCGGCGATATGAACGACACTGTAACGATGAATCTGTGGCTGCACGACGCACTGATGAAAAAGCTGGCCGAGAATGGCGGCAAGCTTCCGAGCGACCTGGCCGCCTAGAGTCACAAGACAAGCAATTCCAGGAAAACGTGTGAACGGTTTTCCGTCGGGAATTGCGTCAAACAAAAAAGACAGACCGGTTCGGCGTTTCCGTGAAACGACGAACCGATCTAGTCCTGTCCGCACCGCGGTATTGCTGCGCTGACTTCAGCCGCAACCGAGCAAACCAGACTGCCAAGCCATCAAACTGCAAAGTAAATAAATTGGGATCCATCCCGGCCGCCGGGATTGGGTCTGTGGCGAAGTCGCATGGCACAAAAGCGCTGCCGCCTCGCCCGGCTTGTCTCACTCAAAACCGATGATTTTCGGTCGCCGTCCGCACGCTGGTAGGACCACCATTTTGCTGGCGAAACGCGACGTTCGGCGTATCATTCTCCCGGGCGAGGGTTCATGGTGGGAGGAAGCCAATGAACGTGGTGCAGAGGGTGACTGTCGCCGACTTGACGGCCCAAGAGCTTGTTTCATCTGCGCTTTCAAGATTCGGCGCCGGCGACACCATATCGACGAGGGCGATGCTGGACATCCTTCGCCGGACGGCCCCAGCCTGCGGCGACAGTGACGACGATCTGGTCGAGCTTATCGTCATGACGGCCGTTGGTAGGACCATGGGGGTCGTGTTCGACCATCGCTCCCGTTAGCAATCCGGAACGAATACCAGGCTGCACCGTTCAGTCCGCAAAACTTATCTCGCTTGAGTTGTGGAATGGTGCCATGCGTGATGAACAATTCGACGTTCCCGTGACAATCGAAACTGGGCGGAACGGACGCATCCTGACGGTGACGCGGGCGGTCGAGGCCGCATCACTGCTGGTCGAAAAGTGGCCGAACGAAAAGCGCGGGCCGAAATACCGCTCGGCCTTGCAAGCAATGATGGACGCCCTGGAGCAGCGGCGGGCGGTTGGCAGCGCTCGACGGGCATTCACCGCGGCCGCCAAAGAGGCCAGCCTTTTTGTGCGCGAAGGCCGGCCTGACACCAAGCCCTTGTTTTGAGCAAAATCGCCGCGCATACCGGGTCATGCCCGAGGGCAGGCAATTGGGCGACACGCTCGAAGGAACTCGCTGAAATCTTGCCCGTTATGCTCTCGTCGAGATGAGGAGAGCTGCCATGGCCGACGACAAAACCAAGACCGATAGTCGCGACCGCTCACGAGTGGCGGGCGGCGAAGATTATGAGGTACATCATTTCGCCGAGGAAGCGGGCATTACCCCGGATCAGGCCCGCACGCTGATCAAGCGCCACGGCACCGACCGCAAGGTGCTGAACGAAATCGCCGAGAGCATAAGAGCGTTGTAATGGCTGACAAGAAAACCGCAATGGCCGACCGCAAGACGCGCGATGCGGACGAAAAGAAGGCTCTGCACCTGGCTGAAACCACCGACGTTTCGCCGAAGCAGGCGAAGGATCTGATGCGCAAGCACGGCAAGGACAGCCCTAAGGTCGAGAAGGAAGCCAAGAACTTCAAGGCCGAGGGCTGAGCCGCCGAAGGTCTTTGTGCGTCACCCGCAACTTGACAATCGCTGCTGAACGCGCCCAGCCGGTTGGACGCGCGGCATAGGGGCCGCAATCCTGCGGCTTATCGGTTTTCTAACAAATTCGGCCTATGCCTTCCGCTATCGCGGCTCAGGGATGCCATATGCGCGGGATGTCTGGTGAGGCGAGGCCGTCGATAGATGACATGCAGCATGTGAGGCTGGTGTTTTGCCTGTTGGCCGCGGTTGTGATGGCGGCGGCGCTCCTCGCCTTTGCCACCTCCCTCCTGCAGGATCCCGATAGCTGGTGGCACATTAAGGTCGGCATTGATATGCTGGCAAGCCGCACATTCCCGACCATCGACATTTACTCCTACACTTTTGCCGGCCAGCCATGGATCGCCAAGGAATGGCTTAGCCAGGTTCTCCTTGCAATTGCCTATGAAGCCGGCGGTTGGAACGGCGTGGTGCTGCTGGCGACTGCGGTAATCGCGCTGACGGCCTTCTTGACGTCGTGGTATCTCAGCGCGTGGTTGAAGCCGACGCTGGCGATAGGACTGACGCTGGTGCTCGCGCTCGTGATCGGGCCAATCTATGTCGCCCGACCGCACATCTTTACCTTGCCCATTATCGTCGTCTGGACCGCCGGTCTTTTCCAGGCCGCACGCGACGGGAAAGCGCCGCCTTTATGGCTGCTGGCGCTGCTTTGCGTGTGGGCCAATCTCCACGCCACCTTCACCTTCGGTTTCGTCATCGCCGCCTTCGCCGGCCTCGATCTGCTTATGCGCACGCGCTTATCGAACCCCCGGCTGCTGGCCAAGTGGATTGCTTTCGGGCTGCTTTGCCCGCTGGTCAGCCTGCTCAACCCCTATGGCGTCAAGGCAATACTCGCCACATTCACCGTGGCCTATGGCAATGAGGCGGTGCCTTACATTGCGGAGTGGCAGCCATTCGACGCCTCGCGGCATACCCTCCAGGAGGTGATCCTGCTGGTGGCGTTTTTCGGGCTGGTCGTGTCGAGATTGCGCATTGGCTGGGCCAAGGCGCTGTTCCTTGTCTTCACGTTGCACGTCTATCTCACCCACATACGGTTCATGTACCTGTTCTTTCTTCTCGTGCCGGTGGTCCTTACCGTCGAGGTCGCGCAACAATATCCAGTGCTTTCAGCCGAGAAATGGGCGGCGGAAAAGCGCGACGGACTTGAACAATTTTTCGCACGGAAATTTTCCAGGATTTGCGCTGGACTTGCCGTTTTGCTGGTTTTGGCGGCTGCCGCCTTCACGACCTATCCGGTCGCGCCGAGCCAGAAGACCTCGGCGAGGGACGCACTGGCCTTCGCCCAAACCCATAATCTGTCGGGCAATCTGCTGAACTCCTACGATTTCGGCGGTACGCTGATTTTTCATGGCATCAGGACGTTTATTGACGGCCGCGCGGATCAGCTCTTCCTGAATGGCTTTACGGAAACGGATGAGCAGACTGGGCACAGCCGGGGCAAGCCGATCCTGAAAGCCCAACTCGACAAATATACGATAGGCTGGGCATTGTTGACCGCCGACGACAGCCGCATTCCGTTCTTCGACCAACTGGGCTGGAAGCGGGCCTATGCGGACGATTACGCGGTGATCTACACCCGCGCGGACTGAGCCCCGGCAGCTTCGCGCGCCGGTGCGCACCTCCCCCCTGAAGCTGTGGCCAGCGCCGAGGCGGCGAAATCCTTATGGGATTTTGATTTCTTTGCTCCGCGTCCCGTCTCGAACCTTTATGGCACTTTGATCCATATTCACAGGAGCGGTGTATCCAGCCGCCGATATGATGCGGCGACGGGTTTTGATAGTTTGTTAAAGTAAACAAACAAATACAACATAAGGAAAACGCGCGGTGGACATAGTTGTTGTCGCGACTGGAATCGCGTTTTTTGCTCTATGCTTCGGCTACATCAAAGCTTGCGACAAGCTGTAAGTTTAGGGGATCGTAACATGCTTTTCGACTATATCCTCGGCGGCGCCGTGACCTTGTTTCTTCTCGCCTACCTGACATACGCCCTCGTTCGCCCGGAACGCTTCTGATCTCCGCTGGCAAGGAGCCAACCCCATGACAATCAACGGATGGCTGCAGATCCTCGTCTATTGCGGGATCGTCGTTCTGCTGGCCAAGCCGCTCGGCGGCTACATGCATCGCGTTTTCAGCGGCGAGCGCACATTCCTGTCGTCAATTCTGGCCCCGCTCGAGCGCGGGCTCTACCGCATATCAGGGACCAGCGAGCGCGAGGAGCAGCATTGGACCTCCTATGCGGCGGCCCTGCTGTTCTTTAACCTGGCCGGCTTCCTGGTGCTCTATTCGCTGCAACGGCTGCAAGGCGGCCTGCCCTACAATCCGGCCGGCATGACCGCCGTCGAACCTGGGCTGGCCTTCAACACCGCCGCCAGCTTCATGACCAACACCAACTGGCAGAACTACGGCGGCGAAAGCACGATGTCCTATCTCGTGCAGATGGCCGGCTTGACCGTGCAGAATTTTCTGTCGGCGGCGACCGGGATCGCCATTGCGGTCGCACTGATCCGCGGCTTTGCCAGAGCCTCAGGCAAATCGATCGGCAATTTCTGGATCGATATGACCCGCTGCACGCTCTATCTGCTTTTGCCGCTCTGCACCGTCCTGACGCTGGTCTATGTCTATCTCGGCATGCCGCAGACGCTCGCTGCCTACGTCAACGCGACGACGCTCGAAGGCGCGCAACAGACTATCGCGGTCGGGCCGGTCGCTTCCCAGGTTGCCATCAAGATGCTCGGCACCAATGGCGGCGGTTTCTTCAACGCCAATGCAGCGCATCCCTTCGAAAATCCCGACGCAATCTCCAACCTGATCCAGATGGTGACGATCTTCGCCCTCGGCGCGGCGTTGACCAATGTCTTCGGCCGCATGGTAGGCAACCAGCGCCAGGGCTGGGCAATTCTGTCGGCTATGGGCGTACTGTTCATCGCCGGCGTTGCCGTCTGCTACTGGGCGGAAGCCGCCGGCAATCCGCTCGTCCATGCGCTGGGCGTCGACGGCGGCAACATGGAGGGCAAGGAGAGCCGCTTCGGCATCGCCCTGTCGGCACTGTTTGCCGTCATCACCACGGCCGCATCCTGCGGCGCGGTCAACGCCATGCATGACAGCTTCACCGCACTCGGCGGCATGATCCCCATCATCAACATGCAGCTCGGCGAGGTCATTGTCGGCGGCGTCGGCGCCGGCTTCTACGGTATCCTGATGTTCATCGTCATTGCCGTTTTCGTCGCCGGGCTGATGGTCGGACGCACGCCCGAATATCTCGGCAAGAAGATCGAGGCCAAGGAGGTCAAGATGGCTATGCTGGCCGTGCTCTGCCTGCCGCTTGCAATGCTGATCTTCACCGCTGTCGCGGTGGTGCTGCCGACCGGCGTTGCTTCCATCGCCAATGCCGGCCCGCACGGCTTCTCCGAGATTCTCTATGCCTACACCTCGGCCGCGGCGAACAATGGCTCCGCCTTTGGCGGCCTCAGCGGCAACACGCCCTGGTACAACGTAACGCTCGGCATCGGCATGCTGATGGGCCGGTTCCTGGTCATTATTCCGGCGTTGGCGATTGCTGGCTCGCTGGTTGCGAAGAAGACCGTCCCTGCCTCCGCCGGCACCTTCCCGACCGACGGTCCGCTGTTCGTCGGGCTGCTGGCCGGTGTCATCCTGATCGTCGGCGGCCTGACCTTCTTCCCGGCCCTGGCGGTCGGACCGATCGTCGAGCACCTGGCGATGATTCACGGTCAGACATTCTGAAACGGCGATGCCCTGGTTCAACATCATACCTCGAAAGGTCCGGCATCGCCCCGAGCCGGAGGGGGAGAAAACGCCCCCTCCTTTCCCGACGCTGTCCACATTCCTCGCTATTGCGGCAGCCTTGATCATGATCTGGCTGCTGGCTTACGGGCCGCCGCACCTTCGTTCGGCACACGATCGACCGGTCAACAACATCGACACTGGAGCTACCAAATGAGCCCGTCGAAATCCGTGAGCATCATGGATACCCGCATTCTGTGGCCCGCTATCGGCGGTTCCTTCAGAAAACTGAACCCGCGCACCTTGATGCGAAACCCGGTGATGTTTGTCGTCGCCGTCGTCTCGGCGCTCACCACCGTGCTGTTCGTCAAGGATCTCGTTACCAGCGGCGGCGATCTTGGCTTCATGCTGCAGATCATCATCTGGCTGTGGTTCACCGTGCTCTTCGCCAATTTCGCCGAAGCGGTGGCCGAAGGCCGCGGCAAGGCGCAAGCTGACTCGCTGCGTCGGGCGCGAACCGAGACGCAGGCCAAGCTGTTGAACGGTGGCGACCGCAGCAAGTTCAAACTGGTGCCCGGCACCAGCCTGAAGGTCGGCGACATCGTGCTTGTCGAAGCCGGCGACATCATCCCCTCGGACGGCGAGGTGGTCGAAGGCGTGGCGTCGGTCAACGAGGCGGCCATCACCGGCGAATCCGCACCGGTCATCCGCGAATCCGGAGGCGATCGTTCGGCGGTGACCGGCGGCACGCAGGTCTTGTCCGACTGGATCCGCGTGCGCATCACTGCGGCTGCCGGTCATACGTTCCTCGACCGCATGATCTCGCTGGTCGAGGGCGCCGAGCGCCAGAAGACACCCAACGAGATCGCGCTCAACATCCTGCTCGTCGGCATGACGCTGATCTTCGTGCTGGCGACGGCGACGA
The DNA here is from genome assembly GCF_040320365.1 of Mesorhizobium sp. M0701. Taxonomy (NCBI): domain Bacteria; kingdom Pseudomonadati; phylum Pseudomonadota; class Alphaproteobacteria; order Hyphomicrobiales; family Phyllobacteriaceae; genus Mesorhizobium; species Mesorhizobium sp. M0701. Next base: position 293,894 of record NZ_JAMYPO010000001.1, read on the forward strand.
TCCCGAGCTTCGCCTCGTATTCGGGCGGCTATATCTCGGTGACCGTGCTGGTCGCCCTGTTCGTTACCCTGATCCCGACCACAATTGGCGCCCTGCTGTCGGCTATCGGCATTGCCGGCATGGACCGCCTGGTGCGCTTCAACGTGCTCGCCATGTCGGGCCGCGCCGTCGAGGCGGCCGGCGATGTCGACACGCTGCTGCTCGACAAGACCGGAACCATCACGCTGGGCAACCGTCAGGCGACGGCATTTCGACCGGTCAAGGGCGTCACCGAACAGGAACTGGCCGACGCGGCTCAGCTTGCCTCGCTTGCCGACGAAACGCCGGAAGGCCGCTCGATCGTCGTCCTGGCGAAGGAAAAATACGCTATCCGCGCCCGCGACATGGCAAGCCTGCACGCGACTTTCGTGCCCTTCACCGCGCAAACCCGCATGAGCGGTGTCGATCTGGAAGGCTCCTCGGTCCGCAAGGGCGCAGTCGATGCGGTACTTGCCCACGTCAACCTCTCGACCGTTGCCACAGGCAGTACGCGCCCCGGCAGCGACACCGTCCGCGACCTTCAGGCGATCGCCGACGAGATCGCCAAATCGGGCGGCACTCCACTCGCGGTCGAGCGCGACGGGCGCCTGCTCGGCGTCGTCCATCTGAAGGACATCGTCAAGGGCGGCATCGCAGAACGCTTTGCCGAATTGCGCCGCATGGGCATCCGCACGGTGATGATCACCGGCGATAATCCGATGACCGCGGCGGCGATCGCGGCGGAAGCCGGCGTCGACGACTTCCTTGCCCAGGCGACGCCCGAGGACAAGTTGAAGCTGATCCGCGACGAGCAGGCCAAAGGCAAACTGGTCGCGATGTGCGGCGATGGCACCAACGATGCGCCGGCCCTTGCGCAGGCCGATGTAGGCGTTGCCATGAACACCGGCACGGTCGCGGCACGCGAGGCCGGCAACATGGTCGATCTCGACAGCGATCCGACCAAGCTGATCGAGATCGTCGAAATCGGCAAGGCGCTGCTGATGACGCGTGGCTCGCTGACCACCTTCTCCATCGCCAACGACGTGGCCAAGTATTTTGCCATCATCCCGGCAATATTCGCCGTCTTCTACATCGCCCCGGGCCAGACCGCCGGGCCGCTGCAAGCGCTCAATGTCATGCATCTGGCGACGCCGCAGAGCGCTATCCTCTCGGCCATCATCTTCAACGCGCTGATCATCATTGCGCTGATCCCGCTGTCGCTGAGGGGCGTCAAATACCGCGCGGTCGGCGCCGGTGCGCTGCTCAGCCGCAATCTCATTGTCTATGGCCTTGGCGGCGTCGTAGTGCCCTTCGTCGGCATCAAGATGATCGACATGGCCATCACCGCTCTCGGTCTCGCCTAAGGAACCACGTCGATGCTCAATCAAATCAGGCCCGCGATTGTCATGATCGTCTTCTTCACCATTCTGACGGGTTTGGTCTATCCGATCGGCATGACCGGCATTGCCCAGGCGCTGTTTTCGCGCCAGGCCAATGGCAGCCTGATCGAGAAGGACGGCAAGCTCGTCGGTTCCGAGCTGATCGGCCAGGCTTTCGAAAGCGACCGCTACTTCCATGGCCGCCCGTCGGCTGCCGGCGACGGCTACAATGCCGCCGCCTCGGGCGGCTCGAATCTCGGCCCGACCAACCCGAAGCTCATCGACAGGATCAAGAGCGACGCCGAAAAGCTGAGAGTCGAAAACCCGAGCCAGCCGGTACCGATGAATCTGGTCACCACGTCCGGCAGCGGCCTCGACCCGCATATCAGCCCAGATGCGGCCTATTTTCAGGTTGCCAGGGTGGCCAAGGCCAGGGGCGTCGATGAATCCAGGATCAAATCGCTTGTCGACAGCCATGTCGAAGATCGCGAATTGGGGTTCATCGGCGAGGCGGTGGTCAATGTGCTGGCCCTCAACCTTGCGCTGGACGATGCGATGAAACAGTGAAGGACCGGCGCCGGGATCGACACCGAAGCCGGCGCCGTTCATGATTGACCCTTATGCCAGACGACAGCCGCACCGCCGAAACCAGGCCCTCTCCCGACGCGCTGCTCGAGCATGCCGAGCGGGAGGAGCGCGGTCGCCTGAGGATATTTCTCGGCGCCGCCCCCGGTGTCGGCAAGACCTACGAGATGCTGATGTCGGGCCGCGCCAGGCTGGCCGACGGGGTCGACGTGGTGATCGGCATCGTCGAGACGCACGGCCGCAAGGAAACCCAGACGCTCGTCGAAGGCTACGAGGTCATTCCTCGCCTTGAGATCGATTACAAGGGGCGGATCCTTGAGGAGATGAATCTCGACGCCATCCTCGCCCGGCACCCGGCGCTAGTTCTGGTCGACGAACTCGCCCACACCAACGTCGCCGGCAGCCGTCACCCCAAGCGCTATCTCGACGTCCAGGAAATCCTGACGCACGGCATCGATGTCTACACGACGCTGAATATCCAGCACGTCGAGAGCCTGAACGATGTCGTGGCGCAGATCACCCGCGTCAGGGTGCGGGAAACTGTCCCCGACTCCATAATCGACCAGGCCGACGACATCGAGATCATCGACCTCACCCCCGACGATCTGATCAAGCGGCTTGAGGAAGGCAAGGTCTACATCCCCAGCACCGCCCAGCGCGCCATCGAGAACTATTTCTCGCCGGGCAATCTGACGGCGCTCCGGGAATTGGCGCTCCGCCGCACTGCCCAGCGGGTCGACGAGCAGTTGCTGACCCACATGCAGGCCCACGCGATACCCGGGCCTTGGGCGGCGGGGGAAAGGGTTCTCGTCTGCGTCGATGCGCGTCCGGGCGGGGCGGCCCGTGTACGTTATGCGCGGAGGTTGGCCGACCGGCTCCGCGCCCCTTGGACGGCGCTTCATGTCGATACCCCTCGTTCAGCTGCCATGCCCGAGGAGGACAAGGATCGGCTGGCGACGCAGCTGCGCCTTGCCGAGCAGCTCGGTGCCGAGGTGACGACCATTCCGGGTCAGAACGTCGCGCAAGACATCGTTCGGCATGCGACGGCGAACAACTTCACCCATATCGTGATCGGCAGGCCGACCCGATCGCGCTGGCGGGAATTGATCGAAGGCTCGCTCACTTACGATCTCATCCGCAATGCCGGCGACATCAGCGTCCATGTCATTTCGGGAAGCGAACGCAACGCCGAGGCGACGTCGAGGACCGTCAAGGCGGCGGACGAGCAGTGGCAGTTCGAGATCTGGCCCTATCTCATGGCCACGGCCTATGTTGTTGGCTCGCTCGCCTTCGCCGTCCTTCTCGACCAGTTTCTCGACGTCCGCAATCTGGCGATCATCTTTCTCATTGGGGTCCTGACGTCGGCGGTGACCCGCGGTCTCTGGCCGGCTTTGTATGCCTGCCTCATCAGCGCCATTGCCTTCAACTATTTCTTCCTGGAACCACGCTACACGCTGACGATCGAGGATCCGGAGAGCATCGTTGCGCTGGCTGTCTTCCTGGTTGTTGCGGTCATTGCCAGCAATCTAACAGCGCGCGTGCAGCGTCAGGCGGTCGCTGCGCGCTCGCGGGCACGCGCCACGGAAGATATTTATCTCTTCTCAAAGAAGCTCGCCGGCGCTGGGACGCTTGATGACGTTCTCTGGGCGACTGCCTTCCAGATCGCCTCGATGCTGAAGCTGCGCGTGGTGCTGCTTCTGCCGGAGAACGGCACAATTGCGGTCAAAGCCGGCTACCCACCCGACGACACGCTGGCCGAGGCCGACATCGCAGCAGCCCGCTGGGCCTGGGAGCATAACCGCGCCGCCGGGCGCGGCGCCGACACGCTGCCCGGAGCAAAGCGCCTCTATCTGCCCTTGCGGACCGGACGCACGGCGGTAGGCGTTGTCGGCCTCGACAACGACAAGCAAGGTCCGCTGCTGACACCCGAGCAGCAGCGTCTGCTCGATGCGCTCGCCGACCAGGCGGCGGTCGCCATCGAGCGCATCCAGCTCGTCGCCGATGTTGACCGGGCCAAGCTTGCGGCCGAGGCAGACCGTCTGCGCTCAGCCTTGCTCACCTCCATTTCCCACGATTTGAAAACGCCGCTTGCCGCCATCATGGGCGCGGCCGGAACACTCAGGGACTTCGAGGCCGCGCTTCCCGAGCAGGACCGGGCGGAACTGCTGTCGACCGTGCTCGATGAAGCGGAGAGGCTTAACCGCTTCATCGCCAATCTGCTCGATATGACCAAGATCGAATCCGGCACGATGGAGCCGAACTATGCGTTTCACTATCTCGGCGACATTGTCGGTTCAGCTCTGTATCGGGCCCGCAAAATCGTCGGCGAGCATAAGACCGAGATCGACATTCCATCGGATCTGCCGATGTTGCGGGTCGACCCCGTTCTGTTCGAACAGGTGCTGTTCAACCTCCTCGACAATGCTGCAAAATACGCGCCGCCAGGTTCGACGATCCGCCTGCAAGCCTGGGCCGACAACGGCTTCGTCATCCTGCAGATCATGGATGAGGGACCAGGCATTCCGCCAGCGGATCTAGAGCGCGTTTTCGACACTTTCTACCGTGTGCGCAAGGGTGACCAGGTGCGTGCCGGCACGGGGCTCGGCCTGTCGATTTGCCGCGGCTTCGTCGAAGCGATGGGCGGGACGCTCTTGGCGGCAAACAGGTCCGACCGCTCGGGGGCGGTTTTCACGATCAAGATGCAACTGGTGCCGGCGGAACTGCCCAATCTCGGCGAACCCGAGACGGGCCATCAAAATATGGACGATCTGGCATGACGAGCCTGGACGTCAGGATATTGGTGGTCGACGACGAACCGCCGATCCGGAAACTGCTTCGCGTCGGGCTTGGCAGCCAAGGCTATGCGATCAGCGAGGCGCCGAACGCCAGGGCGGCGATTGAACTCATCGAGACGGAAAAGCCGGACCTTGTGCTGCTCGATCTCGGCCTCCCCGGCATGAGCGGCCATGATTTGCTGCGCAAATGGCGGGATGATGGCCTGGACATTCCCGTGGTTATTCTTTCCAGCCGCACTGATGAGGCCGGCATCGTGTCCGCCCTCGAACTCGGCGCCGACGACTATGTCACCAAGCCGTTCGGTATGAACGAGCTTGTCGCACGCATCCGCGTAGCGCTTCGCCACAAGTTTCAGCAGCAGGGTGAGAGACCGGTGTTCCAGACCGGCGACCTCTCCGTCGATCTGGTGAAGCGCGTCGTCAAGGTCGAGGACAAGGAGATAAAGCTCTCGCCGAAAGAATACGACATTCTTCGCACCTTGGTGCAGCACGCCGGCAAGGTTCTCACCCACCAGTTCCTGCTGAAGCAGGTCTGGGGCGATTCCACCGACGTTCAATATCTCAGAGTCTACGTCCGGCAGATCAGGCAAAAGATCGAAAAAACGCCCGACCAGCCCCGCTATATCACCACCGAGACCGGCGTTGGATACCGGCTGCGCGAAATCGATTGACGCGACGAGCATCCGAAGCCGAAATGCCTCTTCCAATCCGCTTCAAATCAGCGGCGGCCATGGTGTCGCCGGACAAAAGCCCTATATTAAGGAAAGATCGGTTTTGTGCGGGAATGAATGGATGTCACGGCTTCGTCTATTGACGTTTTTAGGGTCGGCAATGCTGACCGCGGCGATGCTGTCGGGCGTAAATCCTGCTGCATCGGCACAGGTCGTCAGTCCCGCCGACCGCAACGTGTTGATCCAGCAGGACCAGTTGCAGATGTTGGAGAACAGGCTGCGGCGGCAGCAATACCAGCAGCAGCAACAGCAGTACCGTGCCCAGGATCGCCAAATCCCAACACCGCAACGGCAGGAGGTGCCGCAGATGAGGCCAACTTGCCAGTTGCTGCCGTCGGGGAGCGGCTTTGTCAGCACCTGCCGCTGACGACCGGCCCTTTCCATTTATTTAGCCGACTTATATATTGTGGAAACCGTTCCGCTTGCGCCCCATTGAAAGCGGGCGAGTTTGCAACGCTGCCCTTGCCGTCTGGGCACCGATTCGACTGGATTATCGAATGGCAGCCAGCAAGAAGAAGGTTGTACGCAAGGCAAGGAAGGGCGACGGGGTTCGCCAGGTCGCGGCGATTCCCTTTCGGCTGAACGAGCATGGCGATGTCGAGGTGATGCTGGTCACATCGCGAACGACGAGGCGCTTCATCGTGCCGAAGGGCTGGCCGATGAAGGGCAAGAGCGGCCGCAAGGCGGCCACTGTCGAAGCACAGGAAGAAGCCGGCGTTCTCGGCAAGACACTGAAACAACCGGCCGGCACCTATTGCTACTGGAAGCGGCTGGCAAACCGCTTCGTCCGTGTCGACGTCGTCGTCTATTTGCTGGAAGTAACCGAGGAACTTGCCGACTGGCAGGAAGCCAGGAGGCGGCAGCGGGCATGGCTGGCACCAGCCGACGCGGCGTTGCTCATCGACGAGCCGGATCTTTCGACGCTGGTGAGAAACATCAGGATTGCCGAGCTGGAGCATAATCCCAAAAAGCAGAGTCCGGCGTTCGGAAAAGATCCCGCTCAATAGAAGATGGAGGCCCGCCCCGACTGTGTCGGGATGGAATTGGTTCCAGCGCCCGCCGCCGCCGTCTCTTGAACCGATGCCTCAATGACTGCCATCGTCTTCCTCGGGCAGAGGCCGCGCCGGCGTGCCGGTATAGGCCCACAGCCATTCGCGCGGCAGCGGCCCCTTGTTGCGGTCGCTTTCCTGCGACTGTTCCCACGCATGTGCGAGGATGCCGACCGAGCGCGACAGCACGAAAAGGCCGCGCGTCAGCGGCGGCGGAAAGCCGAGCTCGCCGTAGATGACGGCCGTGGCGCCGTCGATATTGAGCGGGATTTTTTTGCCCTTGCGCCGCGCCACCTCGGCCTCGATCGCCTCGGCGATATCGGCGAAGCGCCCGCTGACGATGCCGCGCGCGGCAAAGTCGCGGGTTAGCTCGATGAGGCGGGGCGCCCGCGGGTCGACCGGATGGAAACGATGGCCGAGCCCGGGCACATAACCGTTTTCCCCGGCAAGGAAACGATCGAGCCGCGCCGACACGGCGTCCGCAAGCGGCATGCCGGCGTCCAGTTCGGCAGCGATGTCTCCGTAGAAGGAAAGCGCCTGTTCGCCGGCGCCGCCATGCACATCGCCAAGCACGTTGACGGCTGATGCCATGGCGCTGTTGATGCCGACGCCGCAGGTGATCGCCATACGGGCGATGGCGATCGACGGCGCCTGCGGCCCATGGTCGACGGCAGCACCCAGCGCGATGCCAAGCAGCGCCGCCTGCTCCTCGCTTGGCAGTTCGCCGCGCAGCATCAGCCAGATCATTGCCGGAAAGCTGACGCGGCCGATCAGATCCTGGATTTCATAGCCGCGCAGCCGGATGACGCCGGGGCGCATCTCGATGATGCCGGTCTGCCACCATTCCTCGCCGCGTGCGCGACCAGTCTTGTTTTGCGCTCCGCTCATGCCTTCGCTCTTTTCCTGGCACGCGGCGGCAGGCCGGCAAAAACCTCGTCCATATGCTCGCCGAGCCCCGGCGGCGGCCTGCTCGGCAAAGGTGCCTCGCCATCGACCATGAAGCCGCCGCGCACCACGGTCAGCGGCTGGTCCATCCCGGACACAGCCGGGAAGCGCGCCGTCATGCCGCGCTCGATCACCTGTCGCTCCTGCAGTATCTGCGGGATTGTCAGCACCCGGCCTGCCGGCACGCCGGCGCGATTGAACGTCTCCTCCCAGGCGGCGGCCGAGCCGCTCGCCAAGGCATCCTCGATCAGCGCTTTCAATGCAATGCGGTTCTGCTTGCGCGTTTCTCGCTCGGCAAAGCGGACATCCGAGGCCAGCTCCGGCCGGCCGATCAATCGGCAGAGCGCGACGAACTGCTCCTGCTTGTTGGCGGCGATGTTGAGCAAGCCGTCGCCGGTGCGAAACGCGCCAGACGGTGCGGCCGTCATGTTTTCATTGCCCATCGGCTGCGGCTCGACGTCCGCCGTCAGATAGTTCGACACCGGCCAGCCGAGCGCAGAAAGCGTGCATTCGAGCATCGACACGTCCAGGAACGCGCCCTCGCCTGTCGTCTTCTGCTTGACCAATGCGGCGGTAATGGCGAACGCCCCGACCAGCCCGCCAAGCGTATCGGCGACGGGATAGCCGACACGCAGCGGCGCCGTTTCCGGTGTACCGGTGATGCTCATGGTGCCGGAAAGACCCTGGATGATCTGGTCGTAGGCTGGATTGTCGCGCATCGGCCCGGTCTGGCCGAAGCCCGATATCGCACAATAGACAAGGCTTGGCCGGACCTCCTTCAGCCTGGCATGGCCAAGCCCCAGCCGGTCCATTACGCCGGGGCGGAAATTCTCGACCAGCGCGTCGGCCGAAGCGACCAGATCGAGGAAGCGTTCGCGGCCGGCCTCCTGCTTGAGATCGAGCGCCACCGAGCGTTTGCCGGCATTCTGCGCCAGGAACGAAGCGCCCATGCCCGCCCGGTTGAGCTCCGGCGAGGCGCCGAGCTGGCGCGCCAGATCACCGCCTTGCGGCGTCTCGACCTTGATGACGTCGGCCCCGAGCAACGCCAGCTGGTAGGCGCAATAGGGGCCGGCCAGCACATTGGTCAGGTCAAGGATGCGGATGCCGGAAAGCAGGTCTGTCATGACGTCACGAACAGCTCAGGCATCGCCCGGCACGTGCTCCGGTCCACGCATGCGTCTGTGCTCGATGTAGGCCCAGATATGCGGTCCAACCAGCCCGATGAAGGCCAGCGTCAGCAGCGTCAGCGACAGCGGATGCTTGTAGAACACCGTCCAATCGCCGTTGGAGATGGTCATCGCGCGGCGGAACTGCGTTTCGGCAAGCGGCCCGAGAATCATGCCGATGATGACGGGCGCGGTCGGAAAATCGAAACGCCGCATCAGGAAACCGGCGGCACCGAGCAGATAGAGGATGACGAGGTCGATCGGCGATTGCGAGATGCCGTAGGTGCCGACCGTGGCGAACACCAGGATGCCGGCATAGAGCTGCGGCGCCGGGATCTTCAGCAATCGCACCCAGAGCCCGATCAGCGGCAGGTTGAGGACGACGAGGATGACATTGGCGATGAACAGGCTGGCGATCAGCCCCCACACCAGGTCGGCCTGCGTCGTCAGCAGCAGCGGCCCCGGATTGATACCGTAGCTCTGGAACGCCGACAGCATGATCGCGGCCGTCGCCGAGGTCGGCAGGCCGAGCGTCAGCATCGGCACCAGCACGCCGGCCGCGGATGCATTGTTGGCCGCTTCCGGCCCGGCAACGCCCTCGATGGCGCCGACCGTGCCGAACTCCTCCTTGTGTCTGGAGAGTTTCTTCTCGATGGCATAGGAGAGGAAGGTCGGGATTTCGGCGCCGCCGGCCGGCATGGCGCCGATCGGGAAGCCGATCAGGGAGCCGCGCAGCCATGGCCTCCACGAGCGCGACCATTCAGCCGCGGTCATGTAGAGCGACCCTTTCAACGGCACGATGTCGTCCTTGCCGGCATAGCGGCGCGAGGCCATGTAAAGCGTCTCGCCAACGGCGAACAGGCCAACGGCGACGACGATGACGTCGACGCCGTCCAACAATTCGCTCATGCCGAAGGTGAAGCGCGGCTGCCCCGTCTGCAGGTCGACGCCAATCATGCCGACGACGAAGCCGACGAACAGGCTGGTCAGGCCGCGCACCGACGACGAGCCGAGCACCGCCGAAACCGTGATGAAGGCCAGCACCATCAGCGAGAAATATTCGGCCGGGCCGAAGGCCAGCGCGAATTTGACGACGATCGGCGCCAGGAAGGCAACGCCGATCGTGCCCAGCGTGCCGGCGACGAAGGAGCCGATCGCCGAGGTCGCCAGGGCCGCACCGCCACGGCCGGAGCGGGCCATCCGGTTGCCTTCCAGCGCGGTGACGATGGTGGCGCTTTCGCCAGGCGTGTTGAGCAGGATCGATGTCGTCGAGCCGCCATACATGGCGCCGTAGTAGACGCCGGCAAACAGGATGAAGGATGCCTCCGGCGCCACCTGATAGGTGATCGGCAACAGCAGCGCGATGGTCAGTGCCGGCCCGAGGCCGGGCAGCACGCCGATGGCAGTCCCCAGCGTGGTGCCGACCAGGCACCATATGAGATTGATCGGCGAGAAGGCGACCGAAAATCCGTGCGCGAGATGGCCAAGCGTTTCCATGGCGTCAGCCCCTCAGCATGGCAACGATCGAATCGACGGTCGCGTTCAGCTGGTTTTCGATGAAGCCGGCACCGATATTGACGCCAAGCGCCCTGGCAAAGCCGAAATAGGCGGCCAGCGCCAGGATCAGCCCGAGCAGCACGTCACGCAGCGGACGCCGGCTGCCGAAACCGTGGCAGATGAGAACGAACATGATGACAGATGCCGCGGTAAAGCCGAGCGGCTGGATCAGCACCAGGTTGGCGATCAGTCCGAGGGCGGCGATGCCCATCGCCTTCCAGTCGGTCGGCGTCTCCTTTTCGTCCTCCGGCTGCCAGCCGCCCCGCAAGGCGGCAATGATGAGCAGCAGCGACAGGATCACCATCCCGGTCATGGTGATGTAGGGAAAGACGGTCGGACCGACCTTGGAATAGAGCGGCGACACCGGGATTGCCAGCGTCTGCCAGGCAACCGCACCGGCACAGGCGAGGAGCCCGACGCCGATCAGCAGTTCGGGTACTGCAAGGCGCGGCGGCGCCGGCTGGTCGCTGGTGCTCATCATCGTCCTCCCAATGTCGGTCCCTTGGGGCCGGTTCTCCTTGGACCGGTCTCACTCGGCCGATCTCGGCGTAGTTTCACCTCCGGCGCCGCGTATGTCCATGCGGCTGGCGAAAGTCGGCAAGGGTTGGCGCAGGCTGCCACCCCTTGCCGAGAGCATCACGCTAGACCGAGGTCCTTGAGGATCGTCCCGATGCGGGCCGTGTCTTCGGCGACGAATTTCGCATAATCGTCACCGGTGAGCAGGATCTGCGTCCAGTTGCGGTTCTTGCATTCGGTGGCCCAGGCGTCGCTCTTGGCCATGGTCTCGATCAGCTTGATCATTGCTGCCTTGTCGGCGTCCGAGACGCCGGGCGGTGCGAAGACGCCGCGCCAGTTGAACAGCTCGACATCGATGCCGGCTTCCTTCATCGTCGGCGCATCGATTCCCTCCTGGCGTTTATCCGCGGAGATGGCCAGCAGCCGCAGCGCACCCGCCTTGACCTGTTCGGCGAACTCGCCATAGCCGGAGATGCCGGCCGCGACCTGGTTGCCGAGCAGCGCCGAGAGCGCCTCGCCGCCGCCGGCAAACGGCACATAGGAGAGATTGGTGGCCGGAACACCGACGGTCTTGGCGATGAGGCCGAACAAGATGTGGTCCGAGCCGCCAGCCGAACCGCCGGCGACCGGAACCTGCGTCGGGTCGGCTTTGAGGGCGGCAACAAAGTCGGCCGCAGTCTTGAATGGCGAGGCGGCCGGCACCACAAGCGCCTCGAACTCGCCGGTGAGGCGGGCGATTGGCGTGACCTCGGTAAGGTTGTTAGCCGCCTTGTTGGCGATGATCGCGCCGACCATGACCATGCCAGCCACCATCAGCGCATTGCCCTTGCCCTTCCACTGGTTGACGAATTGCGGCAGGCCGACAGTACCGCCGGCGCCGCCGACATTGGTGATCTGCGAGCCGGAGATCAGTTTTTCGCCCCGCAGCACCTGGTCCATGGCGCGCGCCGTCTGGTCCCAGCCGCCGCCCGGCGCCGCCGGCACGAAAATCTGCAGCTGCGGTGCGTCCTGCGCGAAGGCGGGGATAAAATGCGATGCCGCCAGTCCGGCAGCACCTGCTGCAGCGGTGCTCATCAAGAATCGGCGTCTGTTCAGCATGGGATTCCTCCAAATCGCGACACCTCCTCCGGTGCCTGCCAGAAACGTGGCCTGACTTCAGACCCGCTCGATAAAATTCATGCAGAGTTTGCGTCTTCCTGTCAAAGACAGAACACGCCGCATGCGGCACAATCGGCCTGTGCGATCTTCAGGCAGGCGAACTCGACGCCGGACGACGTGGCAGGCAGAGGCCAGACAGCGTCCGTCAGGGCTGCCGCTCCAGCAGGATGGTCGGCTTGCCTTGGTAGACGGTTCGTGCACTTCGCCATAACCGCATTTTGCCGCGACGTTCAGCGAGCCGGTGTTTTCCGGATCGATGATGCAGACGGTCTTCGCGGCTGCAAATGCCTCATCGCCCCAGGCAAGCACCCGTGCGACGACTTCGCTGGCCAACCCGTGGCCATGCGCGCCCGAAACCAGAGCCCAGCCGGTTTCCGGAATGCCCTCGATCGACGGCGTCATGTCGCGTTTCAGGTCGTGGAAGCCGGCCTCGCCGATGAAGCGGCTGGTCGCCTTTTCCTCGACCGCCCAGAAGCCGTAGCCCAGAAGCGACCACAGGCCGGCATGGCGCAGGAAACGCATCCAGCTTTCCTCTCGCGTGCGCGGCTTGCCGCCGATAAAGCGGGTGACGACGGGATCGGCCCACATAGCGACATAGGCGTCGAAATCGTCAAGCCGGTGCGGCCGCAGGACCGTGCGCGAGGTCTCAATCACTGGGGCGACAATTGTATGCGGACTGGCCATGGTCATGTCTCGGTTGTGTTGCCGGTGCCTAATGCAGGTCTTCCAAACGTGGGGACAGCGACACGCACGAGACGGGAAATCCAAATCCGTTGCGAAAAACAAGAGCCAAGGCTGTGTAGATCATCTTCCAGGCTGATGTGAATCCTGCCAGGCGGTGTTAGTTTTCTCCAGTACTGGTTCAGGCGCGTTGGGTTTCGGCGCTGCCGTCCGACAGAGGGAATACAGCATGGACACCACCGACCTTGTGCTTGCCATCTTCCATCATCTGCTGGTGTTTTCGCTGGCAGGCATCATCGGCGCCGAATTCGTCCTGATCCGCAGCGACTTGTCCGCCGCGACGCTGAAGCGGCTCGTCGGCATCGACCGCCACTACGGCATCATTGCCATGCTGATCATCGTCATCGGCATCGGCCGCGTCGTCTATGGTCTGAAAGGCTGGGAATTCTACGTGTACAATTGGATGTTCTGGGCAAAGATGGCCGCTTTCGCCATTGTCGGCCTGTTGTCGATTATCCCGACCATCCGTTTCCTGTCCTGGAACAGGCAGGCGAGCGTCAGTCCCGGCTTCCAGGTTCCTGCGGCGGAGCTAGCGTCCGTTCGCACCTATGTCCGCACCGCGGCCTTCATCTTCCTCTTGATCCCGGTGTTCGCGGCGGCGATAGCGCGCGGCTACGGTTATTAAGATAGGTCGGAGGAACGGCATCGCGCGGCCCAACCTTTCCACTCATTTGCGCGGACAAACGTGCAGTTTGCCATTCGAGGCCGATTGTCATTTGTCGGGTTGCGCTAGTTATTGCTCCATCTACATTCGGTTTTGAGAGGAACTCCGCGCAGCGGTTGGTAATTCGTATCCTGGGAGGAATCACGATGAGAAAATTCGTCGCCGCGCTGGCTGTCGCTGCGGCCGCCATGCTTTACCCACCGGCCGCTGGCGCGCAGACCTACCCCGAACGCACCATCACCATTGTCGTGCCGTTTTCGGCCGGCGGCCCTACTGACACCGTCACGCGTCTTGTCGCGGAAGCCATGTCGAAGGACCTCGGCCAGCAGGTCATCGTCGAGAATGTCGGCGGCGCCGGCGGCACACTGGGCGCCGGCCGCGTCGCAAATGCCGAGCCTGACGGCTACACGCTGCTCCTCCATCACATCGGCATGGCGACAAGTGCTACGCTCTACAGAAAGCTCGCCTACGACACGCTGAACGCATTCGAATATGTCGGCCTCGTCACCGAGGTGCCGATGACCATCGTCGGCCGCAAGGACCTCGAGCCGACCGATCTGAAGGGGCTGGTCGACTACGCCAAGGCCAACAAGGACAGCATCACCGTTGCCAATGCCGGGATCGGTGCCGCCTCGCATCTGTGCGGCATGCTGTTTATGAGCGCCATCGGCACGCCGCTGGTCACCGTACCCTATAAGGGCACCGGCCCGGCCATGACCGATCTTCTCGGCGGCCAGGTCGACATCATGTGCGACCAGACGACCAATACCACCAAGCAGATCCAGGGCGGCACGATCAAGGCTTATGCCGTAACCTCGCCGCAACGGCTAGACGTGCTGCCGGACGTTCCGACGACGGTAGAGGCCGGTCTTCCCCAGGTGCAGGTCGGCATCTGGCACGGCATCTATGCACCCAAGGGCACGCCGGCCGAGATCACCGAACGCCTGTCGAAATCTCTGCAGGTGGCGCTGAAGGACCAGAACGTCGTCGCCCGATTTGCCGAACTCGGCACCAAGCCGTCGCCCGAGGCCGATGCCACGCCGGCCGCGCTCAAGGCCAAGCTGGAAAGTGAGATTGCGCGCTGGAAGCCGATCATCGAAGCGGCCGGCCAGTACGCCGACTAAAGGTTTTTAACGGGGCGCCGCCAGCGCCCCGTTTTTACACCGGCATCGGCACGCCCGTGAGGCGGGCCGGGAGGACGCCATGAAACCTTTCGCAATCGACAGAACCAACGGCATATGCGCCGCGCTGTTGATCTTTATTGGCGCCTTTTTCGCGCTGCAGTCGCTGGGCCTCGAAATCGGCACCGCCTTTCGCATGGAGCCGGGCTATTTCCCGCTGGTGCTGGCAATTGTGCTGATCTTGCTTGGCGCCGCCATCCTCGTCCAAGCGGTGCGTTTCGAGAGCGAGCCGATCGGTTACATTGCGTGGCGCGGCATGCTGTTCATCCTGCCTGCTCCGATCTTCTTCGGCCTGACGGTGCGCGGCCTCGGCTTCATCCCGTCGATCTTCCTGACGGCGCTGATCGCATCTTTCGGTAGCGGCCGTATGAAGCCGCTGACTGCACTCGTGCTGTCAGCCGGCCTGACGCTGTTCGCATTCGTCGTCTTCAGCTACGCACTCGGCCTGCCGTTTCGGCGTTTCGGCCCGTGGTTGCCAACGTCGTTGTGAGGAGATGAAATGGAACTCCTCAACAACCTCGCACTCGGCTTTTCGACAGCCACATCTTTGGCAAACCTCGGTTTCTGCCTGATCGGCGTCCTTCTCGGCACGCTGATTGGTGTCCTGCCCGGTATCGGCGCCACCGCAACCATTGCCATGCTGTTGCCGATCACCTTCCAGATCGGCGATCCGGTTTCCTCCCTGATCATGCTCGCCGGCATCTATTACGGCGCGCAGTATGGCGGCTCGACTACCGCTATTCTCATCAACATGCCCGGCGAATCCTCGTCGGCCGTCACCGCCATCGACGGCTACCAGATGGCCAGGAACGGCCGCGCCGGGGCGGCACTGGCGACCGCGGCGATAGGCTCGTTCTTTGCCGGCACGGTGTCGACCTTCCTCGTCGCCATCTTTGCCCCGCCGCTGACGGCGATAGCGTTGAAATTCGGTGCTGCCGAGTATTTTTCGCTGATGATTGTCGGTCTGGTCTCGTCCGTCGCGCTCGCCCACGGCTCGATCGTCAAGGCGCTGGCCATGGTCGTGCTCGGCCTGCTGCTCGGCCTTGTCGGCACCGATATCTACACCGGTACACCCCGTTTCACGCTCGGCATCCGCGAATATGCCGACGGGCTGAATTTCGTCGCAGTGGCGGTCGGTGTCTTCGGCGTCGCCGAGATACTGCGCAACCTCGAAAACGAGCATGAGCGTTCCGTGCTGATCCGAAAGATCTCCGGCCTTATGCCGACCCGCGAAGATTTTCGGCGCATGGCGGCTCCCATCGTGCGCGGAACGATCATCGGTTCGGCGCTCGGCATCTTGCCGGGAGGCGGCGCGATCCTTGCCGCCTTTGCCTCCTACACCGTCGAAAAACGTGTCTCGAAAAATCCCGGGGAATTCGGCAAGGGCGCCATCCAAGGCGTCGCCGGACCGGAATCGGCCAACAATGCCGGCGCCCAAACCTCCTTCATCCCGATGCTGACGCTCGGCATTCCGGCCAACCCGGTAATGGCGCTGATGATCGGCGCGATGATCATCCAGGGCATCGTGCCCGGCCCCAATGTCGCCATCGAACAGCCTGCGCTGTTTTGGGGTATCATCACCTCGATGTGGATCGGCAATCTGATGCTGATCATCTTGAACCTGCCGCTGATCGGGCTTTGGGTGAAACTGCTTACGATCCCGTATTACGTGCTCTTCCCGATCATCATGGCGTTCTGCTCGATCGGCGTTTACAGCGTCAACACCAACGTCTACGACCTCTATGCCGTCGCCCTCTTCGGCTTGCTTGGCTATCTCCTGACCAAGCTGCGCTGCGAACCTGCGCCGCTGCTGCTCGGCTTCGTGCTCGGCCCGCTGCTCGAGGAAAACCTGCGCCGCGCCATGATCCTCTCGCGCGGCGATCCGAGCACCTTCGTGACGCGGCCGATCAGCGCCAGCCTGCTCCTCATCGCGCTTGCCGTGCTCGTCATCGTGTTTCTCCCCGCGGTCAGGAAGAAGCGCGAGGAGGTGTTCGTCGAGGAGAGTTCCTGAACGTGGACGGCGCCACATACGAGGAACTTCACAGTCACTTGCCGGGCACTGACTCAGTAGCCGCTTCTCCTGGCCCGAGCGGCGCGATCTCCACCAGCGGTGCAGGCACGCTGGTCGTCTTTTCCTTGGCCTTGCAGATATCGGCGATGACGCAGACCGGGCAATCCGGCTTGCGCGCCTTGCAGACATAGCGGCCGTGCAGGATCAGCCAATGATGCGCATGCCGCATATATTCATCCGGAATGATCTTCAGGAAACCTTGCTCGACCTGTTCCGGCGTCTTGCCCGGCGCCAGGCCGAGCCTGTTGCCTATGCGGAAGATGTGCGTGTCGACCGCCATCGTATGCTGGCCGAATGCCACGTTGAGCACGACGTTGGCGGTCTTGCGGCCGACACCCGGCAGCTCGACCAGTTGATCGCGATCCTCAGGCACCTCGCCGCCATGGTCGCGGATCAGCGCCTCCGACAGCGCGATGACGTTCTTGGCCTTGTTGCGCCATAGCCCGATGGTGCGGATATGGTCGCCGAGCTTGGCCTCGCCCAGCGCCAGCATCTTTTGCGGCGTGTCGGCAATTTTGAACAGCGCCCGCGTCGCCTTGTTGACGCCGGCGTCCGTCGCCTGAGCCGAAAGCACCACCGCCACCAGCAGCGTGAAGGCGTTAATATGTTCGAGTTCGCCTCTCGGTTCCGGCCGCTGAACGGAAAAGCGCCGGAAAATCTCATGCACCTCGGCCGCGCTGTAAAGCGCCCGCGATCTCGCCGTCCGCGGACGCGACTTGACGTTCGAGCCGTCGCCGCGGCCGGGCAACAGGTCTTTTTTTAGCGCGGAAGAGTTTTTGGGCTTGGGGCTTGTCATTGCCTTCCTATAATATTCCCCAATGAGCGACACAAACGCCTCATTTCAGGCCGACGAGCCATTTTTCCAGGCGCTGCTGACACCGCACCGGTCGCTGGGCAAGACCGGCTTTGCCATACTGATGGGCGCCCTGCTGTTCGGCTGGCTGGTGACTGGAGCGTTTTTTCTGTTGCGCGGCGCCTGGCCGGTGTTCGGCTTCTTCGGCCTCGACGTGATCGCCGTCTACATCGCCTTCCGCGCCAATTATCGTGCCGCCCGGGCTCGCGAGGAGGTATCGGTGTCGCGCACCAGCCTCGACATCCGCAAGACTGCCCCGTCAGGCAAATCGGAAGCACACCGCTTCAATCCGTTCTGGGCGCGCTTTTCGATCGCCCGCCACGCCGAGATCGGCATCACCAGAATGGCGGTCGAGGCGCAAGGAAAAACCGTCTCGATCGGCGGCTTCCTCAACCCTGACGACCGCGAAAGTTTTGCCACCGCATTTTCGCGCGCTCTGGCGACCGCCAAGGCGCGCTGAGCCAGCGTTTCAGAAACGATAGCGCAACAGCCTGCCGATCTTGCGCAATGCTGGAATGTATTTCCAAAGGCGAACGAACAGTTTCGCGAACCAGCGCATGCGAGCGGCATGTGCCGGCTTATAGGCAGGGATGTCCTCGACGAACCGCAGCTTCGGAACGGCTCGCTCCAATTCATGCGGGTTCTCGATGCTCCAGTGGACCTCGGCACCGGTGGCGCGGAAGGAGGAATTGAGGCGAATGATCTTCAGGCCCAGGCGACTATAGGCATCGAAAACCAGTTCGCCGCTCGAAAGATGTCCCACCAAACGAGAAAACAGTTGCTGCCCCTCCTCGGCGCCCAGGTAGGGAGTCAGGCCTTCCGCCACGACTATGGCCGGGCGATCCCGAGGTACTTCGTTCAGCCATCCCGGTTCGGTGACCGACGAAGCGATCAGGTGGTAGTGATCCCGCACTGGATAGAGCTTGCGCCTGAGGTCGATGACTTCGGGATAGTCGACGTCGAACCAGTCCACGCCGGCTGGCGGGTCGATACGGAATATGCGCGTATCGAGCCCACACCCGAGATGCAGTACGATGGCGTCAGGATTTCGGGCGAGAAAGTCCTGAACGCAGACGTCCAGCGTCTTTGCCCTGATTGCTAGACCGACGCCGAGATTGTTGTCGACCCTGAGCCGTGAGAAATCATAGTCGATGTTGCGCACCGCCTCGTCGGCAAAGTAGTCCCTGAGCAGCGAATTGGGCAGCCGGCTCTCCAGCGCCTTGCCATAAAGTGTCAAAAACAAGGTCTCCTTTGCCCCGGTCAGGTTTACTTTTTCACCAGCCACGACCGTCCTCCCCATTCAAAGCCCAGCTCTATCTGGGTACATGCCGCGGGAAAGCAAGTTTCGGGTGGTGATCGGCGCCGCGAAGGACGATATTCGCACTCAAGGAGATACTGCCATGAACGCCCAAATGCCTCTCAAAACGACAGCAATCCTTCAGAAAGACATCACGCCTGAAGGCGGCGACTACGAAATCGTCCGTCGTGCCATCGAAAAGATCAGCCTCGACTATCGCGACCAGCCTTCGTTGGAAGTGCTGGCCGAGGAGGTCGGCGAGACGCCGACCGGGCTGCAGAAGCTGTTCACCCGCTGGGCCGGCCTGTCGCCCAAGGCTTTTCTGCAGGCCGTCACCCTCGATCATGCGCGCAAGCTGCTCGATGCCGGCATGCCGCTGCTTGAAACCTCGTTCGAACTCGGCATGTCCGGCCCAGGCCGGCTGCATGATCTGTTCGTCACCCACGAAGCGATGTCGCCGGGGGATTACAAAACCCGCGGCGCAGGGCTCACCATCCGCTACGGCTATCATATCTCGCCTTTCGGCATCGCGCTGATCATGGTGACGGACCGCGGCCTCGCCGGCCTCGCCTTCAACGACCCCGGCGGCGAGCGTGCGGCCTTTGCCGACATGACCAGCCGCTGGCCGAATGCGACCTATGTCGAGGACATGGCGGCGACGGCGCCCTATGCCGCGCGCATCTTCGATCCGTCGCTGTGGCGCGCCGACCAGCCGCTGCGCGTTGTCATGATCGGCACAGACTTCCAGGTCCGTGTCTGGGAGGCCTTGCTGCGCATTCCGATGGGCCAGGCCTGCACCTATTCCTCGATCGCCGCGCGCATCGGCGCACCGAGTGCCAGCCGGGCTGTCGGTGCCGCGGTCGGTGCCAATCCGATGTCCTTCGTCGTGCCGTGCCACCGGGCTCTCGGCAAGTCCGGCGCACTCACCGGCTACCATTGGGGCCTGACCCGCAAACGCGCCATCCTCGGCTGGGAGGCGGGACAGGTCTCTTCTTAAATAGCCAACGAATGGAACGATTGGAGCGATGCAAGGACCGCTAGGGTGACAAGCAGCGATCTTACGGAGTAGCTTCCCGCGCAATTAGAGTGGTATGCGCTAGCGGGAGGCACTTCTTGATCGTCGTCATCGGCTCCATCAATCTCGATCTCATCGCCAGTGTCGACCGCTTGCCCGGTCCCGGCGAGACGGTGCGCGGCTCCGGTTTCGCTACTGCCCCCGGCGGCAAGGGCGCCAACCAGGCGCTGGCCGCCGCCCGTGCCGGGGCCAAGGTGCGCATGGTCGGCGCGGTCGGCAAGGACAGCTTCGCCAGCGAGGCTCTGGCGCTGCTGCGCGACGGCAAGATCGACCTGTCCGGCGTCGGCGAGACCTTTGCCTCGACCGGTACCGCGTTGATCATGGTCGGCGCCGACGGCGAGAACGTGATCGCCGTTGTGCCGGGCGCCAATGATTCGGTCGTGCCGGGTGACCTTTCCAAGGCTTTCGTAAAAAACGGCGACGTCGTGCTGCTGCAACTGGAGATCCCGCTGCAGACCGTCGAGGCAGCACTCGACGCGGCAAGGACAGCCGCCGCGATCACCGTGCTCAACACCGCCCCTTTCCATGGCGACGCGGCCGGCTTCCTCGGCAAGGCCGACTATGTCGTCGCCAACGAAACCGAGTTCGACCTCTATGGCGAGGCGCTGTCGTTGAATGGCCGCGACCGCCCGGCACGGATGCGCGACTATGCCGCGAGAACCGGCCGCACCATCGTCGTCACGCTTGGCGCGGACGGCGTTCTGGCGGCAACGCCGGACGATCTCCTGATGGTTCCGGCGCTGAAGATCAGTCCGCTCGATACGGTCGGCGCCGGCGACACGTTCTGCGGCTATTTTGCAGCCGGGCTGGCAGCCGGCCTGCCGCTCGACCAGGCGCTTGCCCGCGCTGCCGCAGCCGGTTCGCTGGCCTGCCTGAAAGCCGGTGCACAGCCGGCCATCCCGCTGGCCAGGGACGTCGATGCCGCTCTGCAGAAATCTACAGGCTGAAGCCGGATGACAGCCATGCGCCCGACGACCAAGCATGCGGTGCCGCCCGCCGGCGACATCTGCCGCCTGTCTGCCGTGGCGCTTGCCGGGAAGATCCGGCGCCGGCAGCTTTCGGTGCGCGAAGTGGTCGCGGCATTCCTCGACAGGATCGAGGCGGTGAACCCGCTGGTCAACGCTATCGTTTCATTGCGTGAGCGTGCCGACATCCTGCGCGAGGCCGACAGCGCTGACGCTCATCTGGCGCGAGGTGGAGATACCGGATCGCTGTTCGGCCTGCCGATCGCGATCAAGGATCTTGCGCTGACAAAAGGCCTGAGAACCACCTTCGGCTCGCCGATCTTCGCCGATTTTGTGCCTGAGGAAGACGACTTCTTCGTCGAGCGCGTCCGCAAGGCCGGCGCGATCATCATCGGCAAGACCAACGTTCCCGAATTCGGGCTCGGCTCCAACACCTACAACACCGTGTTCGGACAGACGCTCAACGCATTTGACCCGGCGCTGACCGCCGGCGGCTCGAGCGGCGGTGCGGCGGTCGCGCTGGCGCTCGACATGGTTCCCGTTGCCGATGGCAGCGATTTTGGCGGTTCCCTGCGCAATCCCGCTGCCTACAACAATGTCTATGGCTTCCGTCCATCGCAGGGATTGGTGCCGGCCGGCCCTGACCTTGATGTGTTTCTTGCGCAAATGGGCGTCGAAGGGCCGATGGGGCGTAAGGTGCGGGACATGGCGCTGCTGCTCGACGTGCAGGCCGGCTACCATCCTCGCGCGCCGCTGTCGCATGATAAGCCAGGCTCGTTTCTCCAAGGGGTGGAAACGCCGGCGGCCGGCGGGCGTATCGCCTGGCTCGGCGATCTCGAAGGTCATCTGCCGGTTGAAGCAGGCATTCTACAGCTTTGCGAGGCAGCACTCGGCCGGTTCGCGGGTGTATCCTTCGAGGCCGAGCCGCTGATGCCGGAATTCGACTTCGAAGCGCTGTGGCAAGCCTTTGTAACGCTTCGCCAGGCGAGCAGCGGTTGTGCACTCAAGGCGCATTACGACGATCTCCTGAAACGAAGTCTGCTGAAGCCGGAGGCCGTTTGGGAGGTGGAACATGCACTGCGCCTCACCGCGCCGCAGATCCATGCCGCCACGGTGAGGCGCTCGTCCTGGCATCGAATGCTGCTGTCGCTCTTCGAGCGTTTCGACCTGATTGCGCTGCCAGCCGCACAGGTCTTTCCCTTCGATGTCGTCACCCACTGGCCAAGGGAAGTGGCCGGGCGTGCCATGGACAGCTATCACCGCTGGATGCAGGTCTCAGCGCTCGCCACGCTGGGCGGCTGCCCGGCGGTCAACGTACCGACGGGCTTCGACGCCAGGGGCAGGCCAATGGGCATGCAATTGATCGGGCGACCGCGCGGTGACCTCTCCGTGCTGAGGGCGGCTGCCGCCTATGAGGCCACGCTGCCATGGCAGGCCGGCGCCTGCTAAAATCAGCTCCGTATTGTCGGCGCCTCGCCGACTTGCACGCAACTCATCGTCATGCATTGATCGCGACAGCGCGCCGCACGAGCGGCATTCTGTGGAGGGAAAAATGTCGCTGGAACTCTACGCCACCTACGTCGTCGCCTGCATCGTCATCATCCTGGTGCCGGGGCCGACAGTGACGCTGATCATCGCCAACAGCATCCGCCACGGCTCGCGCGCCGGTCTCGCCAATGTTGCCGGCACCCAGGCCGGGCTGGCCATCATGATCGCCATCGTCGGCATCGGATTGACCTCGCTGATCGCCGGCATGGGCCACTGGTTCGAGTGGGTCCGGCTGATCGGCGCCGCCTACCTGATCTGGATGGGCGTGCAGATGTTCCGCTCGAAAGGCAAGCTGAACGCCGACGGATCGGCAAAAAAGCCGCGTGGCGGCTTCTTTTTGCAGGGGCTGCTGGTGGCGATCAGCAATCCAAAGACGCTAGTGTTCTTCGGCGCCTTCTTTCCGCAGTTCATCGCGCCTGAAGGCAATTTCGCGTTACAGATCGGCGTCATGGGTCTCACCGCGATGATCTTCGCCGCAGTCTCGGATTCGACCTACGCGCTGGCCGCCGGCCGCGCCGGACGCCTGCTGTCGGCCGGCCGCGTCAAGCTCTTGTCGAGGATCAGCGGCAGCTTCCTGGTCGGCGGCGGCCTGTGGCTGGCCTTTTCCAAGGCGAAGTAACGGCCGCGAGCCCGGCGACGCCAACAGCAACATCCTGGAATAGGAAGGCCGATTGAAAGTCGGCCTTCAGGCCACCACATGGATCAACAGTTGGGGATTCATGTCTATGCCGTGGACTTACGCGGATTTGAAAAGGAACGCGTTTGGCGTGATCCTGTTCATCGGTTTGTTCGCGGTGATGGTTCCGTCGGCTCTGAACAAATGGGCGAATGACGCAAGTCCGATCCGGTCGGTTGACCCGGTCGATGCGACGATCAAAAGTGGACAGGGTAAAGGGCGGAATATCCAATATCTGCTGGTCCTTGAGAACGGTTCGACGGTCCTGGTTTACGACGACCTCCCGCATCTGATCGGCTCGCGCGTCGGCATCGAGCGCGTCACGCGCGACAATGGCTTCGTCTTTTACCGATTTGCAAGTTGAACCATGGCAAGAGCGCGGCTGGCCTTCACCTTGTTGAAGCTGCGGGAAAACCTCCGGGGCGTCATTATCACCAGCCTTGTGGTGGGCGTCTGCATTTTGGCAATCGGTGCACTGATTGCAAGGCGGAGCAGCCCCATCGTCGATGTGGAGCGCGTGACAGGCACGGTGGTTAACGTCCTCAATGCTGAAGGGGCGGTCGGTGACGGATTCCGCTATCTCTATGGAATCCGTCTCGAAGAAAGTAACCTCCTGGTGTTCGTGTATGGCGACCCGCGCGCGCCGCGCGCCATCGGCTCGCAAGTATTGATCGAGCGACAGCGTCGCATGAACGACACCGAAACGTATCGTCTGCTTCGGGAATGAAAGACGGCGCTAAAGCCGCCCCAGCCTTTCCAGCAACAGCGCGAAAAACGCATCATGGTCGATGTCGCGCATCACCATGGCGTTCTTCGGCCGTTTGGTCACCCCCCACCAGTCAATCACCGTCATGCCCATGGTGAGCTCCGAGGCGGTTTCCACGCTGACATTGCAGTTGCGACCCTTGAACAGCTTCGGCTTCAGCAGATACGCGATCACGCAAGGATCGTGCAGCGGGCCGCCGTCGGTACCGTATTTCTCCTCGTCGAAACGTTCGAAGAATTCCAGCATGTCCGCGGTGGCCGTGCCGACCCTGGTGCCGAGCTTACGGAAGGCCTTCGTGCGCTTGGCGGTGGTCAGCGCCTTGTGGGTGACGTCGAGCGGCATCATCACGATCGGAATGCCGGATTTGAACACGACATCGGCTGCATGCGGATCGACATAGATGTTGAACTCGGCGGTCGGCGTGACGTTGCCGCCCTCGAAGAAGCCGCCGCCCATCAGCACGATTTCCTTGATGCGCGGCGCGATTTTCGGCTCGCGGATCAGCGCCAACGCAATGTTGGTGAGCGGCCCGAGCGCGCAAAGCGTGATCGTGCCGCTCTCCTCCCTCATCAGCGTCTCGACGATGAAATCGACCGCATACTCTTCCTGCAGTTTCATCTTTGGTTCGGGCAGTTGCGGCCCGTTGAGGCCGGTCTTGCCATGCACTTCCTCGGCGGTGACCAGTTCGCGCGCCAGCGGCCGGATGGCGCCTGCATAGACCTTGACGTCCGTCCGGCCGGCCAGCTCGCAGACCTTGCGGGCGTTTTTTTCGGTAAGTTTCAACGGCACGTTGCCGGCCACCGCGGTGATGCCGACGATCTCCAGCTCGGCGCTGCCGAGCGCCAGCAATATGGCGACTGCATCGTCCTGGCCGGGGTCAGTGTCGATGATGATCCTGCGGGATTGGGGCATTTCAATTCCTTGTTTTGGCAAGTCTTTTTGGGCGGGACGTGTGACGGCTTGAAGTCTGCCGGGCGGCGGACCATATCAAGACCATCGGGAAAAATGCCATCCGGGTTTTTCCACTTTATGTCGCTCTTGAGAGGACACTGTAACATGAGCCGAATGACGCCTTTTTCCAGCCCGCTTCTCCTCGGTTTCGATTCCATGGAAAAGACGCTGGAGCGGTTGGCAAAGTCCGGTGACAGCTATCCTCCCTACAACATCGAGCGCCTCAGCGGTGCCGACGGCAAAACCGAAAGGCTGCGTATCACGCTCGCCGTCGCCGGTTTCGCGGAAAGCGATCTCGATGTCACAACGGAGGAGAACCAGTTGGTCGTGCGCGGCCGTCAGAACGACGACACCGAGCGCGAATTTCTCCACCGCGGCATCGCCGCGCGCCAGTTCCAGCGCTGTTTCGTGCTGGCCGACGGCATGCGGGTGATTGCGGCGGAATTGAAGAACGGCCTTCTGTTGATCGATCTCGATCGGCCGGAATCCGAACGGCTGGTACGAAAAATAAACATATCGGTGAAAGACTGATTTTTGCCGATAGCTCTCATGCGGGATGGCCTTGAGCGGCGTCTCGCGGCAAGGAGGCTTGAAATGACCAGAACTAACGAGAATATCATCATGACCAGCGGCGAATTCGCCCATCTCGGCGAAGGTTCGGTCGCCTATCTCAGGAAAGTGTCGAGCGACGATCTGCGCGGCCGTTTCCCGGGCCTCGGCGAAATCGCGCCGGGTCTGGAACTGTGGGCCCTGTTTGCCGCTAATGGCCAGCCGATCCTGCTTTCGGACGCTCGCGACCGGGCACTGGCTGGCGCGCTGGAAAACGATCTGACCCCGGTCGCTATCCACTAACGTCGTTATCCACTGACAAATACGGCGCAGCGATCTGGCTGGAAACGGACAGGGCCGCTCACGGCGGCCCTTCAACGGATTTAATCAAACCTCAAGCGGCGTGCGAGGCCTGCGTGTCCGACAGCAGCGCATGGATGGCCACGGCGTCGCGCGTGCCCCTGATCTTGGCAACCGTGTCGGCGTCGCGCAGCACCCGCGCGATGCGCGACAGCGCCTTGAGGTGGTCGGCGCCGGCACCTTCGGGAGCCAAAAGCAGAAACACCAGGTCGACCGGCTGATCATCGAGGGCCTCGAAGTCCACCGGTGTCTCCAGCCGGGCAAAAACGCCGGCGATCCGCTTCACCCCAGCCAGCTTGCCGTGCGGAATGGCGATGCCGTTGCCGACGCCGGTGGAGCCGAGCCGCTCGCGTTGCAGGATGGTGTCGAACACCTCTCGCTCCGGAATGCCGGAAATCGCCGCCGCCCTTTCGGACAGCAATTGCAGCAGCTGCTTTTTGGAGTTCGCCTTCAACGCCGGCATGATTGCCGGAACGCTGACGAGATCGCTCAGATCCATGCTTGAAATCCCTTGTTCGCCTGCCGTCGCCAGTCCCCACGCTCGCGTGCGGCTGGTCTTTACCCCTGCGCGACCTTGGCCGTGGACGGGTCGATCCAGCCGATATTCCCGTCCGGCCGGCGATAGACGATGTTGAGATGGTCATTTCCGGCATTGCGGAAGACCAGGACCGGGCTGTCCTTGGTGTCGAGTTCGATCACCGCTGACGCCACCGACATGGTCCGCAGCGTCATAGTCGATTCAGCGACGATGGCCGGCGCGAAATTCTCCGGTATATCCTCCTCGTCGTCGGCAAGCGGCGCCATCACCGTATAGGCGACGTCGGTGAGCTCGCCGTTGCTATTGCCCGAATTGTGCGACTTCAGCCGGCGCTTGTAGCGCCTGAGGCGCGTTTCCAGACGGTCTGCCGCGGTATCGAAGGCAAGCGTTGGATCCTGGGCATCGCCGGTCGCCTGCAGCGAAGCACCGGAGTCCAGCCGGATCATGCAATCGGCCGTGTAGCGCGACCCCGATTTGACGACTACGATTTGCCCTGAAAAGCCCCGATCGAAATATTTCCCGATCACTTCCCCGACACGGTCGTTGATGCGCGTACGGAACGCATCGCCGATATCCATGTGTTTTCCCGATATGCGCAGTGTCATCTGAAAACTGACCTTCCTTGCTCAGGCTTCAAACTGTCCCGAGTTTATACTCGTGGTCCGCGCGCACAAGCTTTTGCGGCGTCACTTGCGCCGATTTTAGATCCGAACTTTCCGGTTGATCACAAGCCGCCTTCTTGGCCGTCCCGTGGCCTACGTCGTGACGGACCATCTCTCGTGCGGGCATCGGCGAACTCAAATCCACTCGCCAGCCCGTCTCATGCGGGCGGGCTTCTAGCCACTTCGTCGCCGCTTGTCAATGAAGGGCGAAAGCTGTGGAAATTCCGCCGGAGATCAACGGCCGGCGCTGGCCAAAGCGCGTTTTTCGCGCCGCCGCTGCACCGAAGAGGGTATGTTCATGCCTTCCCGGTATTTGGCCACCGTGCGCCTGGCGATATCGACGCCGCTTTCCCGCAGCATGTCCACGATGGCATCGTCGGAAAGCACATCGATGGCTTTCTCCTCGTCGATCAGCTGCTTTATGCGGTCGCGCACCGCTTCCGACGAATGCGCATCGCCGCCACCTGACGAAGCGATCGAGGCGGTGAAGAAATAGCGCAGCTCGAACACACCGCGCGGCGTCAGCATGTATTTGTTTGCCGTGACCCGGCTGACCGTTGATTCGTGCATGCCGATAGCGTCCGCCACCGTGCGCAGGTTGAGCGGCTTCAGGTGCCGCACGCCGTGGACGAGAAAAGCGTCCTGCTGACGCACGATCTCAGAGGCCACCTTGAGAATGGTCTTCGCCCGCTGGTCGAGGCTGCGCGTGAGCCAGTTGGCGTTCTGCAGGCATTCGGCAAGGAAATCCTTTTCCGCCTGGTTTTTCGCATGTGGCGTGACCTGGGCGAAATAGATGTGATCGACCAGCACGCGCGGCAGCGTCTCGGCATTGAGCTCGACCGTCCAGCTGCCGTCATTGGCTGCACGCACCTCGACGTCGGCCACGATCGCATCGCTGGCACCGCGCGAAAACGCCATTCCCGGCCGCGGGTCGAGCGCCCGGATCTCGGCCAGCATGTCGAGCAGATCCTCCTCGTCGACGCCGCAAATCCGCTTCAGCGTCTGGAAATCGCGCCGTGCCAGGAGTTCGAGATTGGCGATCAGCGCCTTCATCGCCGGATCGAGCCGGTCGCGCACGGCCAGCTGCAGCAACAGGCATTCGGCGAGGTCGCGGGCGAATATGCCGGCGGGCTCAAATGTCTGGCAGACCGCCAGGACCGTTGCCACCGCCGTGGCGTCCGTGCCGAGGCGGGCGGCGATCTCGGCCATGTCGGCACGCAGGTAGCCGGCCTCGTCGAGGCCGTCGGCAAGCTCGCCGGCGATCAGGCGCGCCGCCGGATCGGCAAAGGCGAGCGCCACCTGCTCGCCGACATGGTCGCGCAACGTGATGGCCGCCGCCGCCATATCGGCGACGTCGAAGCCGTCGGAGGAAGAGGTGGAACCGTTGCCGGACGCCGATTTCCATTGTGCCGTCAGGTCGGGCCCGAGCCGCTCGCTCGTACCAGGATCGTCAGGAAACAGGTTTTCCAGCGACGTATCGAGCTTTTCCGAGATCGCCTCGGCGCTCCACGCCGTTTCCGCCTCGAACCAGTCGCCGTCGGCAGCCGGTTCCGATGCAGCGTCGCCCTTCTGCGCCTGGTCGCTGGCGGCGTCCTCCTGCGGTTCGGCGCGTT
This sequence comes from Mesorhizobium sp. M0701, assembly GCF_040320365.1. NCBI lineage: Bacteria > Pseudomonadati > Pseudomonadota > Alphaproteobacteria > Hyphomicrobiales > Phyllobacteriaceae > Mesorhizobium > Mesorhizobium sp. M0701. The sequence continues at coordinate 322,303 of NZ_JAMYPO010000001.1, forward strand.
CCAGCAGGGGATTGCGTTCGATCTCGTCGTCGATGAAGCGTTCCAGCTCGAGATGGGTGAACTGCAGCAGGCGGATCGACTGCATCAGCTGCGGCGTCATCACCAGCGACTGTGACTGTCGTAGCTGTAGTTTTGCCGCCAACGCCATGGTTCGGTTTCAAACGCTCCGTCTACGCACCCGCACTGCTGGAAGGAATTTTCCAGGCCAGCATAGAAACTGGCCCGGCTTTTGCTTGTCAAGGCGAGGAGCGGTGAAACTCGCCTGTCGGAGCGTTTTCAGGCAGAAAATTGAAGAAAAAGCTGCTGGACTCCGCCGGAAATCCCGCTCGAGCCGGAATTTCGCACTTAGAGCGTAAATCCCTCGCCGAGATAAAGCCGCCGCACATCGGCATTTGCGACCACTTCGTCGGCTCGACCATGAGTCAGCACCTGGCCGGCATGGATGATGTAGGCGCGGTCGATCAGGCCAAGTGTCTCGCGGACATTGTGGTCGGTGATCAGAACGCCGATGCCACGTGCCGTCAAGTGGCGCACGAGCTGCTGGATGTCGGCGACGGCGATCGGATCGATGCCGGCGAAAGGTTCGTCGAGCAACATGTAGGCGGGGCGGGTTGCCAAGGCGCGGGCAATTTCGAGGCGTCGCCGCTCACCGCCGGAGAGCGACAGCGACGGAGCCTTGCGCAGATGGCTGATGTGGAATTCCTCGAGCAATTCGTCGAGCAGGCGCTCACGCTCCTTGCGGCTCTTTTCGACCACTTCGAGCACGGCCCGGATGTTTTGCTCGACATTCAGGCCGCGAAAAATCGAGGCTTCCTGCGGCAGATAGCCGATGCCGAGACGGGCGCGGCGATACATCGGCATCGACGTGACGTCGAAACCGTCGATTTCGATCGTGCCTTCATCGACCGGCACCAGGCCGGTTACCATGTAGAAACAGGTCGTCTTGCCGGCGCCGTTGGGGCCGAGCAGCCCAACCGCCTCGCCGGCGCGCACGCCCAGCGTCACGCCGCTGACGACTTTGCGGCCCTTGTAGCTTTTGGTCAGCCCCTTGGCGATCAAGGTTCCCTTGAACTTTGCCGCTTCGACGGTGACCCTGGCCGGTGCCGCAAGTTTGCTGGCGGCACGCCCTGGAAGACGCGCCAGCAGCGACGATATACCGGTCATCAGGGTTTCGCTGCTCCAGACTTCGCCGGCGGCGTGATCGACATCATGACGCGGCCGCCGCAAGCGTCGACCTGAGCAAGGCCGCTCTTCATCTGCACGGTAAGCTTGCAGCCGACAAGCACGTTGTCGCCTTGCGAGAGCACGACCTTGCTGCCCGAAAGCACCAGCACTTCGGTCTTCATGTCGAAGGTGCCGCGGTCGCCGGTGGCAACCTGATTGTCCGATTTGATGTAGACCTTATCGTCGACCTCGAGATGGTCGATGTTGGCGGATCCGGTCATTGCCGCGGCACCCGCCGGCTGGGCGCTTTTGGCGGCGCCTGCATCCCTGACGTAATAGACCGTCATTTTGCCGGCCTTGAGCACGGTTGGACCCTGGACGACGTTGACGTTGCCGGTGAAGACGGCAACGCTTTCCGCTTGGCGCACCTCGAGCTTGTCGCTTTCGATCTGGATCGGCTTGTCGCCCGACAGCCTGAGGCCGGACATTTGGCTGGTGGCACTGGATTGCGCCAGCGACGGCGCCGTCCCCAAGGTCAGCCCCAAGGTTAGCAACGCCGAAATCGCGGCGAGGCGCCGTGCCGAACTACTGAACCGCATTGGTCTCTCCGCTCTTTGCCTCTGCCGCCTTCAAACTGGCGGGATCGATGTCGACGCGCACCTTGTTCTCGAAAACCAGGACCTTGCCATTGTCCTGGACCGACATCGAATCCGCCCTGATCCGCGACCCGCCGCGGCTGACATCGACGGGCTCGCTTGTCTTCATAGTGCCTTCGCCCATGTCGAGATAGACTGATTTGAATTTTGCCACCACACCGTCCGTGGTCGACACGGTCACATCGCTGGTCAGGCTGAGCGTGTTGCCGTCGCGATCATAGGTGCCGTGCGTGGCATCGATGGCGGCCGTGTTGTCGGCCGCCATCGGCAGCTTGGCCTTGATGCCTTCCAGATCGATGATGCCTTGTTTGCTGACATCCTGTATGGCGCGCAGGGCTGTCATCGAATAGGGCAGGTTCTGTTTGGTGAAGCCGTTGAGCTTGGGGTTGGCCATCACCAGCTTGCCATCGGCAAAGGCGCCGCCGTCGGCCTGCACCTCGATTGCAGCAGGAGCCATGAGATAGGAATAGACGGGAAACGCGACCGCAATCACGGCAGCGACCAGCGGCACGGCCAGCTTGAGGATACGGACCCGGCGCGAATGACGCTGCGCAACGTCAAACGCGTCGACCCGCGCCCGGCCTGCGGCCTTGGGAGCCAACTCCGTCTCGGTGTTGGTCGGTTCGATTGGTCCCGCTAACATGACTGCTTCTTCTAAACCCCTGCCCGCCAGGCCGCCCTATAGGTGGGGTGCCGGCGCCCTCAAGCAAGCACAAGCCGAGGAAAACCGCAAAAATGTGACAGCCGCCCCTGTACAATGAAAATGGCCCCAGCGCAGCCTGTACCTCATACCAGATATGGGCGCACAGTGTTAGAGCCTGTAGAACGTGACAGGTTGAGGCTTGTCGCGAATGCCTAAGACGGCCTTTGGCGCAAGGCCGTCAGGAAACGGTAGCCGGGCGCGAATGGTTGCTTTAAAAGCATTTGCTCCCACCGACTACGAGGCTGACCATGGCATTGAGAGCCGACGACCTGATCGACCGCCGCCGCTTGCGCCGCAAGCTGACATTCTGGCGTGTCGCGGCGATTATCGTCGCCGCAGCCGGGCTGATCGCCTTTTCGGCGTGGATCTATGGTGACGACTTCACCGGCGCGGCTGTCGACCACATCGCCAAGGTCAAGATCGAAGGTACCATCACCGAAGACGAAGAACTGATCAAGCGGCTGGAGGCAATCCGTCAGTCGCCGCGCGTCAAGGCTGTGATCCTGTCGATCGATTCACCCGGCGGCACCACCGTCGGTGGCGAATCGATCTACGAGGCAGTGCGCAAGCTCGCTGCCGACAAGCCGGTGGTGGCCGAGGTCGGCACGCTCGCGGCTTCGGCGGGCTACATGATCGCCACCGCGGCCGACCATATTGTCGCACGCAAATCCTCGATCGTCGGCTCGATCGGCGTGCTGATCCAGTACCCGGACGTCAGCGGCCTCATGGACAAGCTCGGCGTCAAGCTGGAGGAGGTGAAATCCTCGCCCTTGAAGGCCTCGCCTTCTCCCTTCAAGCCGACCAATGACGATGAGCGCGCCATGGTCCGCAAGCTCATCCTCGACAGCTACGACTGGTTCGTCGGCATCGTCGCCGAGCGCCGCAACATGACCAAGCCGGACGCGCTGGCGCTCGCAGACGGGTCGATCTTCACCGGCCGGCAGGCGGTCACCAACAGATTGATCGACGCGGTCGGCGGCGAGGCCGAAGCAATCGACTGGCTTGCAGGCAAGGGTGTCGATGCCAAGCTCAAGGTGGTGGAATGGAAGGACACGGAAAAACGCGGCGGTTTCCTGTTCTCCAAAGCGATGGCGCAGACCGTCGGTGCTGCGCTTGGCCTGGCCGGCCATGACGGCGACGTCCTTCACGAAATTGGAGCGGACCGCTTGTTTCTTGACGGTCTCGTTTCCGTCTGGCACCCTTGAGGAACCGCTTGGGACGAGTGAAAAACCAAATAAAATCATTCTGATAATTTCGGCGGCACTGCTTTTACGGGGAGCCTTTTCATGATCAAATCCGAACTTGTGCAGATCATCGCCACGCGTAATCCGCATCTTTTCCTGCGCGACGTCGAAAACATTGTCAGCGCCATCTTCGATGAAATCACCGACGCGCTTGCCGAGGGCAACCGGGTCGAGTTGCGCGGCTTCGGCGCGTTTTCGGTGAAAAATCGTCCTGCCCGCACCGGCCGCAACCCGCGCACCGGCGAATCCGTAGAGGTCGAGGAGAAATGGGTACCGTTCTTCAAGACCGGCAAGGAATTGCGTGAAAGGCTGAACGGAGGCAAATAGGCGCGGCGCCCGCCACCGCTGGTGCCTTTGCTTCCGAACGGAAAAACATGTTTAATCGCTTTCTCCTCATCGTGGTTTTCGTGCCGCTGGCCGTCATCCTGATTGCGCTGGCCGTAGCCAACCGCGAACCGGTGGCCTTCACACTCGATCCGTTCAATCCCGGCAATCCGGCGCTGACGCTGACCGTGCCGCTCTTCATTTTCCTGTTCCTGGCGCTGGCCATCGGCATGATCGTCGGCAGCCTGGCGACCTGGATCAAGCAGGGCCGCTACCGCAAGCTGGCGCGCCAGCGCGGCGCCGAGGCAGAGAACCTGCGCCAGGCGGTCAGCCGCGCGCCCACCGGGTCGCAGAGCCCAGCCTTGCCGAAGCCGACGAACTGAGCCGCGGCTCGGGCCTGAAGCACAACCGGCCCAGTTCTCCACGGAGCCTTTCATGCTGACCATTTCCGCCGCCGAGGTCGACCGCGCGCTGACCTTTTCCGGGCTGGTCGAGACGTTGCGCGCCGCCTTTCGCGATGGCGCCGTGCAGCCGGTCAGGCACCATCACACGGTCGAGCGGCCCGATGGCGCCGCCTCGACGCTGCTTTTGATGCCGGCCTGGACCGACTTCAACGCAGCCGGCACCTCGGCCGATGGCCATATCGGCGTCAAGATCGTCACCGTGTCGCCTGACAACAATGCCGTCGGCAAGCCCGCGGTGATGGGGCTTTACCTCTTGCTCGACGGCGCCACAGGCGAGCCTCAGGCCTTGATCGATGGCCAGAGGCTGACACAGTGGCGCACGGCCTGTGCCTCGGCGCTGGCTGCCTCCTATCTGGCCCGCGAGGACGCATCGCGGCTGCTGGTGGTCGGCGCCGGCGCGCTGTCGCCATTCCTTGCAAAGGCGCATTCGGCGGTGCGTCCGATCAAGAACATCTGCATCTGGAACCGCACGCCGGCGAATGCCGAAAAGGTCGCGGCAAAATTGCGTGCCGAGGGTTTTTCGGCCGAAGCAGCAGGCGATCTCGACGCCGAACTCGGCCAGGCCGATATTGTGTCATCGGCGACCATCACCACCACGCCACTGATCAGGGGCGCCCTCTTGAAGCCCGGAACCCATGTCGATCTGGTCGGCGGCTTCACGCCGGCGATGCGCGAAAGCGACGACGACGCGATTGCACGCGCCCGCGTCTATGTCGACACCCGCGCCGGCGCCACCAAGGAAGCCGGTGACATCGTCCAGCCGCTGGCCTCCGGCGTTCTGAAGCCGGAAGCCATCGTCGCCGACCTTTATGAACTCACGCGCGGCCAGAAAAAAGGCCGGCAGAACGACGACGAGATCACGCTGTTCAAGTCGGTCGGCGCAGCCCTCGAGGACCTCGCCGCCGGCATTGCCGTGTATCGCGCAAGCGTAGGGCAGTAGGGCAGGAGGGCAGTAGGGCAGTAGGGCAGTAGGGCAGTAGGAAACCGCACTGATCGTGCGGCGCCGCGCCAGCTATGTTTCCTGTCACGTACTCCCCTACTGCCCTACTGCCTTACTCCCTTTGCCAATAAACCCGCAGCCGGTGGCGGTCGGGATCAAGCGCGACGAAGGTGCGGCCGAAATCCATGTCGGTCGGCGTCTGCAGAATTTTCAGCCCGCGGCCGGCCCACTCGGCATGGGTGGCGTCGACGGCACCCGGCGTGTCCAGCGCAAAGACGATCTCGGCGCCACCGCCTGCTGCCGCAGCGGCCGGTTCCACGGTGTGACGCGACCAGAGGCCGAGCTTGAAGCCGTTGTCGAGCACGAACAGCACGAAGGTCGGCGAGGTCTCGACCGGCTGCCGCCCAAGCAGCGCGCTATAGAAGGCGCCGCTTTGCTCAGGCTTGTCGACATAGAGGATGACGAAATTGGGCGGTGTCATGAATTGCTCTCCAGATGGTTTCGACTGGAGGAGCATACCGTATGCCACTGCCAGATTCTGGCAGCAGTCTCAACTGAGCAGCAGCCTTAGCTTGGCGTGTCGAGCGTCGCCCGCCATTCTTTGAGCAGCACCTGACGGCGGCGCGGATAGCGCATCTCGGTGGCATTGAGGCCGGATATCCGGTCGGCGCGAAAGTGCCTGAAATCCTGGCGCATCTCGCACCAGGCCGCGACGACGCGCACCTTGTCGAAGAAGCCGAGTGCGAACGGCCAGACGGTGCGCTCGGAGGCAGCGCCGCCGGCGTCGCGATAGACAAAGATCAGCTTGCGCTCCTCGCGGATGGCCTGCCGCACCACACCGAGATCGATGCCTTCGGTGACCTCGGTGCGCGACCCGACCAGCAGCGTCGAGGCATCGAGCTCTTCGCGCAAATCGTCCGGCAGCACCGCGGCGATCTTGGCCAGCGCGTCGGTGGCGGCGTTCGCAAGCCGCCAGTCCGGCTGCTTGGCCACCCAGCGCGAACCGAGCACGATCGCCTCGATCTCCTCATCGGTGAACATCAAGGGCGGCAACATGAAACCGGGCCTGAGCACGTAACCCAACCCCGCCTCGCCCTCGATCGGCGCGCCCTGCCCCTGCAGCGTGGCGATATCGCGATAGAGCGTGCGGATCGACACACCCATTTCGCCCGCAAGGCTGCGGCCGCTGACCGGCCGGCGATGCCGGCGCAGGATCTGGATCAGGTCGAGCAGGCGTTCAGCACGGGACATGAATCATGACCTAGTTTCAATCACGATAGAGCCCCAGCACTTTCGGCGGCAAGCGACATGGTGGCGGACGGGAACGTCTGCGCCCCGACGCCGTTGTCTGGCCATTATGGATATACGCGGGTTCCTGTTGTTCTGGTCGGTTTTGACCGCAATCGTCGCTGCGCTCAGCCTCGGACCATCCTTCGCCCATGTGCTGGAATCGGTGCCGCGGCTGACCAGATGGCCGCCTTCGCTCTGGCGTGAAACCACTGTCTTCAACGCTCAGTTCCAATTCTTCGCGATTGTCGGCGCACCGCTGGACGTGGCCGCGATCGCCTGTCCGGGGCTTCTCGCCTGTATGCTGCGCAGCGACCGCCCGGCATTCTGGTGGATTTTGGCCGCCACCGTGCTTTATCTGATGGCCCTCGTGGCGTGGTTTACCCTGGTCAAACCGGCAAACGATGTCCTGGCCACCTGGGTGCCTGGACCGATCCCGGACAATTTCGAAAGTATCCGGAGCCGCTGGGAAACCGGCCATATGGTCGTCACCGGCTTCAAGGCCGTTGGTTTCATAACGCTCGCAGTCGGCCTGCTGTCGATCAGGCGCGGCTGATCCGGTTGCACACGTCGGCAGCCCTTTTGTTGCGCCGGTCAATGTGCTGTGGCAGAAGCGGCGAGCCGCCTTCCGGAGATGCGCCTTCTTGAAACCTTTTCGCGACAAACGCCGCGACAGCCGCCCGCCCGCGAAGGGCGGGGCGGAGCAGCCGCGGCGGCGCGACGCCGGCCTGACCGCCGGTTCGGAGCCTAAACTGCAGGACCGGTCCGAGCCGAAAGCCGCGCCGCGCCCTCTATCCCGCCGCGATGGCGCGCTGCCTGCCGAACATCTGCCGCTGATCCTCGAGGTCGGCCCCAATCAGGACTACGCGCTGCTCGACAGCGGCGCCGGAGAAAAACTCGAGCAATACGGCCCCTACCGCATCGTACGGCCGGAGGGCCAGGCGATCTGGCAAAAGGCTTTGCCGGCCAGGGACTGGGAGCGCGCCGACGCCATTTTCACCGGCGATACCGACGAGGAAGGCATCGGCCGCTGGCGCTTCCCCAAGACGCCGCTCGGCGAGACCTGGCCGATGAAGCATGACGGCATAGATTATCTCGGCCGCTTCACTTCGTTTCGCCATGTCGGCGTCTTTCCCGAGCAGGCCTCGCACTGGGACCACATGGCCGGACTGATCGCGGCGGCAAAACGGCCGGTGAAGGTGTTGAACCTGTTCGGTTACACCGGCCTTGCCTCCTTGGTGGCGGCGCGTGCCGGCGCCGAGGTCACCCACGTCGATGCTTCCAAGAAGGCGATCGGCTGGGCGCGCGAAAACCAGGAAATGGCGGGCTTGTCGCAAAAGCCGATCCGCTGGATCGTCGACGATGCCGTGAAATTCGCCGAGCGCGAGGAGCGCCGCGGCAGCCGCTACGACATCATCCTGTTCGACCCGCCCGCCTATGGCCGCGGACCGAAGGGCGAGGTCTGGCAGCTGTTCGAGGACCTGCCGGCGCTGACCGATATCTGCCGCGCGATCCTGACGCCGAAGCCGCTCGCCGTGGTACTGACCGCCTATTCGATCCGCGCCTCTTTTTTCGCCATCCATGCCCTGATGCGCGACACCTTCGCCGGCATGGGCGGCACGGTCGAGTCGGGTGAATTGATCATCCGCGAGAAGTCTGCCGGTCGGGCGCTTTCGACCTCGCTGTTCTCACGCTGGGTGGCCTGAATGAGTGCGTACGAACGGCACGCGGGCGCGCCAGGGCAGGTGAAGGAAGTCACCAGCCTCGCCAACCCGCTGGTCAAGGACATCAAGGCGCTCGCGCTGAAGAAATTCCGTGACCAGCAGAATGCCTTCATGGCCGAAGGCCTGAAGCTGGTCATCGACGCGCTCGATCTCGGCTGGTCGATCAGGACATTGGTCTTCGTCAAGGCCGGACGTGGCAATACGGCGGTTGAAAAGATCGCGGCGCGCACGGTCGCCGCCGGCGGCACCGTCCTTGAAGTTTCGGAAAAAGTGCTGGTCGCCATCACCCGCCGCGACAATCCGCAAATGGTCGTCGGCGTGTTCTCGCAGAAATTCCTGCCGTTGAAGGACATCCGCGCCCGTGACGGTGACGTCTGGGTGGCGCTCGACCGCGTCCGCGACCCCGGCAATCTCGGCACCGTCATCCGCACGGTCGACGCTGTCGGGGCCAGGGGCGTCATCTTGGTCGGCGAGACCACCGATCCCTTTTCGGTCGAAACGGTGCGCGCCACCATGGGCTCGATTTTCGCCGTGCCGGTCGCCAAGGCGTCGCCCGAAGCTTTTCTCGCCTGGCGAACGAGCTTTCCCGGCCTCGTCGCCGGCACCCATCTGAAGGGTGCGGTCGACTACCGCTCGGTCGATTTTTCAAAAGGCCCGGTGCTTTTGATGATGGGTAACGAGCAGCAAGGCCTGCCTGACGAGCTTGCCGCAAGCTGCGACAAACTGCTGCGGATACCGCAGGCCGGCCGCGCCGATTCGCTCAACCTTGCGGTGGCCACCGGCGTCATGCTGTTCGAGATCCGGCGCGGCGCGCTGAAGCTCGTCCCGGAGGACGCCAGATCGTGACATCTCAAACCGTGAAACTGCAAACCATGAAGTCCTGCAGGCCGTATGCTCTTCTGGTCGTCGCCGCGATAGCGCTCGACCAGTGGGTGAAATACCTAGTCGAAACCGGTCTTGCCTTTCAGGAACGGCTCGACCTGCTTCCGTTCCTGGCGCTGTACCGCACCTACAACACCGGCATCGCGTTCTCGCTGTTTTCGTCCTTCGGCGACACCGGCCTGGTGGTCGTCGCGGTTCTGGTGGTCGCTTTCGTGCTCTACCTTGCGGCCCGCACGCCGCCGGGCCACCTGCTTGCCCGCATCGGCTTCGCGCTGATCGTCGGCGGCGCGCTCGGCAATCTGATCGACCGCGCTATCTACGGTCATGTCATCGACTATATTCTGTTTCACACGCCGGTCTGGTCCTTCGCGATCTTCAACCTCGCCGATGCCTTCATTTCGGTCGGTGCCGTGCTGGTCGTCTTCGACGAACTCATTGGCTGGCGGCGCGGAGCGTCGAGCGATTGACCTCACTCGCCTGGCGCCGCACATTCTGATCTGCAAGCCCGAGGAGAAAAAATGCCCGAAACCTTCAAAGCCATGCTCGTTTCGCGTGACGCCGAGAAAAACCAGTCAATCGCGGTGACCGAGCTTACCGAGGCAGACCTGATGGAGGGCGACGTCACCGTCGCGGTCGAGGCGACGACGGTGAACTACAAGGACGGTCTTGCAATTACCGGCAAGGCGCCGGTGATCCGGCGCTGGCCGCTGGTGCCGGGCATCGATTTCGCCGGCACCGTCATCTCGTCTTCCAATCCTGGCTGGCGCAAGGGTGACAAGGTCATATTGAACGGCTGGGGCGTCGGCGAGACGCATTTCGGCGCCTTTGCAGGGCGCGCCCGCGTCAAGGGCGACTGGCTGGTGCCGTTGCCGGACGGCATGAGCCCGCATGATGCGATGGCGGTCGGCACCGCCGGCTACACCGCCATGCTTTGCGTCATCGCGCTGGAGCGGCACGGCATCGTGCCCGATCGCGGCCCGGTGGTGGTGACCGGCGCTGCCGGTGGCGTCGGCTCGGTCGCGGTCTCGATCCTGTCCAGCCTCGGCTATCACGTCATCGCCTCGACCGGCCGCGCTGCCGAAAGCCCCTATCTGATCGACCTCGGCGCTGCGGAAGTGATTTCACGCGACGAGCTCGCCCAGCCGGCAAAACCGCTCGCCAAGGAACGCTGGGCCGGCGGCGTCGATGCGGTCGGCAGTCACACGCTGGCCAACGTTCTGTCGATGACCTCCTATGGCGGCGCCGTTGCCGCTTGCGGCCTCGCCGGCGGCATGGACCTGCCGGCCAGCGTCGCCCCCTTCATCCTGCGCGGCGTCTCGCTGCTCGGCATCGATTCGGTGATGGCGCCGAAGGCGGTCCGCCTCGAGGCCTGGCGCCGCATCGGCGCCGATCTCAACCACGCAAAGCTTGCCAGCCTGTCGACGAGCATCGGCTTCGACGGCATCATCGGCGCCGCGCATGACATCGTCGAGGGTAAGATCCGCGGCCGCGTGGTGGTGGATATGTGAGCCCCCAAGGGATAAAAAAGAGCGCGACCGGTAAAATTCGAGCGATCAACCACAACCTTCGATAAGCTCTGTCTGGCAGGATTTCCGTATGATTGCGGAACCCGGCTTCAGAGAGGCGGAACCAGCCGAACGGGCCGATGGGACGGCCCCCGCGGCGCCAGGACGGCAGCTTGTCGCCGCGCCACCGCTGGCGCCGGAACTGCCGGCCTCCAACCGCGAAGGCCTGCCCTTCCTGACGCTCGTCGCCATCGTCGTGCTGGCAGGCTTTTCGCATCTGACCGGGGCGCCGATCTTCATCACCATCGGCCTTTTGGCGACAGCCATCGCCGGGCTCGCCATGCATCTGCGCAACAGGCGCACCGAGCGCCGCGCGGTGGCCCTGCTCGATGCCACGACCGCCCGCAGCCGCGCCGAAATCGAGACGCTGGCCGACCGCATGTGGGAGATGCAGGAGAGCGAGGAGCGCTTTCGCGGGCTGATCGATGCACTCGGCGATCTCGTCGTCCATCGTGACCGCGACGGCCACATTGTCTACGCCAACAAGGTTTTCGCCGACCTTGTCGAAACCGACCAGCGCGACCTTGCCGGCAAGACCCTGGCCGAACTAGGCATCGATGTCGGCATCGTCCCCGACGCCGCGTTTTCCGATCATGAATGCCTGAGTTCCACCGACGTCGCCATTCGCACGCCGGACGGCCCACGCTGGTTCTCTTGGATCGAGCTGTCGGTGCGCGACAAGGACAGCGGCGCCGTTTCGCATCGCGCCATCGCCCGCGACATCACCGCTCGCAAGCGCGCCGAATCCTCGCTGATCACCGCCCGCGAGCGGGCCGAATATGCGAGCCAGGCCAAATCGCGCTTCCTCGCCACCGTCAGCCACGAGATCCGCACGCCGATGAACGGCATCATGGGCATGGCCCGGCTTCTCGCCGACACCAGCCTTTCGCCCGAGCAGCGGACCTATGTCGGCGCCATCTCGACCTCGGCCAGCGCGCTGCTGGCGCTGATCGAGGACCTGCTCGACTACTCCAAGATCGAGGCCGGCCGCTTCGATCCCGAACCGCAGCCGATGTCGGTGCGCGAGATCGCCGACAATGTCATCGAGCTTTTGGCGGCGCGGGCTTTTGCCAAGGATATCGGCCTCGGCTGTCATGTCGAACCCGACGTGCCGCAGCTGATCACCGCCGACCCCGGCAGGGTCAGGCAGGTGCTGCTCAATCTCATCGGCAACGCCGTCAAGTTCACCGACAGCGGCGGCGTCCTGGCAAGCATCGCCCGCGTCCGCACCGAAACCACCGACCGCATCCGCTTCAGCATCACCGACACCGGCCCCGGTCTGCGCGAGCAGGACATGGAGCGCATATTCGAGGACTTCGAACAGGCTGACGGCACCTCGACCCGTGCGCATGGCGGTGCCGGCCTCGGTCTCGCCATTTCCAAGCGCCTGGTGACCGCCATGGGCGGCACTATCTCTGTGTCGAGCCGGCTTGGCCAGGGGTCCGAATTCGTCTTCGAGATTCCCGCTATTTCCGCCGTCGAGGCGCCGCAGATCCGCCAGGACGCGCTGTCGGGCCGGCATGCGGTGATCGTGTCGAAGAACCTGGTCGAGGCCGAAGCCCTCGCCCGCACCATTCGCGCCAATGGCGGCACGGTCGATCTGGCCACCGCCGCCGCCCAGGCCACCCCTTTCGCCGAGAGCTGCGACGTGCTGCTGATCGATGCTGCCATGGAGCAAAGCGACGGCAGGCTGCTCAGGCGCCTGCGCCAGAGCGGATTTGCCGATTGCGAAGCAGTGACGCTGATCGCACCGACCGACCGTGGCATGCTTGGCGAGTTCCGTGCCAATGGTTACGCCACCTTTCTTGCGAGGCCGGTGCGCGGCGAGACATTGCTGCGCGTGCTTTTGACCAGCCACGCGCCGGTCATCGCCGAGCCGCAACTGCAAAGGCGCGGCGCGCAGGCGGGGCACGCCATTGGCGCCCGCCAGCAGGGCCTGTCGGTGCTGATCGCCGAGGACAACGACATCAACGCCATGCTGGCCCGCGCCACGCTGCTGAAGGCCGGGCATCGCGTGAAAGTGGTCGGCAACGGCAAGGCCGCCGTCGAGGCGGTCATCAGCACCGGCCACAAGCACCGTTACGACGTGGTGCTGATGGACTTGCATATGCCTGTCATGGACGGCCTGGACGCCATCGCCGCCATCCGCCGCCATGAGGAGGAGACCGCGGTGCCGCCGGTGCCGATCATGGTGCTGTCGGCCGACAGCCAGGAAAAGACCCGCCACGCCGTGCTCGCTCACGGTGCCAGCGGCTTCGTCACCAAGCCGCTCGACCCCGATGCCCTGGTTCATGCGGTCGAAGGGCAAGCGGCCGCCTGAGGCACAACATAGACGGTTGATAGATTACCCAGCCGACGAAGTATTGCCCGCAGAGCCGTATCACGGTACTGTCACAATCCTGTTGCACCTACACCGTATCCCCGTGCCAAGAGGGATGGCTCGAAGGAGAATCACTCGTGCATACAGTCATGCCGGAATGTGATGCTCGGCCGAACGCCAGCGGGCCTTTGCTCGTCGGCCGGAACGCCGATGCCGTCATAAAAGGCGCATCGCTCGGCCGCATCGGCAATCTCGAAGTGCGGCTCGCCCGCAACGAGGCCGAGATCGCTGCCGCGCAGGAAGTGCGCTACCGGGTGTTCTACGACGAGCTTGGTGCCAGGAAGGACCTGTTCCAGATGCAGGACCGCCGCGATGCCGATCGCTTCGATCCCCTCTGCGATCATCTGCTGGTCTTCGATACTTCGCTTTCCGGCCCCGAGCATCGCCGCATCGTCGGCACCTACCGCCTGCTGCGGCAGGAGATTGCCGCGGCCGCCGGCGGCTTCTATTCCGAAGGTGAATTCGAGCTGACCAAGCTGATCGCGCGGCATCCCGGCCAGCGCTTCCTCGAGCTCGGCCGCTCCTGCGTTCTGCCGGAATACCGCTCGAAGCGCACCATCGAGGCGCTGTGGCAAGGCATCTGGGCCTACATCAACCATTACGGCATCGGCGTGATGACCGGCTGCGCGTCGTTCCACGGCACCGTGCCGGCGGCACATGCGGAGGCGCTGACCTATCTTGCCCACCACTGCCGGACGAATTCATCCTGGGATGTGCGCGCCGTCGCCGGGCGCTATTGTTCCATGGATCTGATGCCGATCGAGGCGGTCAATACCAAGGCGGCGATCGCCGCGATGCCGCCGCTGGTCAAGGGCTATCTGCGCGTCGGCGCGCGCATCGGCGACGGCTGCGTCATCGACCGTGAATTCTCGACGGTCGACGTGTTCGTGGTGATGCCGGTCAAGGAGATCGGTGCCCGCTACGTCAATTATTATGGCGGAGAAGCGCAGCGGTTTGCGGCCTGACACCTTAAATCAGGGAATATCTTCCGGACGCCGGCCAGGCTTGCTTTTGTAGGACGGAAGGGCCCAGCCGAATTTCAGCGCGCCGCCGCGTACGCAGAAAGCCGCCATGAAACCTGCCAGGCCCGACGCAAGCGGCGGCAGTCCGGCGAAATCGCCAAGTGTGTAGAGGCCGGCGCCGGCAAGCGCTGCGGTAACGTAGATCTCCGGTCGCAGGAGCACCGAAGGCTCGCCTGTCAATAGATCGCGCAGAATGCCGCCAAGGGTTGCGGTGAGCATGCCGGTGACGATCGAAACTGCAGGTGACCCGGTGATCGTCAGCCCCTTGGCCGCGCCCATCACCGAAAATGCGGCAGGACCTATGGCGTCGAGCCAGAGCAGCAATTTGTAGCGGGACTCCAAACGATGTGCGCTGAAGAAGACGACGACCGCCACCGCTGCACAGATTAGCACATAGTCGCGGTTTCCCACCCAGAACACGGGCACGTTGAGGATGACGTCGCGAAACGTTCCGCCCCCGATGCCGGCAACGCTAGCCAGAAACAGGTAACCGATAATGTCGAGCTGTTTGCGCGAGGCGGCCAGCGCACCGGTCGCCGCGAAGACGGCGACGCCGGCATAGTCGAGAAGCTCGATCGGGTTCATGGGGTGAATAATGAAATAGCGAGTGGGGAATAGCGAGTGGCTCCTGCGAATCTGGATTGACTCCAGGTAAATTAAATGATTGAATTGTTCATTCAATTATTTAAGTGGACGTCTATGTCCCCTCGCCGCTACAGCATGGGTTCCCGGACTGCCGCCTTCGCCAAGACGAGGCAGCGCATTCTCGACGCGACAATCAAGCTGCACACCCAGAACGGCATCTTTGGCACGACTTGGAAGGACATCGCTACGGAAGCCGATGTCGCCGTTGGCACCGTCTACAAGCATTTTCCTACTCTGGATGACCTGGTGCCGGCGTGCGGCGAAGTGCTGATGGAGCGTCTGCGTCCTCCGTCGCCCGAATCGGTGACTGAGATAATCGGCGGGGCGACGCACCCTAAAGAACGGTTGCGCCGGGTCGCCAACGAGCTGTTCGCCTTCTACCACCGTGGCGGACGGCATCTCGAAAGCGACCTGCGCGAGCGCGAGCTTCCAGCCATGCGGGAATGGGAGGAATACCTGCGACACATGGTGGCCGGATTCGTGCGCGAGGCCCTGGCCAACGACGGTCCCGGCGATGATGTCGTGCAGGCAATCAGCTTTCTATTCGACTTTCCGACGTTCAACGCGATGCGGATACGCGGCATGACGGTGGACCTCGCAGTCGAAACGGCAACAGAAATGGCGCTCTGCTGGCTCAAAGGCCAAGGCCGAACGAGCACGTCTTGAGCGAACAGAATGCGGGAGGCGAAACAAAGGTCAGGTAGCAAAGGGAGGAAGTCATGGACACGAATGTCGTTGAAATCACCGAATTTGCATTGAAGCCCGGATTCACCGAGCAGATGTTCCTGCAGACCAGAGATGAAGTGAATGACGAGGTGCGGAAGCTCAAGGGTTTCATCAATCGTCGCCTCCTTAAATCCGAGGGAGGCTGGACGGAGATACTCGAATGGGCGGACATTGACAGCGCCAAGTCGGCTGGCGAGGTCTGGTCCACCCTGCCCGGCATCAAAAACTATTGCTCGATGGTGAATTCCGCCTCGATCAAGGTCGGCTACCATTCTGTGGCGGCTGTGGCTAGCGGCGGAGCTGGCAGGAGCATTCCCCACGCCTTTTGCAGTCACGCCTTGGATGGAGAGGCGCGCTGGTGGCTTGGCTCGCTGGCGGTGATCAAGGCGACAGCAGCCCAGACGGCGGGCCAGTTCACGCTGGTTGAAGTCCTCGAGAGCGAAGGTGAGGCGCCGCTGCACGTCCATCATCGCGAGGACGAGTCATTCCTGGTGATGGAAGGCGAGATCGAGTTCGAGATCGGCGGTAAGGCGATTATGGCTGGACCCGGTTCGTTTCTCTTTGGGCCACGCGATGTGCCGCACCGCTATACGGTCAAGCGTGGGCCGGCCCGGATGCTGTTCCTCTTCACGCCCGGTGGGTTCGAGGAGCTTTTAGAAGCGACCAGTGTGCCTGCCGGAGACAGGCGCATCCCTCCGGACGGCGAAGGAATGCCGGACATGAAGACATTCCCCGACGTGGTCCGCCACTATGGGTGTGAACTGCTGGGCTGAGGGCAGGAAAGCCCTGCACGGCGACCTGTTTGATCGCCCCCTGAACTCGGACAGGTTGGGGGGCGGTCGATCATCCCTCACGCTTTGGTGGCGGTTGCTGCCGAACGGTGCACTATTCCCAGTTCACGCATCCTTCTCGGCCTGCTCGTTGACCGGCCCCGGCTCGACGGGCGCTTCGCTCGCCACATGCTTGGGGCCGCCCTTGGCGACGCCGACCATGGCCGGCCGCAGAACACGCTCGCCGATCGAATAGCCGGGCTGCACGACCTGCACGACCGTGTTGGCCGGTACGTCGGGATTGGGCACCTCGAACATCGCCTGGTGGAAATTCGGATCGAATTTCTCGCCCTCGGGCTCGAGCTTCTTCACGCCGTGGCGTTCCAGCGCCGACAGCATGGCGCGCTCGGTGATCTCGACGCCGTCGATCAGCGCCTTGAAGCCGGCATCGCCCGACGCCTTGGCCTCCTCCGGGATGGCATCCAGCGCACGGCGCAGATTGTCTGACACCGAAAGCATGTCGCGGGCAAAATTGGCGACTGCATAGGCGCGCGCGTCGTGGACGTCGCGGGCGGTGCGGCGACGCAAGTTCTCCATGTCGGCCGCGACGCGCAGCGCGCGATCCTTCAGCTCTTCGTTTTCCTTCAGAAGCCGCACAAGCGCTTCATAGTCGCCGTCGACGCCACCTTCCCTTGGCTCCGCGGCAGCCTCGGTCTTCTCGGCTTCATCGGGCGCGCGTTCGTCTTTTGCCTGGTCGCTCATCGCCGTTTCCCGTCATTTTCGAATGGTGTGGATTTGCGCCCGATATCGAGGTTTAGCGGCCAAAAATCAAGGGGCAAGCGATACTGCAGCCGCTGTCGCCGCTTGATGGCGGACGGCGCAGACCTCTCGATTTTAATTCAAACTTTACCGTACCCGACGGCTTTGCTTGCCGGGACACTACAATGCGGGAACCATTCCTCCCTTGGAAGAGTTTCGAAGCCGACACAGGATTTTGGATGATGCCCCGCAGGAATGGCGAAAAACGCGACGGGCTCGCCGGCGATATCCGGCGCCAGCTCGGCACCGAGGCGACCAAGCGCTTTCTGCGCACCTTGCCGGCCTTCCGCACGGAGTCCGATATTCCCGACCGTCTGAAGGAATTGCTCGACCGCCTGGACGGCGTCGAAGCCAAGGTGGTCGCAGGCGGGCGCCGTCGGTAGACACCGTCGCAAGCAACGCGACCTGCGATTGCGGCCGCAATTCCTCGCCATCGCGCGACATTTACCCGCAGTAACTTTGCGTGATCTCCGCCTTGCGGCAGCGTGCCGCTCCGCCTATGTTTCATGATGAACATGATTTCCCCCGAAGCTGTGGCAAACAGCAAGCGTGCCTGGTTGAAAATCCTGTCGCGCTATAAAAAGCCCGACAGGCGTCGCAGCGCCGTCGAACTCGCCATCACCCTCATTCCTTTCGCCACGCTGTGGGCACTGTCCTCGGCCGCTTATGCCTATGGCCATTGGTGGGGTCTGGTCCTCATCCTTCCGGCCGCCGGCTTTCTGGTGCGGATCTTCATGATCCAGCACGATTGCGGCCACGGCTCCTTTTTTGCCAATCGCTATGCCGACGACTGGATCGGCCGCGTGCTTGGCGTGCTGACGCTGACGCCGTACGATTGCTGGCGCCGCGCCCACGCAACCCATCACGCCAGCGCCGGCAATCTCGACGAGCGCGGCACCGGCGACATCAAGACACTGACCGTCGCCGAATACCGGCAACTGTCGTGGCGGGGCCGGCTCGCCTATCGCCTCTATCGCCATCCGCTGGTGATGTTTGGCCTTGGCCCGATATGGATCTTCATTTTCGAGCAGAGACTGCCCTTGGGCATGATGCGGGGCGGTTTCACCCCCTGGGTGTCGTCGATGTCGACCAATCTCGCCATCGCGGTCATCGCCGCGCTGCTCATCTGGTTCGTTGGCCCCGGCGCGTTTCTGGTCGTGCATTTGCCGATCGTCATCCTCGCCGGATCGGCCGGCATCTGGCTGTTCTATGTCCAGCACCAGTTCGAGGAGACGGAGTGGACAAAGGACTCCGAGTGGGAATTCCAGCACGCTGCCCTGCACGGTTCGTCCTATTACGACCTGCCGCCGGTGCTGAACTGGATCACCGGCAATATCGGCGTCCACCACGTGCACCACCTCTCGGCCAAGGTGCCATGCTACCGGCTTCCGGAAGTGCTGAGGGACTATCCGGAGCTGCGTGAGATCGGCCGCGTCACACTCCTCGACAGCCTGCGCTGCGTCAAGCTGGCGCTGTGGGACGAGAGCCGCAGCAAGCTGGTATCGTTCCGCGAAGCGCGGATGGCCGTGTAGACGCACCGCCGCATCAAGGATGCGGCGGCGGGCTCCACATTCCGAGCTTAAGCCGCCTGGCGCTGGTCGCGCATCAGGATCTCGCCCTGGCGGATCTCGGTGCCCAGCACTTTCAGGCATTCGCGCATGAACGCGGCAAGGCCCGGCCAGCCCTTGGCCGACACCAGATTGCCGTCGACATGGGCGCCGGTCGGCGCAACATCGATATAGATGCCGCCGGCCAGCGTGACTTCCGGCTCGCAATATTGCAGCGCCGCGACTTCGCGGCCGCGCACCACGCCGTCGACCGCGATCAGGATCTGCACGCCGTGGCAGATGGTGAAGATCGGTTTTCCCGTCTCATGGAAATGCCGCACCAGCGCCTGCACGCGCTTGTCGATGCGGATATATTCCGGGCCGCGCCCGCCCGCCGCGTAGACGGCATCGTAGTCGGCCGGATTGACCTCGGAAAACGTCTTGTTGAGAATGTAGTCGTGGCCGAGCTTTTCCGTATAGGTCTGGTGGCCCTCGAAGTCGTGCAGCGAGGTCTTCAGGATATCGCCGGCCTTCTTGTCGGGGCAAACGACATGGACGGTGTGGCCCACCGCATGCATGGCCTGTTCAAAGACGAAAATCTCGTACTCCTCGCTGAACTCGCCAACGAGCATCAATATCTTCTTGCCAGCCATACCCGGTTCCTCCCTTGTGGCCACATTTATTCGGATCGCGAAATAATGGGTCTATCCTAAGGCGGAGAGGCGCAAAATAAAAGGCTGAATCGGGAATGTGGTCCGACCAGAAGGCTTCTGGCCCTCTGGAGCGGATCAGCCGGCGCGCACCCGCCGCCAGGAATATTTCGGGCCTTTGGCCTCCGGCTTCACCGCCGGCTGATAGAACAGCGGCAGTCCGCCTGTGCGGCCTTGCTCGAGCCGCTTCAGCAGCACCGGGTGCGATATCTCGAATTCATCGAAGCCGAGGCGCAGCATATGCGGCAGCTGATCAATCAGCACCTGCCCGGTGGCTCGCATAGCGCCTGCAAAATGATAACGGCTGCGCAGCAATTCGCCCTTGGAGAACGAGCGGCCGTCATTGAACGCCGGAAATGCCAGCGCCACCAGCGACAGCTGATCGAGCAGGCCTGCGATCTTTTCGAGCTGATCGCCCGGCTGCAGCAGCACACCGATGCGCTCCTTCGCCGACCGCCGCACCTCCGGATCGAGGCCGAGAAACGCTTGCAACGGCAGGATGAAACGGCCATTGCCGACCAGCGCCTCGGCACTTTCGGCATGAACCCACTCGTCCTCGCGGAACCCATCCGGTGTCCACAGCCGCATGGCGTTTTCGGCTATCAAATCGCTCATCAAGAAAATTCCCAAGTCCAAAGATTCTAAGGTGCACCTCAGGGTGCGTTGAGATTCAGGTCAGGCCGAGCCGGAACCGAAGGCGGGCGCGAAGCGACCAAACTGCGTGGCTTCCGAGAACCGGAGCGGAGCGTACTTTGGGTACGTGAGCGCCGGAAGCGCAGGAAGCCGCCGTTTGCAGGCCGGCTGAATATCAACATATCCTAAAGCGAGGCGTCGGTCAGCGACCTTTCCAGCCCCGACAAGTGGATGCCGCATTCGGTCTTGGCGTGCCCGGCCCAGCGGCCGCTGCGCGCATCGTCGCCCGGTTGCACCGGCTGCGTGCATGGGAAACAGCCGATCGACAGATAGCCATAGGCGACCAGCGGGTTCTCACGCAGCGCATGCGCGCGCATGTAGCCGGCCTGGTCCGATGTCGTCCAGTGCGCCAGCGGATTGATGCGGATGCGCGAGCCGACCGCCTCGAACACCGGCAGCGCTGCCCGGGTCGCCGCCTGGAAGCGCTTGCGGCCGGTGAACCAGGCGCGGAACGGCTCGACGCCGCGCGCCAGCGGCTCGACCTTGCGGACGTCGCAGCAGGCGTCGGTGTCGGTCTCGTTCAGATTGCCGGTCGGGTCGATCCTTGCCAGCGCCACATCGTCGGGCCTGATCACCCGGATATCGCTCAGCCCGAAATCGGCGGCCAGCGCGTCACGATAGCCGAGCGTCTCCTCGAAATGCTTGCCGGTGTCGAGAAAGATCACCGGCAGCGTCCGGTCGATCTCGGCGATCATGTGCAGCAGCACCGCCGAATCCGCGCCGAAGGACGAGACGGCGGCGATTTCGCCGTGAAAGAACTCCCGGGTCGACCGCTCGATGATCTCCAGCGGCTTCAGATGGCCGTAGAGCGCGTCGAGACCCGCTGCTTGGGCGGCGATGCCGGCCTCGACGTCGACGATACGGTCAAGCGGCCTTGGCTTCGCCAGCATAGAGCGCCTCCTTGAACGGCGCGGGACCGACTCGGCGGTAGGCGTCGATGAATCTTTCGTTTCTGTCCAGCCGAAGCCCGAGATAGGTCTCGACGATCTGCTCGATGGCATCGGTGATCTCTTCCGAACTGAAGCCGCGGCCGATGATCTCGCCGACCGAGGTGTTCTCGTCGGCCGAGCCGCCGAGCGTCACCTGGTAGAGCTCGGCGCCTTTCTTCTCGACCCCGAGGATGCCGATATGGCCGACATGGTGATGGCCGCAGGCATTGATGCAGCCGGAAATCTTCAGCTTCAATTCGCCGATGTCGCGCTGGCGCTCCAGCGAAGCAAAGCGCCGCGAGATTTCCTGCGCCACGGGAATGGAACGCGCCGTTGCCAGCGCGCAATAGTCGAGGCCGGGGCAGGAGATGATGTCGCTGATCAGGTTGGAATTGGCCGTCGCCAGCCCGATATCGACAAGCGCGTCATAGACCGCCTTGAGGTCGGCACGCGCCACATGCGGCAGGATCAGGTTCTGCTCGTGGCTGACGCGCAACTCGTCGAATGAATATTTTTCGACAATGTCGGCGACCGCTTCCATCTGGCTGTCGGAGGCATCGCCGGGCGTCTCGCCGATGCCCTTGAGCGAGATGGTCACCGCCGCGTAGTCGGGATGGCGATGGGTGACCACATTCTGGTCCAGCCATTCGGAAAAGCTCTTGGAGTCGAGGCGGGCAAGCTTGACCGCCTCATCGCCTTCCGGCCGGTCGACAAGCGCCGGCGGCGCGAAATAGGCGTCGATGGCGCGGATGTCTTCTTCCGGCAGCCTCAGCTCGGCGTCCTTCAACTCCTGCCATTCGGCCTCGACCTGGCGGGTGATCTCCTCGACGCCGGTCTCATGGACCAGGATCTTGATGCGCGCCTTGAACTTGTTGTCGCGACGGCCGTAGAGGTTGTAAACGCGCAGGATCGCCGTGCAATAGGACAACAGATCCGCTTCGGGCAGGAAATCGCGGATCTTCTTGGCGACCATCGGCGTGCGGCCCTGGCCGCCGCCGACATAGACGGCGAAACCGAGCTCGCCAGCGGCGTTCTTCTTCAGATGCAGGCCAATGTCATGCGTCTGGATGGCGGCGCGGTCGCGCTCGGCGCCGGTCACCGCGATCTTGAATTTTCGCGGCAGGAACGAGAACTCCGGATGCACCGAGGACCATTGCCGCAGGATTTCGGCATAGGGGCGCGGATCGGCAACCTCGTCAGCGGCGGCGCCGGCGAAGTGGTCGGCGGTGACGTTGCGGATGCAATTGCCGCTGGTCTGGATGGCGTGCATCTCGACGCTTGCCAGATCGGCCAGGATCGCCGGGATGTCCGACAGCGCCGGCCAGTTGAACTGGATGTTCTGGCGTGTCGTGAAATGGCCGTAACCTTTGTCGTATTTGCGGGCGATGTGGCCGAGCATGCGCAGCTGCTTGCTGTTCAGCGTGCCGTAGGGCACCGCGATGCGCAGCATATAGGCATGCAGTTGCAGATAGACTCCGTTCATCAGCCGCAGCGGCCGGAACTGGTCCTCGGTGATCTCGCCGGCAAGCCGCCGTGCGACCTGGTCGCTGAACTCGGCGACGCGGGCCTTGACGAAATCGTGGTCGAACTCATCGTAACGGTACATATTCAGGTCTTTCCGGGCGCGTCCGCCCGTTTCATCAGTGTGTGGTCGTTTACGCCGCGCGGGCTTGCGGACGGGCCTGCTTGCCCAGGTCGTTGCGGGTGGTCGGGCCGGCGGCACGGATCTTTTCACGCAGCCGGACCGCTTCGACCGTGCCGTTGGCCACGGTCACGTCGATCAGGTTGACGTCGACCACTTCGTTGTTGGCGGAGGCCTTGGCGCCGATCGCCTCCAGCCGGTCCTCGGCCGCCTTGTCATGGGCGATGTCGGCATGGTCGATGGTCTCGGCCCAGCCGCCATTGGCGTACCAGACGGCTATGCCGTCGGCGAGGCGGTTCGCGGTCAGGACTTTCATTGGTTCACTCCTTGCGCGGCAGCACGGGCCACGCTTTCCTGCCTGTGTGCCGCCAGTGGCTCGGACCGTTCGAAATTGGCGCCGGCGACAGCGTCGCCGATGATGGTCATCACCGGGCCGCTGAGGTCGGCACGCGCCTCCAGCGACGGCAGGTCGGCGAGCGTGCCGTGGAAACGGCGGCGGTTGGCAAGGCTGGCATTCTCGACCACGGCGACGGCCGTATCCGGCGACAGGCCGGCTTCGATCAGCCGGCCGGCGACCTCTGCAGCGACCGAGCGGCCCATATAGACGGCGACCGTCGCGCCGGAAATGGCGAGCTTTGCCCAATCTGGCAGCGAATTTCCCTTGAGGTCATGGCCGGTGGTGAACACCATCGACGACGACACGCCGCGCAGCGTCAGCGGCAGTTCGAAATCGGCGGCGGCGGCGAAGGCTGCGGTGACGCCCGGAACCACTTCGTAGGCGACGCCGGCATCGCGAAGTGCCGCCATCTCCTCGCCGGCCCGGCCGAACACCAGCGGGTCGCCGGACTTCAGCCGCACGACACGCTTGCCGGCGTGGCCAAGCTCGACCAGCAGCGCATTGATCTCGGCCTGGCTCTTGGAATGGCAGCCCTTGCGCTTGCCGACCGGCAGGCGCTCGGCATCGCGGCGGCCCATGGCGACGATCGCCTCCGGCACCAGCGCGTCATGGACGATCACGTCGGCTTCCATCAGCAGGCGATGGGCGCGCAGCGTCAAAAGGTCCTCGGCGCCTGGACCGGCGCCTACAAGCGCGATATGGCCCGATGCCGGTTCTTTCGAAAGCAGCAGGCCGACGGCCGCATCATGCGCCTGCGAAAGCTCGCCGGCCTCGACAGCGCGGGCCGGCGCGCCGCCAAAGAAATCGCTCCAGAAGCGGCGGCGGGCATTGCCCTTCGGCAGCAGTCTTTCGGCGGTGTCGCGAAACGATGCGGCGAGAGTTGCGAGCGGACCGAGCGAGGGCGACAGCATGCGGTCGATGCGGCTGCGCAGCATCTGCGCCAGCACCGGGCCGGCACCTTCCGTGCCGATGGCAATGGCGACCGGCGCGCGGTTGACCAGTGCCGGCGTGAAGAAATCGCATAGCTCCGGCCGGTCGACGGCATTGACCGGAATGCCCAGCCGGCGCGCATCCCCGGCAACGCGGCGATCGAGCGCCTCGTCGCCGCTGGCGGCAAACACCATCACCGCACCATTGAGATGTGCTGCATCATAGGCGTCGGCGATGTGGGCGGCCCCCGTCTCGGCGATAAAGGCCAGCAGCTCCGGGCTTGTTTCATCGCTGACGATGCGCAGCACAGCGCTCGACTGCGCGAGCAGCCGCGCCTTGGCCAGCGCCTCCTCGCCGCCGCCGACGATGGCTACGGCTTCGCCCTCGACCCGCATGAAGACGGGAAAGGCATTGAGCTTGGGCGTGGCTTGCGGCATGACGAGCGGAATCCTGGAACCGTTTGTCAGTTCTACGCGGGGGCGCGAAAAACCAGAAGGCACCCACTCGCGCATCGCTTCGTAGCAGGCAATCTCTTTTCTGCAAGCATGAAGGCCAAGAGAAAAATATTCCACATTCAAATGCGGAGCAGATTGAAGCTGCTGTTGCAGCCCTTGATCCGCTGCCTTTTTAGCGGCCAGAGGAGCTAACCACAAAACAGATTTTTCTAAATTCTATCAATTTAGTAGATTAAGCCGCCGGATGCTGACCGAGCGATCGACGGCAGCCCCGCACTCTCGCCGGCCCTTGTCGGAGCACCGGGTCCGAGTGCCGGAACATTCCCGCCTCGGCACGCGTTTGCTCTATGGACCCAGGCCCGGTCACACCCCTGCGGCAAAGGCCCGGCGATGGGCTCGAAAAATCAAAAAAGGAGCGCCCCATGAGCAACGTCAGACTGAAACGCGGACTGTGGATCGTGGTGGCAGATGGCGAAAAGGCGCTGTTCCTCGAGAACCGTGGAGACGTCCAATATCCCGACCTTCAGGTCGTGCACGAGATGGAGCAGGAAAATCCGGCAACCCGAGAACAGGGCACGGACCGCCCCGGCCGCTACAGCGACGGCCCTTCCGTCCACCGCAGTGCGGTCGAGGACACCGACTGGCACCGTCTCGGCAAGGAGCGTTTTGCCGAAGAGATTGCCGACAGGCTCTACAAGCTGGCGCATCGCGGCAGCTTCAAGGAGATCGTGCTGATCGCGCCGCCGCCGGTGCTGGGCGACATGCGCAGGAAACTGCACAAGGAGGTTACCGACAAGATAACGGCCGAAATTCCAAAGACGCTGACCAACCACAGCATACCCGATATCGAGAACCTGCTGCAGGCGACCTGATCGGCATCGGCGGCGCGCAACTTTCGTTTCCGTAGCAAGCGCCTGCTTGGAGCAGGCCGCGCTGGGTGGCAACGCTTGCCGGCTCTCCGTCTTTTGCTGCTTTGTCATCGATTTCATGAGGAATGCGGGGTTGTCTCGCGACTGTCGCAGCCTCCATACTGCCACGGCGGCGGCTTTTGGACGGCGCATGTCCGACATCGCGATTCCTGAAGGCGCTCCATAGACAATGCCGCATGACACGCCCCTTATCGCCACCATCGTCGCCGGTCTGGGGCTGGCTTTCGTCTTCGGCGCACTTGCCAACCGTTTTCGCGTGCCGCCGCTGGTAGGCTATCTCATCGCCGGCGTTCTGGTTGGACCGAACACGCCGGGTTTCGTCGCCGATGCCGGCCTCGCCAATGAACTTGCCGAGATCGGCGTCATCCTGCTGATGTTCGGCGTCGGCCTGCATTTCTCGCTGAAGGACCTGTTGTCGGTCCGCGCCATCGCCGTGCCCGGCGCCATTGTGCAGATCGGCTTCGCGACAGCCCTCGGCGCCGGCCTTGCCTGGATGCTCGGCTGGTCGATGGGCGCGGGACTGGTCTTCGGCCTGGCGCTTTCCGTGGCCTCGACCGTGGTGCTGTTGCGCGCCCTGCAGGAGCGGCGGCTGATCGAGACCGAGCGCGGCCGCATCGCCGTCGGCTGGCTGATCGTCGAGGATCTGGCGATGGTGCTGGCGCTGGTGCTTTTGCCGGCATTGGCCGGCGTGCTCGGCGGCCGGGAGCAGGTGGAGGTGCACTCCAGCGGTCTGCTGTCGCTGCCGGCGAGCTACGGTGTCTGGGGCGTCGTCGCCGTCACACTGGCCAAGGTCGCGGCCTTTGTCGTGGTCATGCTGGTGGTCGGCCGCCGGCTTATCCCCTGGATCCTGCACTACGTCGCCCATACCGGATCGCGCGAACTGTTCCGGTTGGCGGTGCTTGCGATTGCGCTTGGCGTCGCCTTCGGCGCGGCCAAGCTGTTCGGCGTGTCGCTGGCTCTCGGCGCTTTCTTCGCCGGCATGATCATGAGCGAATCCGAGCTCAGCCACCGGGCGGCCGAGGAATCGCTGCCGCTGCGCGACGCCTTTTCCGTGCTGTTCTTCGTTTCGGTCGGCATGCTGTTCGACCCGTTCAGCGTGATCAGCAATGGCTGGCCGATCCTGGCGACGCTAGCCATCATCGTTGTCGGCAAGTCGCTGGCAGCCTTCGTCATCGTCGTCGTCTTCCGCTATCCGGTCGCAACCGCATTGATGATTTCGGCAAGCCTAGCTCAGATCGGCGAATTCTCGTTCATCCTGGCTGAACTCGGCGTCGGGCTGAAACTGCTGCCCGAACAAGGCCGCGACCTCATCCTCGCCGGCGCCATCCTGTCGATCGTCCTCAATCCGCTAATGTTTCTTGCCGTCGACCGGATGAAACCCTGGCTGGAAGCACGCGCCGGCAGGACGGCGCCGTCCGGCGAAGCAAGGCCGATCGGCCCGGCGACCGAGCCCGGCCAGGTGGCCTCGGTCGCGGCGCCTGCTAACGAGGATGGCCCGCCGCCCAGGACCAGGCTGACCGGCCACACCATCCTGATCGGCTACGGCCGCGTCGGCAGTCTCGTCGGCACGGCGCTGAAGCAGGCCGCCCTGCCCTTCCTCGTCATCGAGGATGCCGACAAGACGTTGGCGAAGCTCAAGGCCGAAGGCGTCGAAACCGTACCCGGCAACGCGGCGGGTGGCGACGTGTTCGCCGCATCCAATCCCGAGGGCGCAAAGCGGCTGATCCTGGCCATTCCCAACGCCTTCGAGGCCGGGCAGGTCGTGCTGCGCGCCCGCGCCGCCAATCCGACAATCGAAATCATCGCCCGCGCCCATTCCGATGCCGCGGTCGAGCACCTCAAAAACCTTGGTGCCGACACCGTCATCATGGGCGAACGCGAGATCGCCCGCGGCATCGTCGAGGTGGTGACGGCGAGCAGGATCGAGCCGGCTTTGGCTGCCGACACCGCTACGACGGCTACTCTTTCACAATCGTGATTCCTGCATCGATCAGAAATTTTCTGATTTTTTGAATGTCTTCGGGCGGAACATCCCACCGCCATGACACAGGCGACAGTTGCCGCAAGACACCATAGGCGTTGTCTTGAATCCAATTCTGCAACCGCTTGCGGTCGATCCGACGTTCCAAATGCCCCTGGGACAGCAAGTTGAATGGGAACACATCACGGAGATTTATGTCGAGGTGCCGTTCATCACTTCGCGCGTGAAAGGTCCGGCCGAAAACAAAGGATTGGGCCCGTAGCTGTTCTGGCGGGCCATAGAACGTTTTGTCGACGGTCGCGAAGCGGGAAGACGTTGAGCCATGCGCAAACGCTCTTGGGCCCCAGAAATATGGCATTGACAATCCTATGCCATAGATCGGCTGAAGCTCTTGAACGAGCAGTTTGATGATACTTTCGAAGGTTTTTTTCGCGTCTGCGTTAGCAGCTCGATCGATGTGAATCTCGAAGAGCCTGAAACGATCGACAGAGCAACCAATGTCTATGGAAAAATCCGATAGCACATCCGGACTTCTCTTCCACAAGTACCCGACCGACTGCCAATCTTTCTTGGTTATGACGTCGCGTTTCGCAAAGTTTCGGTAGAGATAATCCTTGCCCGTCTTTTCGTCGGTGACCGTGGCGATATCAGGCTCAGAGCCGAGGACCTCGACTATGCGATCCAGTATGTCGCGCGCGCCGGAAATATCTAAACTGGCGGCCCATTCGTAGATAATAAGCGATCCAACCACGTTGGTTTCGGTGAAACGCGCATATCGATCGGTCTGCTCGCTCAAACGTGCTGGCCGCCATTGATATGGATTTCCGAGCCGGTCACGTAGGACGCCTGCTGCGAGCACAGGAAGAAGATGATGTCGGCGACTTCCGCCGTGGTGCCCAATCTTCTCAGCGGGATGGTCTCGACGATTTTTTCCGTGCCCGGCGACAGGATCGCGGTGTCGATCTCGCCCGGCGCAATGGCGTTGACGCGAATGCCGTGCGGGCCGAAATCATGCGCCATCTCGCGTGTCAGCGAGCCGAGTGCTGCCTTCGACGTCGCATAGGCGGTGCCGGCGAAGGGGTGCACCCGGGTGCCGGCGATCGAGGTGACGTTGACGATCGAGCCCTTGGCCGATGCCAATTCCTTGAACAGTCCGCGCGCCAGCATGATCGGCGCAAAGAAATTCACCTGGAAGACGTCGCGCCAGACATGCATCGGCGTGTCGATCGAGTTCATGCGGCTGTTGCCGTCCTTGAGCTTGGGCGAGATGCCGGCATTGTTGACCAGCGCATGCAACTGCCCGCCATGCGCCTCCAGCCGGTGGCGGATTTCCGAGATGGCGATGCCGACATCCTCCTGGTCGGCGAGGTCGACCTTGATGTGGTCTTCAGGTCCGGCCGGCCACGGGCAGTCCTCGGCAAAGGCCTGGCGCGAGCAGGTGATGACGCGCCAACCTTCGCGTGAAAAGCGCTTGACAGTGGCATGGCCGATGCCACGGCTGGCGCCGGTCAGCACGATGGTTTTTCTGGTGTCGGTCTCTGCCATTCGCGGTCTCCAAACGGGAGATGTAGCGGAACGCGGCAGCGGTGGCGAGGGGCCCGTCGCTCAGCCGCCTGTCAGAATGTCCAATATCGAGGTCTGCCGCTTCTTGACCGGGCCGCCGACATTGCCGGGCGGCACCGGATGCTTGATCGATCCGGTGGCGCTGTCGACGCCCGGCATGGCCAGGCCGCCGGCATCGACTGTCTCGGCAGAACGCACGGGACGCGAAGGCGACTGGGTGGCTGCTGCAGGCGGCGCCGATTGGCCGACGGAAGCGACCGGCGCCGGCGGCGCTGTGTCGGACGGTATGTCGTCCGGGACGATGGTGTCGGGCGGCGTCGACTTCCAGGTTCCGGGCAGCGGCCGCACCGGCACGCCCTCATGCGCGGCGACCATGAACTCATGCCAGGCCTGCGCCGGCAGCGCGCCGCCGGTGACCTTCTTCATCGCGCTGCCGTCATCGTTGCCGAACCAGACGCCGGTGGTCAGATTGGCGGTATAGCCGATGAACCAGGCATCGCGCGAATTCTGGCTGGTGCCGGTCTTGCCGGCCGCCGGCCAGGCGAACGCCGCCTTCCTGGCCGTGCCGATCTCGACCGTGCCGGTCATCATCGAGTTCATCATGCCGACGACATCGGGCTTGACGACCCGCGGCGCACCGCCGCCATTGTTTTCGTAGAGCACCTTGCCGTCGCTCGTCGTGACCCGGCGGATGAAATGGATGTCGGGCTTATAACCGCCATTGGCGAAGGGAACATAGGCCGAGGTCAGTTCCAGCGGCGTCACTTCCGAGGTGCCGAGCGCGATCGATGTGTTGGCCGTCAGCTCGGACTGGATGCCCATGCGGTGCGCCGCCTCGACCACCGCATTCGGCCCGACTTCCATGGTCAGCTGCGCGGCCACCGAGTTCAGCGATTTTGCCAGCGCCGTCGCCAGCGTCACCTTGCCGAAATATTTGCCGCCGTAATTGTCGGGCGTCCAGTTGCCGATCTTGATCGGCGCGTCGTTGCGCACGCTGTCCGGCGTACGGCCGGATTCCAGCGCCGCCATATAGACGAACGGCTTGAACGCCGAGCCCGGCTGCCGGCGCGCTTCCGAGGCGCGGTCGAACTGGCTGGTCGAATAGTCGTAACCGCCGACCATCGCGCGCACCGCGCCGGAATTGTCGATCGACACCAGCGCGCCCTGGCTGACATTGAGTTTTTTGCCGCTCTGGTCGATCAGCCGGCGGATCGATTGCTCGGCGAGCTTCTGCAGCGTCAGATCGACGGTCGTGTCGACGACGATATCGCGGCGCACGTCGCCGATCAGGTCGGGCAGTTCTTCCATGATCGTATCGGCGACATAGTTTTCCGAGCCGGTCCAGTAGGACGGCGAACGCGTCGCCGGCGCGCTCATTGCCGTGGTCTGCTCCTTGGCGCTGATCTTGCCCTCGTCGCGCATCGCGGCGAGCACCAGCTGCGAGCGCTGCTCGGCCGCCTTCGGGTCGCGCGCCGGCGACAGCCGCGACGGCGCCTTGAGCAGGCCGGCGAGAAGGGCGGCCTCCGACAGCGTGACGTCACGCGCGCTCTTGCCAAAATAGCGGCGCGAGGCCGCTTCGACACCATAGGCGCCAGAGCCGAAATAAACCCGATTGAGGTACATTTCGAGGATCTGGTCCTTCGTATGCTTGTGCTCCAGCCACAGCGCCAAAAGCACTTCCTGCACCTTGCGTTCCAGCGTGCGGTCCGGCGTCAGGAACAGGTTCTTGGCCAGCTGCTGGGTCAGCGTCGAGCCGCCCTGCGAAAAATGCCCGCCCAGCACATTGGTCACCATGGCCCGGGAAAGGCCGATCGGGTCGATGCCGAAATGCGAATAGAAACGACGGTCTTCAATGGCGATGACGGCCTCGGGAATATAGGGCGACATTTCGTGCAGGCCGACGGCCTCGCCGCCGCTCATGCCGCGATTGCCAAGCAGCTGGCCGTCGACCGAGACGATCTTGATGTTGGGGGCGCGATCGGGAATGGCCCAGGTGGTGGCCGCCGGCATTTTCGCGCCGTAATAGACGACGATGCCGGCAGTGGCGATGCCGCCCCAGATGGCCAGCACGAAGCACCAGTAGAACAGCCGGGCAAGCACGCCGAAGACGCCGCGCCGGCTTTTGCCGCGCCCGCCGC
Organism: Mesorhizobium sp. M0701; assembly: GCF_040320365.1. Lineage (NCBI taxonomy): Bacteria > Pseudomonadati > Pseudomonadota > Alphaproteobacteria > Hyphomicrobiales > Phyllobacteriaceae > Mesorhizobium > Mesorhizobium sp. M0701. The sequence continues at coordinate 353,532 of NZ_JAMYPO010000001.1, forward strand.
GCGGCGGCTTGACCTTGGACGATTTGCGCTTTGCAGCGGCTTTTCGGTTGCTCGGCACGACGCGGTCCTCCTCGCTTACCGAAAAACCAGCCGAGGATCTCGCCGCCGGCGATGCCTCGAAGCTGGGCTCGATGCGGCTGTCTTTCCGGTTCGCCATGCGCTGTGCTGTCTTCCCCATGCCTATGGCGTTGGGGTTGAAGACTAGATGCGGCGGTTTAAAGGCGGGTTAAGTCGGGAAAAATCGAAGTAAACTGTATTCAGTCGCTTGCCGAACGGCTGCGGCCCGCGACAGCGCCAAAGCCGGAAATGAAAAACCCGCCTCGGCGGGCGGGTCGTTGGAGCCAATGAGCACCATAGCGGAACTAGTAGCATAGCTGCCGGCACAAAGCAAGAACAAAATACGCTTTGCCTCAGAATAATCACTTCAGGTCGGCGGTTGCGACAACCCTCAGTCGTCGGCATCCGCATCGTCGGAGGCCGGCCGCCAGCTGATCGGCTCGATCTTCCTTTGCGTATGGCCGTCCGTATAGGCCCACCAGCCGGCGTCGCTTTCGTCCCAGTCGTCGCCGGCCGCCTTCAGCCGGTCGAGCGAACGGTATTGCGCGATGCTCTCGTTCATCACGCCGTCGCTGTCCTGCCAGTAGACGGTGACCTTGGAACCGTCCCTGGGTGCCGTTTCGATTGGTTTTCGCGCAGCCATTTCAATTCCTCCCGGCCGACGGCGTTAAAGTGCCAGAAGGCCATCAGCTGTGGGCGAAGATGTCCTCTTCATCCCAGCCCATCAGGTCGAGTTTCGCACGCGTCGGCAGGAAGCGGAAGCAGGCATCGGCCTCCCTGGTCCGGTTGTCGCGCGCCAGCCGCGCGCTGAGCACGTCGCGCAGCCGGTGCAGATAGAGCACGTCGGAGGCGGCATATTCGAGCTGCTCGGGCGACAGTATCTCGGCCGCCCAGTCCGACGATTGCTGCGCCTTCGACAGGCCGACGCCGAGAAGCTCGAAGCAGATGTCCTTCAACCCGTGCCGGTCGGTGTAGGTGCGCGTCAGCCGCGACGCGATCTTGGTGCAGAACACCGGCTCCGGCATGATGCCGAAGGCATTGTAGAGCACGGCGAGATCGAAGCGGCCGTAATGAAAGAGCTTGGTGATGCTGCGGTTCTTGAGCAGGCTGACGAGGTTCGGCGCCTTCTTCTGGCCGGGCGCGATCTGGATGACGTCGGCCGAGCCGTCGCCAGGCGAGATCTGCACGACGCAGAGCCGGTCGCGATGCGGGTTCAGCCCCAGCGTCTCGGTGTCGATGGCGACCGCCCCGACATCGTAATGCAGCAGGCCGGGCAGATCGTTTTTGTGGAAACGTATGTCGCTCATCGTCTTCTCCGGTCGCCGCCCCGTGCAGCGATGCGCGACAGACCATGCCCGTCCTTGCCGCGATCCGGCGAAAAATCAACAAAAACTTGAGTCTGGCGCAATTTCAGCGTGTCAGCGCCTCGAGAATGCGCGCCCAGGAGCGCTGGCCCTTGTGGAAGGAGCTCATCTCGTACTTCTCGTTCGGCGAGTGGATGCGGTCGTCGTCGAGGCCGAAACCGACCAGCAGCGATTCCATGCCGAGATAGGCCTGGAAATCGCCGACCACCGGGATCGAGCCGCCGCTGCCGGTCACCACCGCCGGCTTCGGCCATTCGTCGGACAGCGCCTGCTTGGCCTTGGCGAGGAAGGGCGATTCGTAGGACAGCTGGATCGCCGGCGAGCCGCCATGCGGGTGGAATTCGACCGAGCAGTCGGCCGGAACGCGCTGCCTGACGAATGCCTGGAAGGCGGCGCGGATTTTTTCCGGATCCTGTTTGTGGACCAGGCGGAAGGAGACTTTTGCCGAGGCTTGCGCGGCGATCACCGTCTTGAAGCCCTTGCCGGTATAGCCGCCGATAATGCCGTTGAACTCAGCCGTCGGCCGCGCCCAGGTCAGTTCGAGCACCGAGCGGCCCTTTTCGCCGGACGGAATCGACAGGCCAATCGGGCCGAGGAAGGTCTCGGCCGTCTCGCCGAGCGACAGCCACGACTGCAATATCTGCGACGGCGTTTCCTCGACGCCGTCATAAAAACCTGGAATGGCGACGTGACCATCCGCATCGTGGATGTCGGCCAGGATCTTTGCCAGGATGCGGATCGGATTGGCGGCCGCACCGCCATAGAGCCCGGAATGCAGGTCGCGGTCGGCGGCAGTCACCGTGATCTCCTCGCCGACCAGCCCGCGCAGCGAGACGCAGATCGACGGCGTATCGCGGTCCCACATGCCGGTGTCGCAGACCAGCGCGAAATCGGCCTTGAGCTCATCCGCATTCGCCTCGAGAAACGGCTTCAGCGACGGCGATCCGGACTCCTCCTCGCCCTCGAACAGGATTGTGATTCGGCACGGCAATCCGCCATGCACCTGCTTCCACGCGCGGCAGGCCTCGACGAAGGTCATCAGCTGGCCCTTGTCGTCGGCCGCGCCGCGGCCGGTGATCACCTTGTGGCCGGGCTCGATCTCCTTGACCGCCGGCGCGAACGGGTCGCTTTCCCACAGCTCGATCGGATCGACCGGCTGCACGTCGTAATGGCCGTAAAACAGCAAATGCGGCGCGCCCGCCGGCCCATCGTGATGCGCGACCACCATCGGATGCCCTGGTGTGTCGCGCACGCTGGCGTCGAAGCCGATCAGCTTGAGCTCGGCGACCAGCCATTCGGCGGCCTTGCGGCAGTCGGCGGCGTAGTCGGGATCGGTGGAGATCGACTTGATGGCGAGCAGGCCGAACAGGCGTTCCAGGCTCTGGTCGAAGTTCTTGTCTAGGCGGTCGAGAACAGGGGAAACTGGGGACATCTGGCGGGGCCTTTCGATTCTGGCGGCGAATCTAGGGCCCATGCGGCGAAACGGAAAGCCCGCGACCGTTGGGCCACAGCTTCCTGTCCAAAGGCAAAAAAATGCCGCCGTGGTGGAGGGGAACCACGGCGGCCTTTACTCGAAACGATGCGGCAGCCCGGAGAGGGGGGATAGGCTGCCGCAAGTGTCCGGGATAGGCGGGGGACGGGCCTTGCTCCGGACTTCGGCGAAAACTGCCGATGGCGTTTATCTGTGTCTGCGAACGTGGCGATTCAAGGGCACAAAAATTACACTTTTGTAACATAGGCGTGAGCGAACAAAGCTCCGGCCAGGCCGCCATGGCCGGCCAGGCTCGCACGCCATTTGTCAGGGTGTTGCCGGAACCCTTGGCGCAAGCCGCCTTTGGCATGGACCGCGGCGCTGCGCCGCGCTATTCCCTCGTGCCATGAAAAAAGGCGATCATCTCTTCCTTGTCGACGGCTCCGGCTACATCTTCCGTGCCTATCACGCGCTGCCGCCGCTGTCCCGCAAGTCCGACGGGCTGCCGACCAGTGCCGTGCTCGGCTTCTGCAACATGGTCTGGAAGCTGACGCAGGACGCCCGCAACACCGATGTCGGCATCGTGCCGACGCATTTCGCCGTGATTTTCGACTATTCGTCGAAGACCTTCCGCAACGACCTCTACCCCGAATACAAAGCCAACCGCTCGGCGCCGCCGGAAGATTTGATCCCGCAATTCGGCCTGATCCGCCAGGCGACCAGGGCCTTCAACCTGCCATGCCTTGAGACGGAAGGCTACGAGGCCGACGATTTGATCGCCACCTATTGCCGGCTTGCCTGCGAAGCCGGCGCCGACACCACCATCATCTCTTCCGACAAGGACTTGATGCAACTGGTCGGCCCAACGGTTGCCATGTACGACCCGATGAAGGACCGCCAGATCGGCGTTCCCGAGGTGATCGAGAAATGGGGCGTGCCGCCACAGAAAATGATCGACCTGCAGGCGCTGACCGGCGATTCGGTCGACAATGTGCCGGGCGTGCCCGGCATCGGGCCGAAGACGGCAGCGCAATTGCTCGAACAGTTCGGCGACCTCGACACGCTGCTCGCCCGCGCCGGCGAGATCAAGCAGGACAAGCGGCGCGAATCGATCATCGCCAATGCCGACAAGGCACGCATTTCGCGTGACCTGGTGAGGCTGAAGAACGACGTGCCGGTGACCGAAGGGCTTGACGAATTCGTATTGCATGCGCCGGACGGCCCCAGGCTGATCGGCTTCCTCAAGACCATGGAATTCTCGACGCTGACCCGCCGCGTGGCCGAAGCGACCGGAACCGACGCCGGCGACGTTCCAGCCACCCCCGTCACCATAGAGCGTGCCGATACCGCGCATGGCCCCGATATGGGTTTTGGCGTGCCCGCGGCCGCCGAGAGCGCACCGCCGTCGGACGAAGCGGCACTCGAAGCTTCGGCCGCAGCCAAGCAAGGCGACACTCCATCCCTGCTTTCGGCGCTTCGCCTGGAGGCTGCCACCGCCCGCAAGATCGACACCGGCGCCTACGCCTGCATCCGCGACGCCGCGACGCTGAAGGCCTGGATCGCCGAGGCGATGGAGAGAGGCATTGTCGCCTTCGACGTTAAGACGTCCTCGCCCGATCCGATGCGGGCAGAACTGATCGGCCTTGCCATGGCCGTCGCGCCTGGCCACGCCGCCTACGTGCCGCTTGCCCACAAAAACGGCAATGGCGACCTGCTCGGCGGCGGCGCGGTCGAAAACCAGGTCCCGGTCCGCGACGCGCTGGCGTTGCTCAAGCCGCTGCTCGAGGACAAATCCGTCCTCAAGATCGTGCACGACATGAAATACCGCCTTGTCGTCATGAGCCGTCACGGCATCGAGGTCGGCCCCTATGACGACACCATGCTGATCTCCTACGTGCTCGAGGCCGGCACCCACGGTGGCCATGGCCTGGAGGCGCTGGCCGATAAATGGCTCGGCCACGCGACCATTCCGCTGAAGGAACTGGCCGGTTCGGGAAGAAGCTTCGTCGGCCTCGATCAGGCCGACCTCGGCAAGGCGACGGCTTACGGCGCCGAGCACGCCGACGTCGCGCTCAGGCTCTGGCAGGTGCTGAAGCCACGGCTTGCCGCCAAGGGCCTGGTCTCGGTCTATGAACGGCTGGAACGGCCGCTGGTGCCGGTATTGGCGCGGATGGAACAGCGCGGCATCTCCGTCGACCGGCAGATCCTGTCGCGGCTCTCCGGCGAACTGGCACAGGGTGCCGCACGGCTTGAGGACGAAATCTACCAGCTGGTCGGCGAACGCATCAACATCGGCTCGCCAAAACAGCTCGGCGACATCCTGTTCGGCAGGATGGGTCTGCCCGGCGGTTCAAAAACCAAGACCGGCCAGTGGTCGACCTCGGCGCAGCTTCTCGAAGACCTCGCCGCCGAAGGCCACGAATTGCCGCGCAAGATCGTCGACTGGCGCCAGCTGACCAAGCTGAAATCGACCTATACCGATGCGCTGCCCGGCTTCATCCATCCCGACACCAAGCGCGTCCACACCTCCTACGCGCTTGCCGCGACGACGACCGGGCGGCTGTCGTCCTCGGATCCCAATCTGCAGAACATTCCGGTGCGCACCGTCGAGGGTCGAAAGATCAGGACGGCCTTCATCGCGGACAAGGGCAACAAGCTGGTTTCCGCCGACTACAGCCAGATCGAATTGCGCGTGCTCGCCCACGTCGCCGAAATCCCGCAGCTCAAGCAGGCCTTCGCCGACGGCGCCGACATCCATGCCATCACCGCGTCTGAAATGTTCAACGTGCCGGTCGAGGGCATGCCTTCGGAAGTGCGCCGCCGTGCCAAGGCGATCAATTTCGGCATCATCTACGGCATTTCGGCCTTTGGCCTCGCCAACCAGCTGTCGATCGCGCGCGAGGAAGCCGGCGACTACATCAAGAAATATTTCGAGCGCTTTCCCGGCATCCGCGACTATATCGATGCGACCAAGGCCTATGCCCGCGAGCACGGCTTCGTCGAGACCATTTTCGGCCGCCGCATCCACTATCCGGAAATCAGATCGTCAAATCCTTCGGTCCGGGCGTTCAACGAGCGCGCCTCGATCAACGCACGCCTGCAGGGCACCGCCGCCGACATCATCCGCCGCGCCATGATCCGTATGGACGAGGCGCTGGAAAAAGCCAGGCTTTCCGCCCGCATGCTGCTGCAGGTGCATGACGAACTGGTCTTCGAGACGGTCGAAGCCGAGGTCGAGGCGACGATCCCGGTCGTCTGCCACGTCATGGAGAACGCCGCCATGCCGGCGGTGTCGATGTCGGTGCCGCTGCACGTCGACGCCCGCGCCGCCAACAACTGGGAAGAGGCGCATTAAGGCGGGCCACAGAGCCATGTTCGGTTCAAGGTTCACGAGCAGCAGCGGTATGCTATAGTGCCCGTATGATCACCAAGGCACTTGAGAATCTGGTAAGGCATGCGGAAGCTTGGCCTCGCGAAGACCAGGAGGAGCTTGCTGATTACGCCCGCGTCATCGAGGCGCGGCGGACTGGCGTGTATGCGATGTCGGAATCAGAGCGCAGCGCGGTCACAGCGGGCCTAGCAGAGGCCGATCACGGCACTTTCGTAGATGAGGATACCGTTCGCGCGGCCGACACCCGCCGCAGGCTATGAAGGTCCGATTTACGCGGCAAGCCTTTGCCGAACGCGAGGCGATTTTCAACTACCTCGAAGAGCGGGCGCCTCAGGGCGCCCTTTCAGTCATTTCTCGGATCCACGCTGGGATTTCGCGACTTGCCGAATTTCCCGAAAGCGGTCACGCGACCGACATCCCTGGCGTTCGCGTCCTCTTCATAGGCCGCTACCCTTATAAGGTCTTCTATCGTGCCCGTGCCGACGCAATTGAGATCCTGCACATCCGGCATACCTCAAGGAGACCCTTTCCCTACTGAGCCGATCCGGGAACACCCGGCGAGGGCTCGGAAAACCTTGCTCCGCCTTCGCCGCGTTGCTCCGGCCTCAAGCCGCCTCGGCCAAACACTTCGCACATGTCCCACGAAACTCGATCACCGCCTTCTTGGCGGCGAAGCCGGTCGAGCGCACCCATTCGTCGAGCCGGTGGCCGACATCATGGTCGGAGAACTCGGTCACCTGGCCGCAGGTGTCGCAGATGGCAAACGCCGTCATCGAATGGCTGTGGTCGTGCGGCTCGGCACAGGCGACGAAGGAATTGAGGCTTTCGAGCCTGTGCACGAAGCCGGATTTCACCAGCGTGTCGAGCGCCCGGTAGACCTGCAGCGGCGCGCGAAAACCGCGCTCGCGCAGTTGGTCGAGCAACGTATAGGCGCTGAGCGGGCCGCTGGCGGCCTCGAGCTTCTCGAGAACGCAAAGCTGGTTCTTCGTCAGTACATCCCTTGCCGCCATGATCCTGTTCCAAGCCGCTCCGTGCCGATCGCTGCCATTTCGCAAGCAGTCGGACCTCTTCCACTGAGATAGCGACGAACTGCCATTTTTGCTACTGTTTCTATTCGCAGCCGGTGGTCGGCTGGCCGGCGGCGCCATATTCAAAATACTGACAAAATCCTCGGCCAGGCTGGCCGTGCTTGGAAATTCGATCGGGCTTGGGGAAGCAATCATGATCAAAGTGACGCGGCGGACGCTGCTTGCCGGCACGTCCGCGCTGGCCGCTGCCGGCCTGGTGCCGTTTCGGGCATTCGCAGCGGCGCGCACCTACCATGCGCTGCTTGTTGCCTGCACCGATTATCCGAACCTGCCGAAGAAAAACTGGCTGATCGGACCGAAAAACGATGCCGGCCTGGTGCGCGATTACCTCCTGGGGAACACGCCCGCGCCGGTAAAATTCCTGGCCGAAAACGCCACGCTGCTCGCCAAGGATGTCGAAGGCGCCAACGGACCGCCGACACATGCGGCGATCAAGGCGGCGTTGGCCGATCTTGCCGCCAAGGTCCAGCGCGACGATTTCGTCTACCTGCATTTGTCCGGTCACGGCGCGCAGCAGCCGGCAGCGAACAAGGGCGACGAGACGGACGGCCTCGACGAGATTTTCTTGCCGTCCGACATCGACAAATGGGTCAACCGCGAAAAGGGCGTGCCCAATGCGCTGGTCGACAACGAGATCGGCACCGCGCTCGACGCTATTCGCGACAAGGGCGCCTTTATCTGGGCCGTGTTCGACTGCTGCCATTCCGGCACGGCGACGCGCGCCGCCGAGGTCGACGACGAGTTGGAACGCAAGGTCGAGTTCGCCGATCTGGTCGGCGGCGACGACGCTGCCAGGGCGGCTGCGGTGAGAGCCTATGACGAGATTGCGTCGGCCGCGCCGCGCGGCTTTGACGAGGACGGGCAGCGCAAGCCGGCCTTCAAGCTGACGCCGACCGGCGCCGAGCCGACCACCAAGGGCAAATTGGTCGCCTTCTACGCGGCGCAGACGGTGGAGACGACGCCCGAGATGCCGCTGCCCAAGGGCACGGCCGATGCGCCGCGTTTCGGGCTGTTCACCTTCACCATCCTGTCGAAACTGGCCGAGAACCCCAACATCACTTATCGCCAGCTCGGCCAGGCCGTGCTGCAGCAATATTCGGCGGACGGACGCACCCGGCCAACGCCGCTGTTCGAGGGAGAACTCGACGCACGCGTCTTCGGCACCGACAAGACCGAGGCGGTCATGCAATGGCCGATCGTCATCGAGAACGACAAAGCCACGATCGGCGCCGGGTTGCTGCATCGCCTCACCCCCGGCAGCAGGCTCGCAATATTGCCGTCGGCGCTGTCGCCGCTGTCCGAGGCGCTTGGCTATCTCCAGGTGCAGTCGGCGAAAAACCTGGAAAGCCGGGTCAAGCCGGTCGAGTTCGGCGGCAAGCCGGCGCTCAAGCTGGCCGACATCCCCGCCAATGCCTATGCGCGACTGGCCGAGCTCGCCGTCGACTACAAGCTCGTGGTCGCGCGGCCGGCAGCGGCCAAAGGCCTCGAGAAAGTGGCCGCGCTGGCGAACTCGGTTCTCGACGAACTGGCGGCCAGGGAGAGCTCAGGGTTCCACATCGCGCTGGTCGAGCCGGGCAAGAGCGCAGATCTGCGTCTCGCAGTGCTGCGCGAGAACGCCATTACCGGCGCCGCAGAAGATGCCACCGACGCGCCGGCGCTGTGGTTCCTGCCGACTTCGGGCGACATGACGCTCAAGGGCGGCAGCAAGCCGCCGTCGATCGTCATTCATCCGGACGGCCGCGAAAAGTTGATCGAGGCCGCCGCAGGGAATCTGACGAAAATCTTCCGCGCCATCGGACTGTCGAGGCTGGCCGCCGCTTCCGATTATCGGCCGGAAGAGGTCAGCGTCGAGTTCCGGATCAAGCGTTTTGACAGCGACACGCTGCAGCCGATCGAACCGTCGACGGTGCCGCGTGTTTCGCCCGACGATCAGGTCCACGTCCTGGCCAGGAACGGTTCGACCAACCTGATCGACATCAACGTGCTCTATGTCGGCTCCGACTATTCCATCCAGCATTTTCTTGCCGAGCGCCTGACCGAAGGCGCCGTGCTCGAGGAAGGCCTGTTCAAATTCACCGACACCAGCTTCGGCATGGAGCGGATGATCGCCGTCTTGACCGAGGCGCCGCCGCAGAGCGAGAAGCAGGATCTGAGCTTCCTGGCGCAAGAGGGGGTTGTCTCGGTAACGCGGGGACTGGGACAGCCAAGCTTCGCCGACATGCTGGCCGATATCGGCATGGCGCCGGCGACGCGTTCGGCCATGCGGCTCACCGACGACAAGGGATCGAAGGGCGCCGTGATGATCTTCCCGATGGAGACGGTGCCGCGCGCCTGAGGCGCGGTCAGGTGCCCGGCCGGGCCTCTTGCCTAATCGGCTGATAATGAACATTCTTCGACCGCCGCTGTCGGCGGCCGAACGGAACGGATGAGGGCGTTCGTGGACAGGATCGTATTTTCGTGGCGCGCAACAACCGCCGGCCTTGTCGCCGGGCTGTTGCTGGCCGCGAATGCTTCGGCGGACGAGGTTTGCGGCCTCTGCGCCAAGGAGGTCGTCATCAATTCCGAACTGGCGAGCTGCTTTCTCGACCAGTACGACCAGATCGCCAAAACCGGCAACGCCGCCGTCGTGGTCGATCTCAGCAGTTGCACCTCACGCGGCGTGGTCGAACCATTGCCGTCGCCGAGCAAGGCGCAGGTGGCGCCTGACGTGCAGTTCATCGTTTCGCGGGCGCAGCTGGATTGCCTGAAGAAGAAGCTGGAGACGCCGGGCATCGTGCTCGACCCGTCCGCCACCATAGAACTGGACAGCTGCGGATGACGAAAGCGGGGGGCAACGCAACGCAGCAGGCAGTGACGGCGCCGGTACCGCAAAAGAAGCCGGTGTCGCTGCCGGAAACCGTCGAAGGCCTGCCGTGGGTGAGCAATCACGAGGTCAAGAAGGAGGCGAACCCATTCACCGATCGCGACTGGCGCATGCTCGTCTATGCCTGGTCCGGATTGCTGGTGCGCCTGGCGATCATCTTCACCTTGATCTTTTCGGTCTACCAGTTCCTGGCGAACCAGGAGCAGAAGCGCGTCGAGCAAACGATGTCGCTGGTCGAGCTCTGGGAAAGCAAGGATTACCAGCAGGCGCAACGGGCCCTCAAGCAACGCCTGGCGGCGCTCAACGCCAAATACGGCAATCTGCTCAGTGCCAATCCGACGCCGACCGAGGAACAGGTGTTCAGGCAGCGCATCGGCATCGAAGCGATGAGCGCAACCGGCGGCGACATGCCGCTTGCCGAGTTCAGCGACAATTTCGACCGCATCGTCTATTTCCTCAACCGCCTTTCCTTCTGCGTCGAAGGCAGGCTGTGCTCGCGTGAGGTCGCCGACTCCTATTTCCGCGACTATGCCGCTTCGTTCTGGAGCTATTTTGCCGGCTATATCGACAAGGAGCGCAAGGCCGGTTCACCGACTTTCGCCCAGCCGATCGAGAACTATGTCCGCCAGGCGCCACCCTCGGCCCAGTCCAGATAATCCCCGAAAAATGCGAAGCCGGCGACGGAAATGCTCCGCCGCCGGCAGGTTTTCCGCGACGATCGCGGCCGAAATTCTGCAAGCCTATTTGTACAGGCTGTTGATCCACTGGACGTTGATGGCGTTCAGGCGCACGGCGGTATTGGCATCCGGGCTCTCGGCCACGTTCACGCCGGTGATGACGCGCTGCTTGGAGCCATTGTCATAGGCGTAGACCGAGCTGCCGCTCGATCCTGGATACGTGTCGCAGTCGTACTGGAAATACTCCGTGGCGATGTGTTCGGCGAGCACTTCGCAGGTCGCCTTCCACATCGTGCCCATCGGCTTGTCGCCGGGATAGCCGACGATGTTGGCGGTGAAGTCGCCAAGATCCACGTAATTGGCATAGCCCAGCCAGCCGAGATTGGTGCCGACATCCTGTTTCAGGGTCACGATGCCGAGATCCCACGGCACGACCGAGCCGTAAAAGCCCTGGTAATTGTCGATGAAGCCCTGGACGATATAGGCGCTTTCATACGTGAAGGCGCCGAACGGTGCGTCGTCGGCAGTCTTGCCGTTGAGAGCCGGCACGAACAGGATATCGTCCAGCCAGGCCTTGTCTTCGTGGCTGTAGAGGCAGTGCGCCGCGGTGAGCACCGTGCGCGGGCCGATCAGCGTCGCCGAGCAGCTGCCATAGCTGCCGCTCTTCGATTTGCCTTCGAGATAGCCGATCGCGGTGAACGGGTAGGTTTTGGTATTCTTGATCTGCTCGCGGTCGTCCGTCCCGAACACCTGGCGGCCGGCCTCTTCGCCTCCGCTCAGCCCGGAATTCTCGGACTTCTGTCCCTCGGCGGGCGCGTTCATTTCCTTGATGACAAGGTCCTTCAGCGTCTCGTTCGGGTCGATCTTGATGTTCTTGCCATCGGCGGAGCGGCCGACGATGCCATAGGATTTGACCGCCGTTGCTTCGTCGGTGAGCGGCGCGGCGCGGTTGGCCTCGTCGTCGGTCAATTTCGGCGGGGCGATCGGTTTCGCCCGGCCGGGCTTGTAATCGCCCGATGTTACATCCCGCATGCTTTCGCCGTTGCCGGCATTGGCGGAACCTGGATCGGCAGCCAAGGCAGGAACCGCCCACATTGCGGTGGAAAGCAACGCGGACGCAATAATGCACTGTGTCAGTTTTGTCATGGTGAGACTCTCCCAAAAGTCAGCAAGAACTGGATCAAGATACAGAAATATTGTCGAGATCGTGGTGGCGCAGAAAAATGAAATTGGTTACAGGTGCCTTTACCGGGCCATTATTCAGTGCAGCCAGTTTAGGTCCCCGCCAAAAATGCCTGCAACGGTATACTGCCTAAAATAATCCAACATTGGCAACGACAAATTGCTTCCACATAGCCCGTGGGGGGCTATAGGATTTTGGGCGGGTTTGGCTCGACAGCACGACTAGCAGAAATGGTGCTCGGCTTTGTGACGGATCGTGCTTCGCCGTGGAGCATGATCTCACCGGCCGGTTCCATTTCAGTGGATCATGCGTCGGCGACTGACCTGTCGGGAACATCGTCTCAGGGGGTTCGAGGTGAAGATCATCCATAGGTTCAGACCGATTGCCGCCGCTGCGCTGCTCGGCATCGCGGCGGCCTTGCCGGCCGTCAATTCCGTTCATGCCACGGACGCGGTCGCCCGGCCGGAGGCGGCGATCTCGCCGATGAAACGCGTGGCGGAGGCCAGGGCCAAGGCCAGGGCGGAGAACCCCGACGGCGCCGATCGTGTCTACGGCGGCAAAGAGGCCGAGAAGGGCGCTTACCCGTTCCAGGTGGCATTGCTGACCACCGGCAAACTGGACAAAAGCCCGGCCTCCCAGGCGAATGCGCAGTTCTGCGGCGGCAGCCTGATCGCGCCGCAATGGGTGCTGACGGCGGCGCACTGCCTCAATGACGACGGCGAGCCGATTTCGCCTGATATGGTTACCGTGCTCACCGGCGCCACCGATCTCAGCGAGGGCAAGCGCTACAAGGCGGCGGAGATCGTCGTCAACGAGGGCTATAGCGAGCAGACGCTGGACAACGATGTCGGCTTGATCCGGCTGGCCGCGCCGGCCGATGCCCCGACCATCAAAATTGCCCGTGAGCCGACACCGGACACCGGTAAGACGACGGTCACCGGTTGGGGCAAGATGCAGGACGGAACGTTTCCCACCGCGCTGATGGTCAGCCGACCTGGACCTCCAGCCGAACGCAACCTGCAACAGCGGCATCAAGGCGATTTATGCGCATGATTTGAAGGCAGCGCTCGGCGAGCTCGCCCGCCGCATGCGTTATTCGGAAAGGGGCATCGAGGCCGCCGCCAACGCGATTGCAGCCGATATGGCCGATCCGCTGACCGGCAACATGATCTGCGCCGGCACCGCAAGCGGCGAGCGCGACGCCTGCAATGGCGACAGCGGCGGACCGCTGTTCATGACCGGCGCCGATGGTCCGATGCAGGTCGGCGTCGTCAGCTGGGGCGAAGGTCCGGCCGACGGCAGCACCGCCTGCGGCCACAAGAACGCCTACGGCATCTACACGCGGCTGGCCAATTACACCGGCTGGATCGAGGAGAAGATGAGGACGGCAGCGCCCGCAGCGCCCAAAGCCCTCGGCACGGCGCAGAAGCCCGCCACGCCCTGACCGGTGTCATTTGCTGAATGACGGCGGGAGCAATCCCGCCGTTTCTGCCCGGAACCTTAGGTTGGGACTAAAACCAGCGATCGCGGCGCTGGTCTGTGGCGGCCAAGGCGAGGCCCAGTAACGCCCCTACGGCCGCTCCGAGTATGAAGGCGGACGATACTGTCCCAGGATTCTCCTGGACAACCCCGGACACCGTCTGCGCCCTGTTGCGCAGGGCTTGTGCCGTCCGCGAGGCGCGCTCAGCAGCGTTGCCATACCAATCGCCGGCGTCCTCGATCGCCTCTTCCGCGCGTTCCGCCAAGGTTCGGTTGATCTTGTTGATCTCGCGCCTCAGCTGCGCGACCTGCTTCTCCAGGGCTTCCTGAGCTTCACGTTGAGTCATCTTCGGTGCTGCGGATTCGTTCGGTTCGTCGGCCATTGTAATCTCCTTTGCTCAGGCTCGGCTCAACGGCCGGCCCACTGTGCAGGTTCCTCCGCAAAACGCGTATGTCCGGTGTTTGTTCGGTGAGAAACCGGCTTTTGTCCGGCATGTCTGCGAATTCGGCATCAACATCGGATCGTTCCGGCGCTCCCCGCGTTGGTGAAAACGCCACAAGGGAGGAACCGCCATGGACGACGATCGGCATGAAAAAATTCGGCAGCGAGCCTATGAAATCTGGGTGCGCGAGGGCCGCCCGGATGGCGCGCATGAACGTCATTGGCAGCAGGCGAAGCAAGAGCTTGGCCTCGACGACGCGGACGTTCCGGCGGGAACGATCGCCAGCTCCGACGTTCTGACGGTCGAGGCACTGGCGATGCGCACCGGGATAACCGGTGATCAGGCGCAAGAGCTGATCGACAGGCTTGGCAACGACAGGGCGACGCTGGAGGAAGCCGCGCGGAACCTCAAGGCAGCCGAAAGTTAGAGCGTGTTGAGAAGGGGATTCCCAGCGCTGCTTATCAAGCACGCTCTTAGCGGCGCTCGACACCCCTTGCCGCCAGCATGTCATCAACGGCTGCCGACATCAGAAATGCCGACAGCTGCTTGGCAGCTTCTGCGTCCGTCGAATCGGCGCTGATGCCGATGGCGAAGTCGACGTAACTTTGGAGTTCTTCCGGAAACCGACCGACAAGCACGACATCGGGAGCGGCCGCGAGAATCGAAGTCACGGGAACCACCCCCAACTCGGCTTCCCCACGGCCCACGGCCGGCGCTGTCTGCCCTCCTGGTATGGCCACCAGCTTGGGCTTCACCTCATCCGCTATCCCCAAACGTTCCAGCAAACCGGAGAAGTAGCCACCCTGGTTCCTTCACTGGCGAAGGCGATCGATCTGGCGCTCTTCAACGCCTGTTCGAATGCTTCCACGGACCCGATATCGAGCGGTCGACTGCCTGCCTTGGCTGCCACCCCCATTGCTATCCGGCCAAACGCCACCTGGCTCCCCGCCTTGACCTTTCCCGAGGCAGTCAGATCCTGAACCAGGTCCGGATTGGTGATGACGAGGTCAAAAGCTTCCCCAGCTTCAATCTGCTTCTTTACTGTCGGATTGAGTTCCCACCTGACCGCAACTGTGAATCCCGTGCCCGTTTCGAACCGGGGTATGAGAGCTAGAATGGCGGGGCGGACCGCAATAGCGCCAAAAAGCCGGATTTCCTGATTCATCGCCTAACCCCGAATCGGACGAAACGACCTTCTTGCAATACCCATCCAGCTGCCCGGCCATTCTATGCTCAGCGTCCCGGAAGCCGTCGCCCTTCGGCCACCGGATGCCGTCATCGCCTACTTCCTCGGCGGCCCCTTGCGCTCGGCCGACGCCGCCCAGAGATTGATATCCGACTCGCGTGCAAAGGTGTCGATCTCGGCGAGTTCGGCATCGCTGAAGTCGAGCGCCTTCAGCGCGCCGACGCAATCCTCGACCTGTTCCGGCCGGCTGGCGCCGATCAGCGCCGATGTGACCCTGCCCCGGCGCAGCACCCAGGCCAGCGCCATCTGCGCCAGCGTCTGGCCGCGGCGACGGGCGATGACGTTCAGCGCCTCGATATTGGCGATCGATTTGTCGTTGATGAATGCCGGGCGCAGCGACTTGCCCTGGCTGGCGCGGCTGCCATCGGGGATGCCGCCGAGATATTTGTCGGTCAGCATGCCTTGCGCCAGCGGCGAGAACACGATCGAGCCGACACCAAGCCCCTCCAGCGTATCGAGCAGGCCATCATCCTCGACCCAACGGTTGAGCATCGAATAGCTCGGCTGATGGATCACGCAAGGCGTGCCGAGCTGCTTCAATATGTCGGCGGCCTCGCGGGTGCGCTGCGAATTATAGGAGGAAATGCCGGCATAGAGCGCCTTGCCCGAGCGCACCGCGTGATCGAGCGCGCCCATCGTTTCCTCCAGCGGGGTGTCGGGGTCGAAGCGGTGCGAATAGAAGATGTCGACATAGTCGAGCCCCATCCGCTTCAGGCTCTGGTCGAGGCTGGCCAGCACATATTTGCGGCCGCCCCATTCCCCATAAGGCCCTGCCCACATTTCGTAGCCAGCCTTGGTCGAGATGATCAGCTCGTCGCGATAACCGGCAAAGTCCGTCCGCAGGATCTCGCCGAACGCCCGCTCCGCCGAGCCGGGCGGCGGGCCGTAATTGTTGGCGAGATCGAAATGCGTGATGCCGAGATCGAACGCCTTGCGCGCGATCGCCTGCTTGGTTCTATGCGGCGTGTCGTTGCCGAAATTGTGCCACAGCCCAAGCGAGATCGCCGGCAGCTTCAGGCCGGACCGCCCGCAGCGATTGTAGACCATCTTGTCGTAGCGGTTTTCGGCGGGAACATACGGCATGGGAAATCCTCATATCGAAACGAGCCGACAGCTGCCGCCGCGACAGTGGGGCAAGTCGACTCCGGCCCACCCTTAGCCTCTCCCCGCGCAAACGGGGAGAGGCTTTTTGCGGTGCTTGGGAGGTGCGCCGCCTACTTGGTTTTCTTCTTCGCCAGCAGCTCCTTCGCCGCCTTGACGCCGAGTGCCGCGGGCCGCTCGCAGCTGGTCTGCATGGCGACGAACTTTCCGGTCTCGCCCGAACGCAACAGGCCGGTCATGACGTCGACGGCATGCAGCGCCAGTTCCATCGAGCAGCGGTGCGGCCGGCCTTCCCTGATCGCGATCGCCATGTCGGCCAAACCGGCGGTGCGGTAGTTGGCCATCATGCCTTGCGAATGCATCTCGTTGGGCACGCCGAACGGATGCGGCCATTTCGGCAGCTTCTTCACCGGTTTGGCGGCTTCGGTGTAGCGCACTTCGCCGCCGAAGAAGTTCGGATCCGGCACGAACACCGTGCCCGCCTCGCCATAGAGTTCCATCGGCGCGTGGCCATGGCTCCAGACATCCCAGCTGGTGTTGAGCGTCACCATGGCGCCGTTCTCGAATTCCAGCACGCCGTGGATCGTCGTCGGCGTGGAGACCGGGATCTTTTCGCCGGCGCGCGGCTTCGAGCTGATGATGCGTTCCGTCATCGGGATCGAAGCAAAGGCGGCGACCTGCTTCACCGGCCCGATCAGCTGGATCAGGTTGGTGATGTAATACGGTCCGATATCGAGCACCGGCCCGGCGCCCGGCTGGAAGAAGAAGTCCGGATTGGGGTGCCAATGCTCCATGCCATGGCTCATCACATGACAGGTGCCGCTGGTGATCCTGCCGAGCCTGCCGGTGTCGATCAGGTCGCGGACAAGCTGGTGCGCGCCGCCGAGGAAGGTGTCGGGCGCCGAACCGATGCGCAGCCCCTTGCTTTCCGCCCGTTTCTTCAGGTCGAGCCCTTCCTTGACCGACAGCACGAAGGGCTTCTCCGAATAGACGTGCTTGCCGGCGTCGAGGATCTGCTTCGACACCTCGTAATGCACCGCCGGAATGGTCAGGTTGACGATGATGTCGATATCGTCGGCCTTGAGCAGCCCCTCGACGGTCTCGGCGCGCAGCTTGAACTCTTTTGCCCGCGCTTTCGCCGCTTCCATGTTGATGTCGGCGCAGGCGCGCATCTCGATGCCGCGAAACAGCGGCGCCAGCGAGAAATACGCCTTCGAGATGTTGCCGCAGCCGATGACGCCGATGCCAAGTTTTGTTGCCATGCTGATGTGCTCCTAATAGGTCTTGGCGGCTGCGATCGAGCGGCGGGCGAAGCGCTCGATATCGTTGGGATTGTCCTGTTCCATGACGTAGTATTTTGCGGCGCTTTTGGCGCGTAGCGCCTTGATCAGGCCGGGCCAGTCGATGGTGCCGTGGCCGACGTCGGACCAGCCGTCCTCGTCGAGGCCCTCGCCCGGCTTGGCCAAGTCCTTGACATGGACGGCGACGATGCGCTTGCCGTGCTTCTCGATCCAGGGCAGCGGATCGACGCCGCCGCGCACCACCCAGGCGACGTCCATCTCCCAGCCGATGTCGGGCGCGGAGGACAGGATGTGGTCTTGCGGCACCGAGCCGTCGGCGAGCGCCTTGAACTCGAAATCATGGTTGTGCCAGGCAAAGCCATAGCCGGCTTTCCTGGCCGTCTCGCCGACCTTGGCCAGGCGTTCGCCGAAGCCGCGCCAGCCGGCTGTGTCGGCCGGCCTGAACTCGGCATTCAGGAACGGGCAGATGAGCAGCGTGATGCCGAGCGCGTCGGCCGTCCTGCGCACGCCGTCGAAATCCTTCTCGAGCGCGTCGATCGAGAAATGCCCGGTCGGCATGGCGAGCCCGTTCTTGTCGAGCTCGGCACGGAACGCCTTGGGATCGTCATAGACGCCGCCGAACCCTTCGACTTGGCTGTAACCAAGCTCCCCCAGCATCTTGAGCACGCCCTCCCAGGGCTGGAAATTGCGGGCGCTGTAAAGTTGGAATGACCAGTTCATCGTCTCTGTCCGTTTTCTTGTGGATGGTTAGTTTTGGGGGGATGAGTCTTGGGGGAATGGAAGAGTCTTGGGAGGCTAAATCATGCTCTAGAGGCGGTTACCCGTGGCGGCGTCGAAAAGCGAGGCGCGCATCGGGTCAAAACCGATGCCGACCGCCTCGGCGTTGTTTGGCGTGCGCTCGGCTGTCACCCGCACCGTGAAATTCTGGCCGGCGAGCTTCAGCCAGACCAGCGTGTCGGAACCCATGGGCTCGACGACCTCGACATTTGCCGTGGCTGCGAACGGCCATCCCGTGCCGCTGTTGAACGCCACGTGCTCGGGGCGGATGCCGAACACGGCCGGCCCTGGCACCGGGTCCTTCTCGAAAGCATAGGTGGCAAGCGGTATCCGCACATCCTCGGCGACGAAGTGCCAGTCGCCTGCCGCTTGTTCCAGTCTGCCGTCGAGGAAGTTCATTGCCGGCGAGCCGAGGAAGCCGGCGACAAACCGGTTGACCGGCCGGTTATAGATGGTCTGCGGCGCATCGAGCTGCTGGATGACGCCGCCCTTCATCACCGCGATACGGTCGGCCAGCGTCATCGCCTCGATCTGGTCGTGGGTGACGTAGATCATGGTGTTCTCGAGCTTGCGGTGCAGCAGCTTGATTTCGACGCGCAATTCCGCGCGCAGCTTGGCGTCGAGATTGGAGAGCGGCTCGTCGAACAGAAAGACATCGACGTCCCGCACAAGTGCGCGCCCGATCGCCACGCGCTGGCGCTGGCCGCCGGACAGAGCCGCCGGCTTGCGATGCAAAAGCGGTTCGATCTGCAGGATCTCGGCGGCCCGGGCGATGCGCTTGGCGATCTCGTCCTTGGCGAGGCCGGCAACGCGCAGCCCGAACGACAGGTTCTTCTCCACCGTCATCTGCGGATAGAGCGCGTAGGACTGGAACACCATGCCGATGCCGCGATCCTTGGGCTCTTCCCAGGTGACGTTCTTGCCCTTGATGAAGATGCGGCCTTCGGAAACGTCGAGCAGCCCGGCAATGCAGTTGAGCAAGGTCGACTTGCCGCAGCCGGACGGGCCGAGCAGCACGATGAATTCGCCTTCGGCAACATCGAGGTTGAGCGTCTGCAGCACCGATATCGCACCGAAATTCAGCGACAGGTTCTGGATCGAGACGCTGGTGCCGTTTGCCGCAATGCTGCCGTTTGCGTTCATCGCCATCATCCTTTCACCGCGCCGGCGGCGATGCCGCGCACAAACAATTTTCCGGACAGGAAATAGACGATCAGCGGCACCAGGCCGGTCAGGATGGTGGCTGCCATGTTGACGTTGTATTCCTTCACGCCTTGCACCGAGTTGACGATGTTGTTGAGCTGCACCGTCATCGGATAGGTGTCGGGGCGGGTGTAGACGACGCCGAACAGGAAGTCGTTCCAGATGCCGGTCACCTGCAGGATGATGGCGACGACGAAGATCGGCAGCGACATCGGCAGCATGATGCGGAAATAAATGCCCCAGAAGCCGGCGCCGTCGACACGCGCTGCCCGGAACAGCTCCTCCGGCATGGAGGTAAAGTAGTTGCGGAACAACAGTGTGAGGATCGGCATGCCGAAGATGGAATGGACGATCACCAGGCCGCTGAGGCTGCCGTAAAGGCCGACTTCGCGCAGGATGATGACGATCGGATAGATCATCACCTGATAGGGGATGAAGGCGCCGACGATCAGGATGATGAAGAAGGTGTCGGCACCTTTGAAGCGCCAGTTGGCAAGCGCATAGCCGTTCACCGAGGCGAGCGCGATCGACAGGATCACCGACGGGATCGTGATGCGCACGGAATTCCAGAAGCCACGCGACAGCCCGTCGCAGTTGAGCCCGGTGCAGGCGCTCGACCAGGCCTTGACCCATGGCTCGAAGGTGATCTCCATCGGCGGCGAGAAGATGTTGCCGAGGCGTATCTCGGGCATGCCTTTGAGCGACGTCACCACCATCACATAGAGCGGCAAAAGATAGTAGAGCGCCACCACGATGAGCGTGCCGTAGAGGAAGATGTTGCGGCGCGAGAACATATGCCGCGGCTTCGGCCCGCTCGGCCCGTACGCTTCGAGCGTGCCGGGGCCGGCCGGCAAGGAAACGGTATGGTCAGACACGCTTCTTGCCTCCAAACTCGAGATAGGCCCACGGCACGATGACGATGATCACCGACAGCAGCATCATGGTCGAGGCGGCGAACCCCTGACCGAGGTTCTGGGCGAAGAACATGTAGTCATAGACATATTTGGCCGGGACTTCGGAGGCGATGCCGGGCCCGCCGCTGGTCTGGGCGACAACCAGGTCATAGATCTTGACGATACCGGCAGCGATGATGACAAGCGTGGTGATGAAGACCGGCCGCATCATCGGTATGATGATGAACAGATAGGTCTTCCAGGTCGGTATCCCGTCGACCCGCGCTGCCTTCCAGATATCCTCGTCGATCCCGCGCAGGCCGGCCAGCATCAGGCACATGATGAGCCCGGTGCCCTGCCAGAGAGCGGCGATCAATATGCCGTAGATGACGATGCTGGAATCATAGAGCGGATTGAAGCTGAAGCTCGTCCAGCCGAGGCTGCGCACCACTCCCTGGATCCCGAACTCGGGGTTGAGCAACCACTGCCAGACGAGGCCGGTGACGATGAAGGAGAGGGCGAAGGGATAGAGGAAAATGGTCCGGAACGTGTCCTCGAACCGGATCTTCTGGTCGAGCAGGGCGGCAAGCAGGAAGCCGATCACCAGCGAGAACAGCAGCGACAGCACGCCGTAGATCAGCAGGTTCTCGATCGAGACCAGCCAGCGCGGCACCGACCACAGCCGGTAGTACTGGTCGAGCCCGACGAAATTTAGCCGTGGCAGGAGCTTCGAACTGGTGAAGGAATAAAGCACCGTCCACGCGCTGCCGCCGACAAAGATCACCAGCGCTGTGAGGA
Source organism: Mesorhizobium sp. M0701 (assembly GCF_040320365.1). Classification (NCBI taxonomy): domain Bacteria; kingdom Pseudomonadati; phylum Pseudomonadota; class Alphaproteobacteria; order Hyphomicrobiales; family Phyllobacteriaceae; genus Mesorhizobium; species Mesorhizobium sp. M0701. The sequence goes on from NZ_JAMYPO010000001.1 coordinate 374,867, forward strand.
TCATTGGGATCGAGGCGATCTTCGCATTGAGGTTGCGAAAGAGTTGGCTAGGGCGTTCGCTCTTGCTCATCTGCACAGCCGCTTTGGATCGGGTAAGGGCCGGAGGGTCAAGAGGCCTTGACCCGAGCTCCCGACCCTGCGTTTGCAGGGGCGGGAGTGAGGCGGTCGGTCGATCGCTCAATCGGCCGAACCGACAATGGCGGCGAAGCGCTTCTGCGCATCTTCCACGGTCATGTCCTGCTTGGCGAAGAACTCGGAGAAAAGATCCTCCTTCTGCTTCTGGGTATCCTGCGAAAGCAGCTGGTCGGTCCAGGGCATGATATTGCCCTTGGCGAGAATTTCGAGCCCCTTCTTCATGCAGTCGTTCGCCGCCTTGAGGTCGACGTCGCCGCGTACCGGCAGCGAACCTTTCTTGAGATTGAAGGCGACCTGCGTCTTGGGATCGAGCAGCGTGTGGGCCAGCACTTCCTGTGCCTTCGATTTTTCGGGATCCTTCAGCAGCGGGAAGTAGAAAGCGTCGCCGCCGGTGGCGATCATCTCGTTGAGACCGAGGCCCGGAAGGCAAGTATAGTCCTTGCCGGCGGTCTGACCGGCAACCTGGAACTCGCCCTGCGCCCAGTCACCCATGATCTGGCCGCCCGCCTTGCCGGTGATGACCAGATTGGTGGCCTGGTTCCAGTCCTGCACATTGGTGTTCTTGGCCATCTTGCGGGCATCGTCCGCGGCCTTGAAGACCTTGGCGACCTCGGGCCCGGCGGCGAATTCCGCGTCCTTGTCCTTGTAGACCTTGAGGAAGGCGTCGGTGCCGCCGACCGCCGCGAGCAGCACGTCGAAAGCGCCGGAGGCCTGCCAGGGCTGGCCGCCGACCGCTAGCGGCTGGATGCCTGCCTTTTCAAGCGCGGGCGCCGCAGCGACATATTCATTCCAGTTCTTCGGCACCGGCACGCCGGCCTTTTTGAAGGCCGCATTCGACAGCCACAGCCACTGCCAGGAGTGGATATTGACGGGCACGCAATAGATCTTGCCGTCGAGGGTACAGCCGTCGAGCAGGCTCTTCGGCTGCACGATTTCCGTCCACTTTTCCTTGGTGGCGAGATCGGTGAGGTCGCGCATCAGCCCGGCCTGTACCAATTCTTCCGCCTGCCGGCCGTGATTGAACTGGGTCGCGCCCATCGGGTCGCCGCCGGTGATGCGGCTGATCATGATCGGCCGCGCCGTGCCGCCGGAGCCGGCGATGGCGCCGTCAACCCAGTGATTGCCGGTTGCGTCGAAAGCCTTGGCGAGTTCGGCGACCGCTGCCGCCTCGCCGCCGGAGGTCCACCAATGGGTGACTTCCAGATCCGTCGCGGCCGCCGGGCCGGCAAATTGCAGCGCGACCGTCGCAGCCAGCGCAGCAGTCATGAGTTGGTATCGCATTTCGTTCCTCCCAGAATCTGAAACGTTACAGATTTTCGATACGGCAATTGCTCGAGGCGCGCAACCCCTCAGGCGAAGGTGGCATCAAGTTTTTTCGAAGCGCGAATAAAATCGCGCGGCTCGTCGGCCTACCGCATCGCAACAAGAGGGGTTGCACTGCAAAATGCAATGCTGCGACGCCAGAAAACCGGAAAAGCTCCTTCTGTCGCTCTTTTTTGCGCCGACCGGAGTGCCCCTCGTTTTGCGCCTGTCACCAGTGATATCGCCACGGCAGTGACAATCTGTAACGTTTCAGTATATAGCGGTTTCATTCGGTGAGGGCCCGCGGTGAACCCGCGGCCGGCCGATTGCCGGCCTGTCCGGCAACTGTTATGCGCCTGACGGGGCGGGATGAATGAACAGGCATCAAAAAGAGAAGGCCGACGAAGCGTCGGGCCAGGGCCGGCCGACATTGAAGACGCTCGCCTTCATGACCGGGCTGGGCGTCACCACCGTGTCGCGCGCGCTGAAGGATGCGCCCGAGATCGGCGCCGAGACCAGGCGGCGCGTCCAGCTTGTCGCCAAGCAGATCGGTTATCGGCCCAACCGTGCCGGCGTCCGCCTGCGCACCGGCAAGACCAATGTCATCAGCCTGGTGCTCAACACCGAGCACGAGATCATGAGCTTTGTCTCGGATATCATCTACGGCGTTTCCGAAGTCATTGCCGACACGCCCTACCATTTGATCGTGACACCCTACTCGCGCTCGCAGGATCCGCTCGATCCGATCCGCTACCTCGTGGAAACCGGTTCAGCCGACGGCGTCATCATTTCGCGCACGCAGCCGAACGATCCGAGGGCCCGTTATATGCTGGAGCGCGGCATCCCCTTTGCCACGCATGGCCGCACCGATATGGGGCTGATCCATCCCTACCATGATTTCGACAATTACGCTTTCGCAGCCGAGGCAGTGCGCCATCTGGCCGGCCTCGGCCGTCGCCGCCTGGCTCTGTTGGCGCCGCCGGTCGAGCTGACCTATCACGGCCACACGCTCGCCGGCTTTGCCGATGCGCTGAGCGAGGTCGGCGCCAGCGAGATTCCGTTCAACACCGTTTCGATCGATCATTCGATCGAGCAGATCAGAATGCGGACCGCGCAGCTGATGCGCCGCGAAAGCCGCCCCGACGGTTTCATCAGCAGCGCCGCCGCCGCGACGCTCGCCATCGTCGCCGGCATCGAAGACGCCGGCCTCAAGCTTGGCCGCGATGTCGATGTGGTGTCCAAACAATCGTCGGAGCTTCTGCACCTGTTTCGCAGCGAATTGCTGGTCGTCAACGAGAACTTCCGGCTGGCCGGCGCCGAACTCGCCCGCTCGGTGCTGGGCTGGATCGGCGGCGCCGCACCCGGCACCCTGCAGAGCCTGAGCGAGCCGGGCGAAGTGCAGGCCTATCGCCGCCCCGACTAGAGCGGGACAAGTTCAAAGTGAACTGGGCTCCATCTATTTGTCTTAGCCGCATTTCTGCGACGCCAAGTGATTCCACTTGGCTGCAAAATGCGCGCTGCCGACTGACAACCTTGGGGCCGACGGCAGACCGTCCGTTTCTGGGTAGCGACTGTTGTAAATGGTCATTCCCGCCGGCGTCATTTCTGAGCGGCTTGAGTTTCTTATCGCCTAACGCCGAAATCAGACTTTCGAATCAATCGCCGTTTTCGATGAGATCTTGTATTCTAGCTGTGTACAGACGCTAGCATCTGATACTTCCTTATGTTTCGCACACTACCCACCCGTGTATGCCAACCCCAGTTCTGAATTGAGCATTCCCCTTCATTTCCCAAGGCAGCCCTGCTCTCCCGTAACCGCGTCTCAAGGTCGGGAGATTGCTGTTCGATGAAAAATAGTTAAGCTCGCCATTGGGGGTATTTGCTTGGCCACTCCATCTACGAACTTCAGCGCAGCTCCATCCGCTGCGGGCTATCTCTATCAGGCCCGTTTGGCGCTGGCTCTGTGCCTGAAGTACGTGAATGTCGATGCGGGCGTCGAGGTTGGCATCGAACGATTGGACGACGTCTCGTTCGAAACCAGTGGAACGGCGCTGGAGCTTCTTCAGGCGAAGCACCACATCGATCGTGTCGCCAGTCTCACCGACAAGAGTGTCGACCTTTGGAAGACGCTTCGCGTCTGGAGCCAAGCCGCCGCTAACGATCCGACCCTGCCCGCACGTACCCGCCTGGCCTTGGTGACCACGGGCTCCGCGCCCGACGACAGCGCAGCCGCCATGCTGCGTCCGGCGGGAGCTTATCCTGTCGGAAAGGCGCGCGACCCCAAGGCGGCGGCCGCCTTGCTCGGGGCGGTCGCGGAGGCAGGGGGCAATCAGGAACTGAAGGCGGCCTACGCGGCGTTCTTGGCACTCGGCCCGACCATGCGCATTTCGCTCCTAAGCTCGATCGAGATCCTAGATGATCAGCCGCTGGTTACGGATTTGGACGAGGTGATCGAGAAAGACCTGCGCATGCTCGCGCCCCGGGGCCAGGCCCCAATCGCCCGCGAGCGGCTGGAGGGCTGGTGGTGGCCGCGCGTGTGCAAGGCGCTCATGGCCCGCCCCGCGGAGCCCATATCAGTGCTGGAGGTCGAGGCGAAGCTTGACGACATCCGTGACGGCCTGAAGCGCGCTGCTCTGGTCGCCGACCAAGAATATGTCGATCCCACCGGTGACGAGATCGCCGACTACGAAGGGCGCCCCTTCGTCCGCCAATTGAAGGTGGTCGGCGTTGGCGGAAACCGAATCGAGTACGCCAAGCGGGACTACTACCGGGCGTTCACCCAGCGGTCAAAATGGGTCCGCGAGCATCTGGTGTTCGACGGCGAGATCGCGAAGTATGAGCAGACTCTCATCGAGGAGTGGCAGCCCCGGTTTCAGCAGATGTGCGACAAGATCGGCGACAGAGAAACCACCGATGCGGGGCGCCGCCAAGCCGGCCAGGAACTCTACAGCTGGGTGGAGGCGGACGCCCGCTTCCCCTTCCGAACGGTCAGCCAACGCTTCCTGACCGTCGGCTCCTACCATATCCTGGCCAACGACCTGCGTGTCGGATGGCATCCGGACTACGAGACGGCTTGCGCCGCCGACGAGGTTTAGCCATGGCCTCGCGGTGGAGTTTAGCATGGCGCGACCGTCCTCCCGAGGAAGCTGCGCTTCTCAATCCCGCCTTCTGCGGTGAGCTAATCGCTCGCGCCACTAAGGACTACGAACGGATCCGCGCCACGGCATTTCCGCTTCCCCTAGGCTTTGTCGTCCTGCCCTTGGTGCTGCACCCGCCCACCCTTGCCGTACTGCCCGGCCGGGCGAACACGACCTTCGCCACCTGGTCGGCGGACAATGAGGCATTGCTCGCCGAGTTGCCTGAACGCACCCTACGCCTTCGACCGATCAGCCGAGAAGCCCTGCTCTTCCTCGCGCAGCATCAGGCCCTGACGGTGGACGCAGAGGGGCTGCGGACCGGCGCGAAGCCCATGAGGCTTACGGCGAAGACGGCGGCGACGACGTCAGATGTCGACGATATCCGCCGCGCTGCCGGCCTGCTCGGCCGATGGTTCGCCAACCAAGGCGCGCCGGTCCAAATCCTCCAGACAATGGGCGTGACGCCGTGATCCTGCAGCTGCGAGCTATCGCGATCTATTCCCATGCCGGCGAGCGCCGCGACATCGAGTTCGTTCTCGGCCGGCTGAACATCGTCACTGGGGCTTCGAAGACGGGCAAGTCAGCCTTGCTCGACATCGTCGACTACTGCTGGGGTCGCGGCGAGTGCACCATCCCGGAAGGCGAGATTCGACGCAGCGTGTCCTGGTTCGCGATCCTCTTGGACCGCGACGGCGAAGGCATCCTGATCGCCCGGCGCAATCCGGGGCCGGCCGGCAAGGCTACCGACGACATCTTCTTCGAGCGTGGGGTGGCGGGGTTCCCTGACACCCCACAGCCTTTCGCCAAGAACGTGACCGCCGATGGCCTGCGCGCCCAGCTCTCAATAGTGTTGGGCATCGCCGAGAACAAGCATGTTCCCGAACCTGGATCGACCCGGGCGCCGTTGGAGGCCTCGGCCAGCCAGGCGATCTTCTTTTGCCTTCAGGCCCAGGATGAAATCGCCAATCGCCGCCTGCTTTTCCATCGCCAAGGCGAACAGTTTATCCCCTCACACATCAAGGACACGCTGCCGTATTTCGTCGGCGCGATGGGCGAGGATCATTACCTGCAACGCATGCGCTACGACGAAGCTCGGGCACGCCTGCGTAGGCTCGAACGCGACTACGCCGAAGCACGGGCCTTGGCGAATGAGGCGTCCGGCACCGCGCAGTCTCTCCTTCAGGAAGCCAAGCGCGTCGGCCTGTTGCCCGCCGACGCCTTCGCCGACACGCCGGCCGATCTGCGCATCCTTTTGGCCACCGCTGCGGCGCCTCGCGAGCTTGCCTACGCCCGCAATGACGATCCGGGTGCGGACCTGACCGATCTGGAAAATCGCCGTCGGCGTCTACGCGGCGAAATGCAAGAGGTACGTGAGGAGATCGCCGACGTCCACCGGCTCGAACGCGAGGCATCGGAATTTCAGGTCGAGGCCCGGGAACAGGAGGCCCGTCTGGCGTCGATCGGCTTGCTCCTCGACGACAGCGGCGACGCCGAGACCTGCCCGCTTTGTGACAGCCACCTGGCCACCCCCATCCCATCGGTCAGCGAGGTTCGCAGGTCACTCACCGCGCTTGAGGGCCAGCTGCAGTCGGTGCGCCGAGACAATCCGCGCCTGCAAGCCCGACAGGCCGATCTTGAGGCGCGCCGGAACGCCATCGATGAACAGCTGAGAAGCGTCCAGGCCGACATCCTCGTGCGGATCTCGGAAAACGAACGGCTCAGGATCGAGCAGGACCAGTTCACCGAACAGGCCCGGACCGCCGGCCGTATCGGCTACTACCTCGAAAATGCGCGGACCATCGCCTCTGACGAGGGGATCCGGCTAGCGATCGCGCGGGCCCGGGCCGAGGTGTCCGAGCTCGAACAACTGCTGGACCAGGAGGCGCTCGAGGAAAGACTCACCACTGCATTAGGCCTTGTGGGGCGCGATCTCACCCGATACGCGCGTTTGCTCGACCTTGAGCATGGCGACAATACGCTGCGGCTCGACCGGAAGAACCTCACCGTTGTCGCGGACACGATCGATGGCCCCTTGGCCCTTCCGCAGATCGGAAGCGGCGAAAACTGGGTCGGATACCACGTTGCCGCCCACCTCGCGATTCACGGCCTGTTTCGTGCCCGCAGGAGGCCAGTTCCGGCGTTCCTGATGCTCGATCAGCCGTCGCAGGTGCATTACCCGCCCGAACGTGACGTAGGGGAAATTGATGGCAAGAGTGATGAGGACCAAGCCGCCGTCGCCCGGCTGTATCGGCTTCTCTTCGACTATTGCGCAGAGCACTATCCCAACATGCAGATCATCGTTACGGACCACGTCGAACTGCTTGAGGATTGGTTCCGCGAGTCCACGGTCCAAAGGTGGCGGGACAGCATCAAGCTCGTGCCGGTCAGCTGGCTGCGGTCGATATAGGACTAGGTGCAAGGAGGCACGATGACCGAGCGAACTTATCGTCGCTACACCAACCTAGCATCGGCATTGCACATACTTCGTAACAAGTGCCTGACGCTATTGAGCCCTGAGACATGGGACGACCGGAATGATGCCTTCTTCATGGCAGAATATAAGCGGTTGAAACAAGCAAAGACCATCCTGGCGATTTGTCTCGCAGTCCGAGAGGAGACGTATCACCATTGGCAGGTATTCTCCCGTGGGGCAGACGGAGTCTGCTTAGAGCTTGACAGCGAAAAACTGCGTTCGGCCTTCAGTCGAGCGGAGGGTGTGCGCCGCCGATTGTGGACTACCAACTGATCACCCAAGTCAACAAAATGGCGGACGTCGACCTTGAGCGGTTGCCGTTCATGAAGCGCTGGCCGTATGGCGACGAGAGTGAGTATCGCGCGGTCTACATCGACAATGACAAGGAACTCGCCGCCTATGCTGTGCCGATTGAGCTGAATGCAATAACTCGCGTCACACTCAGTCCTTGGCTCGCTCCAGCCTTGGTCCCTGTCGTGAAGGAAACCTTGAAGTCTCTGCCCGGATGCTCGGGGCTACGGGTCGATCGTTCGACGCTCATTGACAACGAGCAATGGAAAAAGCTGACTGGGCGTGTGACGATACCGGTCATGCCGTCGGGGAGTTAAAGCAGATCGCTGTCCTCCACCTTTTTACGGCGGTCTGAATGTCAGCTTTTGGCGAGCAGCAGCGCTGACCTCAACGGCCGAAGGAGGCGCTAACCGCCCGCTCCGCTCCCCCAAGGGCCATGGAACGCACCCTGCCCATCGATGCGCTCGAAGCCGTGCGCGCCGAAGAAATCGCGCTGCGCCTGGATCAGGTTCGAGGTGCCCCGGCCCTGCCGGTAACTGTCGAAATAGGCAAGTGCAGATGACAGGGCCGGCACCGGCGAGCCGGCTTCGGCCGCCCTTGCGACGACACGGCGAAGTGACGGATGCGCCTCCTGCATCAATGAGACGAAAGCCGGCGCCATCAACAGGTTGGTGGCTGCGCCGCCGCCGCCGAAGGCCTCCGCCATCGTATCCAGCAATTGCGAGCGGATGATGCAGCCGGCCCGCCAGATCTTGGCGATGACCGGCATCGGCAGGTTCCAGTTGAATTCCTTCGACGCGCCGCTCATCACCGCGAATCCTTGCGCGTAGGCGGCGATCTTGCCGGCAAACAGAGCCAGCTCGAGATCGGCGAGCAGGGCGTCCCTGTCTCCGGAAATCTTGCTCACGCCGCCGCCATAGACCTTTTCGGCGGCAAGCCGCTCGTCCTTGATCGATGACAGCACGCGGGCCGCCACCGCCGCCTCGATTGCGGTGGCCGGGATGCCGAGCTGCTGCGCCTCGATCACCGACCATTTGCCGGTGCCTTTCTGGCCGGCGCGGTCGAGAATGATGTCGACCGCCGGTTTGCCGGTCTTGGGATCGTCGGCGGCCAGCACCCTGGCGGTGATCTCGATCAGGTACGAATTGAGCCTGCCCGTGTTCCACTGGGAAAACACCTCAGCGATCGCTTTCGGCCCCATGCCGAGCCCGTCGCGCAATATGCCGTAGATCTCGGCGATCATCTGCATGTCGGCATATTCGATGCCGTTGTGGATGGTCTTGACGAAATGGCCGGCGCCGTCGGTGCCAAGCCACGCCGCGCAAGGCTCGCCCTTGAACTTGGCCGAGATCGCGGTCAGCACCTTTTCGACGCGCTTCCAGGACTCTTCGGTGCCGCCGACCATGATCGAGGGACCGTGGCGTGCGCCCTCCTCGCCGCCGGAAACGCCCATGCCGATGAAGGTCAGGCCCGAATCGGTAAGCTCCGAGAAGCGCCGCATCGTATCGCGGAAATTGGCGTTGCCGGCGTCGATGACGATATCGTTGGCCGACAGCACGCCGCGCAATGCCGCGATCTGCTCGTCGACCGGCTTGCCGGCCAGCACCATGATGATGATCGGCCGCGGCGGCCGGATCGCGGCGGCCAGTTCTTCGAGGCTGTAGCAGGGCACCACCCTATCCCTGAGCGCGCCGGCATTTTCGACAAAGGCATCGGTGCGCGCCGCGGTGCGATTGAAGACGGCAATGCGGTGCCCCTTCTCGGCGATATTGAGCGCCAGGTTGGAGCCCATCGTGCCAAGGCCGATCAGGCCTATTTCGGCTTTTTCCATCGTTTCTTCCCTGCTTTCGGATCTTGTTGCTTTGAGCCCGCGATTGGGTTGGACGCCCATTCTTGATGGCGATGATTGACGGGGGTTCGCGGCCGCGTCAACCGCCTCGCCGAATTGTCTTGCAGCCGGGGCGTGTTGAGATGCAGGTCAGGCCGAGCCGGAGCCGAAGACGGGCGCGTAAGCGACCAAACAGGTGGTTTCCGAGAACCGGAGCGGAGCGTACTTAAGTACGTGAGCACCGGAAGCGCAGGATACCGCCATTTGCAGGCCGGCATCACCTGAATATCCGCACGTCACTCCGGCCTGATGTCGATCGGCGCCTCTATCTTCACCATCTCGAAATCCGAGACCAGGATATCGAGCCGCGCCGTCCACCGGCCGGCGACCGGAATGACGAGATCGTCGACGCGCCAGGTGCCGTCGCCAAGCCTCGTCGTCGGGCGCTTGATGGGTTCGATGCCTGAATCGGGCTTTGACAGCACCAGCGTTACCTGCTTGGCGTCGAGCGGGCCGAAATCGCCGGTCATGATTAAGATCGAAGCGGCAACAGGCCCGGCATGGCCGGGCGCAATGCTGAGATCAGCCATCGCTTGCAGCGTGTGGATATGCACCGATGCCGGCTGTGCCGCGGCGATCGCCAGCGCGCGCGGCGGCGGCGTGAAGCGCCAGCCGGCGGCAACGCCGAAGATCGCCAGCACGATCAGCACCTCGATGGCGATCGAGCGGGCCAGCCGCCTCTGGACTTCCGTCTTTCCCGCCTCGGCGGGGACCGTAAGCTTGAAGCGGTTGACGGCAGCGAGCGTGAACAGAAAGACAAGCAGCACCAGCTTGATCAGCAGCAGCCGGCCATAGGCAGTGTGGACCAGCGCCGACGGCGTTTTCACCTGGATGACGGCGAGCACGATGCCGGCTGCCGCAAGCGCGACCACGACGGGCAGGATCGCTTGCGAAAACCGGCGCAGCAACGGCCCGGCTTCGGCCGGCTGCCGTTTCAAGGCTAGACCGAGCGGCGTCAGCGCTCCGGCCCAGACAGCAATGCCGACGCCGTGCAGAAACACCATCGGCCTTGTCAGCCATTGCGGCTCGGCGGCACTGGCATGCCCGCTGGCGGCAAGTGCTGCGCCAACGCCAACCAGTCCGGCCAAGGCCAGCGGCTTTGCGTCGGCGGGCGGCACGACCAGCGATAATAGGCTCAGGCCGAGCGCCATCAGCGCGATCAGCACCGTCCAGCCAAAGCTGGTACCGAGCGCGGTCTGCCAGGTGACCGGCTGCGCCAGCCGGGCGAGCGGCGCACCGAGTGCATCCAGCCCCTGGAAACCGAGCGACAGCGGTGCCGCCGCCAACCCGCACAGGATCGCAGCGACGATCATGTTCCGGCCGGATCGCCCGCCTTGCGCCAACCAGGCCTGCGCAAAGGCACCGCCGACCCCGAAAAACAGGCCGATGTATAGAAAAACCTTGCCGATCCAAATCGCCGTTCGAAGCCCCCGGTCGACGGCTTCGGCAACGGTCGGCGCAGCACTCGATGCACCGACCGAGAACAGCACCGAGCCGCCGACCGGATGCCCGTCGGCGGAGATTACCCGCCAGCTCAGCACATGTGTGCCCGACGTGAGCGCCTGCGGATTGTCCATCTCGACGGTCTGGCCGCTGAGCCGAAAGGACGTCAGCGGAACCGCCGTGCCGTCGGGCCGCACCAGCGTCAGCACCAGCGGCGAAACCGGCTCGCTGAAGGTCAGCGACATCTGCGACGGGCTCTGCGCCAGCACCGCACCGTCAGCCGGCTCGACCTTGATCAGCGCCGCATGGGCGAAGGCTGCGTTTGGCGCGGCAATGGTGGCAAGCAGCACAATCGCAGCCAGCAGGCCGATGGCAAGCCGGCCGGTTGTGCAGGCCGTTCGCAGGATGGATGCCGCGCTCATGTCACCGCCACAAAGACAGCGGCGCGCTCTTTCGGATAGAGCGCGCCGCGTAAGGATCACGTCTTCGGCAGCAGCTTGAGGCCGGGCGCCGGAAATTCCAGCGAGTCCTCAGCCTGCCCGGCCGCCGGAATTTCGATCCAGCGATCTGCAATGCCGTCACATTCCTGCACCACCGGGAAATGCAGCGTCTGGCCTGCCGGCAGGTCGGACGCCAGCGTCGCGCGAAAGACGAATTCGTCGTAGAACTCGTCCGGCAGGCTGCCGGCGCTCCAGTCGATCTCCTTGACGCCGTTGGTCACTGCCTGGCCGTAGAGCTGGTAGGACTTCTCGTATTTGCCGTTCTTGACCTGCAGCGTCCAACCCGGCTTCGGCATCGGTTTGACCGAAAGCACCCCTTCCGGGATCTGCACGCGCACGGCGGTCGTCGCCTTGCCCTCGCAGCCATGCGGCACCCGAAGAACCGCCTTGTAGGTCGAGCCCACCGCCGCCTCCGGCGTTTCGAGCGTGATGTGGGCAAAGGCCGCGCTGGTCCCGAGGACAAGAAGCACGCAGCCGGGCAAAAGAGATTTCTTCATGACGGTACCTCTCGAAGCGGCCAAGTCAGTCGTCGTCCTGGGGCGCCGCGCTGCCGATGCCTTGCACGGCGAATTCAATCTGCACGGGCCCGGCTTTTTCGAAGGTCAGCGTGGCGGAGAACGTTTCGCCCTCCTTGGGCTGCCGCTTCAAATCCATGAACATCAAATGATAGCCGTTAGGCGCCAGCGCGACCTTGCCGCCAGCCGGGATTTCGAGGCCGCCGGTGACCGGCCGCATCGTCATGACGCCATTGCTGACGCCCATCTCGTGCAGTTCGGCCTTGGCCGAAATGTCGGAGGTGATCGACAGCAGGCGATCCGCCGCACTGCCTGTGTTGGTGATGGTGAAGTAGCCGCCGGCCACCTTGGCGCCGGCTGGCGTGGCCCGCGACCACGGGTGCCCGATCTCGAGATCGCCAAGCTTGAACTCGTGTGCCAACACCGTCTGGGCGCTGGCGAACAGGAGGGCAAGAACGCAAAGGGCGACGCCGAGACGCTGCTCGAAACGACCCAGACTGCGGCTGGATGCGGCAGCGCGAAAAGAGTGAGACATGATTGCTCCGTGGACTTTAAGGGGGATCGCGCCGATGGCCGGCCGCGAACGATGTCGATAAACGCGCCGGCAAAGCGTTGCGCGGCGCGAACCAGAACGGATCAGGCCGTCGCCGGTGGTGCACGCGGATTGGACGGAGTGCGGGCGCGGGCGAAATCGCGATGCCGGAAGGCCGGCAGGAAAAAGGCGATGGTTTCGATGGAAAGGCTGCGAGCCAGGCTCCCGGCTGCATCCAGCGACGCGTAGACCGCCGAAACGAGATTGCAGCCAAGCATGCAGCAAGCCGGCATGTGCTGCTGATGCGGATCGCCGGCGGGGAGTTGCGCCGCACCGTCATGGGTGCAGATCGTGTTGCCGAAAGCATCGAATTGCGAGGCGTTGGGTGCGACGCCGGAAGCAAACGCGCCGAATATCGACTGGAGCATGAAAAGCCACGCCGCGGCGAACGCGACCGGCATGCTCCATCGTCTCCGGCGTATGGTCAAGAACCAGCCTCTTCACGCAGCAACGTCAGCTCTCTAGCACGGAGCCGGCGGCCGGAAAATCGCCAAAACGCTGCTGCGGCAACGCAACACAATCACGCGCGTTGCGGCTGCCTGCCCTCGGGAATGGACGTCAGCAGCGTGTGGCGGGCCGATTTCAGGTGCTTGCGGCAGGCGGCGTCGACCTTGGCGAGATCGCGCGATTTGAGCGCGGCGATATAGGCGAGATGCTCCTGGACCGCGACTTCGTTGCGCTCGCGCTCCTGCGCCTTGTTCCACTGGTAGTGGTAGTGGAAGATCATGGCGATGACGTCGTAGAAATCGACGATGAAGCGGTTGTGCGACGCCCGATGGATCAGCCGGTGAAAGCGCTCGTCAAGCTCGGAGAATTCGTTGAAGCGCACGGCGATCTCGCGCTCCAGCCGGTGATGCTCGTCTTCCAGGCGGTCGAGGTCGGCCCACACCGGGCTGTCCTCGGGCAGAGCGGCAAAGGCTGCGGCCGAGCGCAGTTCGAACATCTCGCGGATTTCGGTCAACTCCAGCGCGAAGGCGCGGGTAAAGCCTTTCAGCACCCAGTGGCTGTTGCGGCGCTTCTCGATCAGCCCGAAGCGCGAGAAGCGGATCAGGAATTCGCGCACGCTGGTGGTGCCGACGCCGATCTCACGCGCCAGTTCGAGCTCGTTGATCTGCATGCCGGCTTCGGCACCGCTGGCAAGCAGCCGCCGCATGAAGGAGCGCTCGATGATCTCGGCCAGCGTGTCGGTTTCTTCCTCCGGGAAGAAATCGTCCGGTCGCGGTTCGCGCAGGACCGTCTTGCTGCGCTTGTTCCAATCGATCAGCCCGGTTTCTTCCATGCGCGCAAGGATAGTGCGGACCGTCGTGCGGCTGACGCCGAGCAGCGTACCCAGCTCCGGCTCCGAAGGCAGGCTCCTGGTTTCGTCGAGCAGCCTCAGACCGCGATTATAGGCGTCCTTGTAAACGTTGTTGCTCTTCGACATCCCCTGCCCCGTGGCGCATCGGCGTTTGCGGCCAGTGTGAAGCGTTTCTCGCGCATGAAACCGGTACCTTTTCGGAAAACATCATGCGCAACGCTAGTTTTGGTTGTAGAGCCTACTTCTCGCATCCAAAAGACGCGTCGCGCTCTGGCGAAAAAACAATTGACGCAAAAATGTTTTTTCACGATAAAAGACATTATATGTTAAGAGCCGCGTGTCAATCCGCTCGCGCACCCAGGAACACACCCAGGAAGCTCCCGTGAACGCCGCAAACAGCATTCTTCTGTCTCCCGCCGACAATGTCGCGGTCGCCAATGGCCGCATCGAGATCGGCACCGTGCTGCCGGGCGGCGCCGTCGCCGCCGCAGTGATCGAGCCGGGCCACAAAGTGGCGATCAAGCCGATTGCGGCCGGCGAGGCCGTGGTCAAATACGCCCAGGCGATCGGCCGCGCCACGCAAAACATCGCGCCCGGCGAGCATGTCCATTCGCACAATCTGGTCTTCGAAAGCGGGCGTTTGCCGGTGGTGCCGCCGAGCGAGGCAGTGCATGCGACCGAGGCCGACCGCGCCCGCACCTTCATGGGCTACCGCCGCGCCGACGGCCGCGCCGGCACGCGCAACTTCGTCGGCATTCTCGCCAGCGTCAATTGCTCGGCCACCGTCTGCCATGCCATCGCCGACGCCGCGAACCGCACCCTTCTGCCGCAATATCCCGGCATCGACGGCTTCGTCCCGATCGTCCACGGCCAGGGCTGCGGCATGAGCGCCACCGGCGACGGCATGATGGTGCTACACCGCACGCTGGCCGGCTACGCCCGTCACCCGAATTTCGGCGGCGTGCTGATGGTCGGGCTCGGCTGCGAGGTCAACCAGCTCACCCTCTACGGCCAGAAGGGCGTTGCCGCGGGAAAACGTCATTTCAACATCCAGGAAGCCGGCGGCTCGCGCAAATCGGTCGAGAAGGCGTTGATCGTGCTGGCCGAGATCGCCGAGGAGGTCGGCAAGCTTCAGCGTGAGCCGATCCCGGTCAGCGAGATCGTCGTCGGCCTGCAATGCGGCGGCTCCGACGGCATGTCCGGCATCACCGCCAATCCGGCGCTGGGTGCCGCGGTCGACATCCTGGCCGGCGTCGGCGGCATCGGCATCCTTTCCGAGACGACGGAGATCTATGGCGCCGAGCACCTGCTCGCCTATCGCGCCGCAACCCCCGAGATCGCCGCCAAGCTCGACGGTTATGTGAAATGGTGGGAAGACCACGTCGCCAAGCATGGCGCATCGATCGACAACAATCCCTCACCGGGTAACAAGCGCGGCGGCCTGACCACCATCCTGGAAAAGTCGCTCGGCGCGGTCGCCAAGGGCGGCCAGACGCCGCTCAACGGCGTCTTCGGCTATGCCGAAAAGGTCACCGGGCACGGGCTGGTGTTCATGGACACGCCCGGCTACGACCCGGTCTCGGCCACCGGCCAGGTGGCGGGCGGCGCCAACGTCATCGTCTTCACCACAGGCCGCGGCTCCTGCTTCGGCTGCCGGCCGACGCCGTCGATCAAGGTCGCCAGCAACTCGACCATGTACCACACCATGGAAGAGGACATGGACGTGAATTGCGGCGTCATCGCCTCGGGCGAAAAGACCATCGCCGGCATGGGCCGCGAGATCTTCGAACTGATCGTCGAGACGGCTTCGGGCCGCAAGACCAAGAGCGAAGAGTTCGGCTACGGCGACAACGAGTTCGTGCCGTGGCACCTCGGAGCGACGCTCTAAGCCAGTCGCAAACACCTGACGTGATTGCCAGGTGTCACAGTTCGTGCACCCCGAAAAAGAATGAACATTCCATATTGACTGGGTGGTGGAATTAATATTCCATGCGACATATTGGAGGAGATTGGCAGCGGAGTTCCAAGGGGGCAAGCTGCCATTCGAGCGGCCATCAAACATCGCTTGCGCCGACCGAGGTGATGCACTATCAAAATGCGGTAAATGTTTTTTATTGATAAAGTTCCGTTTGGGCCGCGCCATCCGAATGGAGCTTCCGTAACATTCACCGGGCGACTTAGGGAGGACTCCTAATGAAATTCGTGACCAGCATTCTCAATCGCCGCGCCTTCGTGGCACTTGCAGCCGCCTCGATGCTTGCCGGCGTGATGCATTCGGCGCCGGCATCCGCGGCCGACGTGACCATCCCGATCATCGTCAAGGACACCACGTCCTTCTACTGGCAGATCGTTCTGGCGGGAGCCCGCAAGGCCGGCAAGGACCTCGGCGTCAACGTGCCGGAGCTCGGCGCCCAGGCCGAGACCGACGTCAACGGCCAGATCTCGATCCTTGAAAATGCCGTCGCCGGCAACCCGGCGGCCGTCGTCATTGCGCCGACCGAAGCCAAGGCGCTCGGCAAGCCGATCGACGAGGCCGCCACCAAGGTCAAGATCATCGGTATCGACTCTGGCGCCGACTCCAAGGCCTTCACCTCGTTCCTGACCACCGACAACATCCAGGGCGGCCGCGTTGCCGCTGACGGCCTTGCCGCAGCCATCGGCGAAGCCAATGGCGGCAAGGTCGAGGGCGACGTCGCCCTGATCACCGCGCTTCCGGGCGCCGGCTCGCTCGAACAGCGCGCCCAGGGTTTTAAGGAACAGCTCGCTGCCAAATATCCGGGCCTCAAGCTGGTCGCCGACAAATACGCCGACGGCCAGGCCACCACCGGCCTCAACATCGCCACCGACCTGATCACCGCCAACCCCAACCTCAAGGGCATCTTCGCCTCCAACCTGATCATGGCGCAGGGCGTCGGCCAGGCGATCGCCGAGAACAGTCTTGCCGGCAAGGTCGGGCTGGTCGGTTTCGACAGCGACGAGAAGCTGATCAAGTTCCTCAACGACGGCGTCATTTCGGCTCTCGTCGTCCAGGATCCGTACCGGATGGGCTATGACGGCATCAAGACGGCGCTCGCCGCCTCGAAGGGCGAGAAGGTCGAGGCCAATGTCGACACGGGCGCCAATTTGGTCACCAAGGCCAACATGAAGGATCCGAAGATCGACGCGCTGCTCAACCCGAAGCTCGACTGAGCATAGCCTCAGGTGAACTGTTTCCGGGGCCTTTTCGCCCCGGAAACATCCCACTCGTGCCAATCGCGAGGCCAATCTTTGGGGGCCAATCTGGGAGGATTGTCATGATGTCGACGGCGCAGGAACTCCATCCGGCCCCAACGCTCGAACCGGGCAGGACCATCCTCGAACTCCGCGGGCTGGAAAAGCGCTATCCCGGCACCCATGCGCTGAAGCCGGTCGATCTCGCCTTCAAGGCCGGCGAGATCCACGCCATCGTCGGCGAGAACGGCGCGGGCAAATCCACCCTGATCAAGCTTCTGACCGGCGTCATGCCGCGCACCTCCGGCGACGTCATCTGGGAGGGCAAGCCTGCCGCATTGGCAACGCCGCATGAGGCGATGGCGCTCGGCATCAATGCCGTGCATCAGGAAGTCGTCCTATGCCGCCATCTCACCGTCGCCGCCAACATGTTCCTCGGCGAGGAGGATTCCCGCTTCGGCATCCTGCAGCAGCGGGCGATGGTCAGGCAGGCGCAGAAGATCATCGACGATCTCGGCTTCGACCTGCCGGCGCATGTCATGCTGGGTGACCTGACCATCGGCCAGCAGCAGTTGATCGCCGCCGCCCGCGCCACGGTGCGCGGCACCAAATTCCTGATCTTCGACGAGCCGACCGCCTATCTTACCCGCAAGGAGGCCGACCAGCTGTTCACGCTGATCCGCCGGCTGAAGGGCGAAGGCGTCACCATCATCTACATCAGCCATCGCATGGAAGAAGTGTTCGAGCTCGCCGACCGCGTCTCGGTGCTGCGCGACGGCACGCTGGTCGGCACCAGGAACATTGCCGAGACCAATGACGCCGAGCTGGTCAAGATGATGATCAACCGCTCGATCGAGCAGGTCTACCACAAGGAGCATTTCACCCCCGGCGCGACCATCGTCGAAACCAGGAACCTGTCCGGCAAGGGTTTCGAAAATGTCTCGATGTCCGTCCGCGCCGGCGAGATCGTCGGCCTTTACGGCCTGATCGGCGCCGGGCGCAGCGAGTTCGTCACCACGCTCTATGGCCGGCACCGCAAATCGGCCGGCCAGATCCTCTGGGAGGGCAAGGAGGTCAAAGTCAATTCCGAACATGACGCGATCAGGCTCGGCATGGCGCTGGCCCCGGAAAGCCGCCGCGACCAGGGCCTCTGCCTCAACCTGCCGGTCGGACTCAACCTCAATCTGCCGATCTACAAGCGCATCTCCAGCAATCTGCTGATCTCCCGCGCGCAGGAAAAGGCGCAAGCCGATCGCCAGATCGCCGACCTGCGCATCAAGACGCCGACGCGCGGCGCGCTGGCCTCCAGCCTGTCCGGCGGTAACCAGCAGAAGATCGTCATCGGCAAATGGCTCGCCCATGGCGCCAAGCTATTCATCTTCGACGAGCCGACTGTCGGCGTCGACGTCGGCACCAAGGCCGAGATCTACCGCCTGTTCGGCGCGCTGTTGTCCAAGGGAGCCGGCATCATCCTGATCTCGTCCTACCTGCCCGAGGTTTATGAACTCGCCGACACGCTGCACGTGTTCCGGCGCGGCAAGCTGGTGGCCACGCACGGCTTTCGTACCGCTGACCACGAGGAGATCCTCACCCAGGCGCTGGCCGAGAAACAAGAAAAACCGGGAGGACGGATATGAGCACCGAGGCGATCGCTGCCGAAAGGCCGAAACGCAACTACAACGCCCTGTTCGGGCTGACACTGCTGGCGCTGCTGGTTCTTTTATGGATCATCCTGTCGGTGGCGACGCCGAGCTTCGCCTCGGCCAACAACATCTCGAACCTGTTGCGGCAAGGGTCGATGATCGCCATCCTGGCGGTCGGCCAGACCTTCGTCATCATCACCGGCGGCATCGATCTTTCCGTCGGCGCCGTGGTCGGCTTCGCCACTGTCATCGTCGCGATGCTGATCAACGCCGGGACACCGGTTTTCCTCGCCATCCTGATCACCTTGCTGGTCGGCGTCGCCATCGGCATGTTCCATGGCTTCGGCATCGTCAAGATGGGCCTGCCGCCCTTTATCATCACCCTGGCAACGCTGACCTCGCTGCGCGGGATCGGTCTGTTGATGACCAATGGCAACTCGATCTCGATCAACAACGACGCCTTCCAGACGTTCTCGCGCAGTTCCTTCGCCGGCGTCCCCAATCTGTTCTGGATGGTGATCCTGGTCGGCATCCCAGCCTACATCTTCCTGCACCACAGCCGCTGGGGCCGCTATCTGTTCTCGGTCGGCTCCAACGCCGAGGCGTCGCGCCTCTCAGGCGTCAACGTCCAGCGCACCATCTACATGGCCTACACGCTGTCGGGCCTGTGCGCGGCCTTCGTCGGCGTGCTGCTTGCCTCGCGCATCGGCATCGGCAATCCGACGCAGGCCGAGGGCTGGGAATTGCAGGCGATCGCCTCCTCGGTGATCGGCGGCACCTCGCTGTTCGGCGCTGTCGGCTCCGTGCACGGACCGCTGCTCGGCGCCTTCATCCTTGCCACCATCAACAACGGCGCCAATCTGCTCAACGTCAACGCCTTCTGGCAGCGCATCATCACCGGCGTGCTGATCATCGTCATCGTCTATTTCGACGGGCTGCGCCGCCGCGGCAAATAGACCGCCTCCCAACAATCGCCGGCCTCGCCACAGCAGGGCCGGCAGTGCCATGAACCGACTGGATTGAAGCATGAAAGCCGTCGTCTGCCGCTCGCCCGGCGAACTTGTCCTCGAAAATCGTCCGGCGCCTGGCGCGCCCCCCGCCGGCTGGGCGCTGGTCGCCGTCAGCCATGTCGGCATCTGCGGCACCGACTATCACATCTTCGAAGGCAAGCACCCGTTCCTCGCCTATCCCCGCATCATGGGCCACGAGGTTTCCGGCACCGTGATCGAGGTTGGCGAGGGCGTCGATCTCGCCGTCGGCGAAGCGGTGGTCGTCAATCCCTATCTCGCCTGCGGCAAATGCATCGCCTGCCGGCAAGGCAAGCCGAATTGCTGTGTCATGATCGAGGTGCTCGGCGTCCACCGCGACGGCGCGATGTGCGAGCAGATCCTGGTGCCGGCGCAAAATCTTTATCCGGCAAACGGCTTGTCGCTGGCCGATGCTGCCGCCGTCGAATTCCTGGCGATCGGCGCCCATGCCGTGCGGCGCTCGCTGGCTGATCCAGGTGCGCGCACGCTGGTCATCGGCGCCGGCCCGATCGGGCTCGGCACGGCGCTGTTCGCCCGCATCGCCGGGCTCGATGTGACGCTGCTCGACATGAGCGCTGAACGGCTTGGCTTTGCCGAAAGCGAACTCGGCTTCGCGACGCTCGACGGCTCGCGGGGCGCTGCTGCCGACCTGGTGCGGGAAGCAACCGGCGGCGACGGCTTCGACGTGGTTTTCGATGCCACCGGCAACACCCGGTCTGTGCAGTCGGCCTTCGCTCATGTCGCGCACGGCGGGGCGCTGGTCCTGGTCAGCGTCGTCAAGGACGACATCGCCTTTTCCGATCCCGAATTCCACAAGCGCGAGATGATGCTGATCGGCAGCCGCAACGCCCTGCGTGCCGATTTCGATCATGTCGCCGCCTCGATCCGCAACGGCGCGCTGCCGCTGGCAAAGCTGGTCACCCACCGCACCACGCTTGGCGAGACGCCGCACGACCTCGCCCGCTGGGCGCATGAGAAGTCCGGCCTGATCAAGGCCGTCATTCAAGTCGGATGATGCCAGGGCTGCCGCATCTCAGAGCGCCGACAATTTGAGCTCGATCCGCTCGGCCGGGAAGCGCGACTCCGAAAACTGTATCGGCTGACCGTCGGGCGTGACGTTGACGGCGACCGTCACCAGCACGATGGCGCCGGGCTGCAGCTCGAGGTCCGCAAGGTCGGCGGCATCGGCATGGCGCGCCGACAGCACGGTCGATTGCCTGAGATAGTCGTCGATGCCGAAACGTGCCAGCGATGCGGTGATCGAACCGGTTTCCGCCATGGCGGCATCGATGCCGGCAAAGCGCCTGGCATCGAACCAGCCGGCCGCGCGGGACACCGGCATTCCATCGGCTTCGCCGCGCGTTTCCAGGCGTATCACATCGGCCCCCGTCGCAAGGCCTAAGCCCTCTGCGACACGACGGTTGGCCGGCTCGATCGATGACGCGAGCAAGGTGATATGCCGCTCGGACGCCTGTCCTTGCAATCCCTCGGAAAAGCGGGTGCGGGCGCCGATCGGATAAGACAGCCGCTTGCGCGACAGCACGAAGGTGCCGCGCCCCTGCTCCGCCCTGAGCACACCCTCCTGCACCAGCGCTGCGATAGCGCTACGCACCGTGTGGCGGTTGACGCCATAGCGTCCGGCCAACGCGATCTCCGGCGGCAGCGCGGCATTCTCGGGAAAATCGCCGGCGGCGATCGAATGCAGTATCTGGTCGGCGATCTGCCGCCACAGCGCGACACCGCTGCGCCGCTCGATGCTGTTGGCTTGTCCGATCATCTCCCGCCCCAATTCCTCGCGCCGATCTTTTGGCCCGTGTCACGTGCCCGTCATGGACACACGCTAGATAGTGGATATAATTTGTATAGTTGTCTATATCAATAGACAAATGAACGCAGACGAGGAGCACCGGCCATGCGAGGACGGGAAGCGCGAGAGCAGGCGGAGCGCAAGGCCGTGATGGCGACGCTGGCGCAATCGGCCGGCGACGACATCGTCCGCCTCTGGGACGAAGCCGGCCTGCCTTGCGAAGCGGAACTTCTGCGTGGCCCCGAAACCGGCCTGGTTACGGTACGCGGCCGCATCGGCGGCGGTGGTGCCCCTTTCAATGTCGGCGAGGCGACGGTCACCCGTGCCACGGTGCGGCTTGCGTCCGGCCATGTCGGCCACTGCTACGCGCTCGGCCGCGACAAGCAGAAGGCAAGGCTGGCGGCAATCGCCGATGCGCTGTGGCAAGACCCGGCCCACCGCAATGAGGTCGAGATCAGGATCGTTGCGCCCTTGCAAGCGGCACTGGCCAAGGCGCGTGAACAGCTCCGCGCCGAGACGGCGGCGACCAAGGTCGATTTCTTCACCATGGTGCGCGGAGAAGACTGATGGATATCGCCACTCAATCTATTGAAGGCGGCTTCGCCGATCCGGTATTCAACGCGCAGACTGTATTCCGCGCCGTCATGGATGCGATGGCGCGGCCGGGCAGCGTGCAGCCGCTGCCGGCCCTCGCCCACCCCCCGGCGCCGCTGTCGGCCACCGCCGGCGCCGTTGCGCTGACGCTGTGCGACAACGACACGCCGCTCTGGCTCGACCCGGCTTTGCAGGCGTCGGCGGTGAAATCCTGGCTTGGCTTCCATACCGGCGCGCCGCTGGCCAACACCCCGGCCGACGCGCATTTCGCGCTGATCGCCACGCCGGCCGAGATGATGGCGCTCGACGGGTTTTCGCAAGGCACCCAGGATTATCCCGATCGTTCGACGACGCTGATCCTCGAGGTCGGCGATCTCATCTCCGGCGCTCCGCTGCTGCTCGAAGGCCCGGGCATCGAGAAGACTGCGACGATCGCGCCGGCGCAAATGCCACGCCATTTCGTCGAACAATGGAAGCAGAACAACCAGCGCTTTCCCCGCGGTGTCGACATCGTCCTCGCCACCCCTGACGGCGTTGCCTGCCTGCCGCGCACGACGCGCATCAAGATCCATGGAGGCGTAGCATGTATGTTGCGGTAAAGGGTGGCGAGACGGCCATTCGCAATGCTCACAAACTGCTCGCCGACCGCCGGCGCGGCGACCGTTCGGTGCCCGCACTTCGTCTCGACCAGATCGTCGAGCAACTGGCGCTCGGCGTCGACCGGGTGATGAGCGAAGGTTCGCTCTACGACAGGGAATTGGCGGCACTCGCCATCGTCCAGGCGCGCGGCGACATGATCGAGGCGATCTTCCTGGTTCGCGCCTATCGCACCACGCTGCCGCGTTTCGGCTACACCAGGGCGATCGACACCGGCACGATGCTGGTCGAGCGGCGGGTGTCGGCGACCTACAAGGATCTGCCCGGCGGCCAGTTGCTCGGCCCGACTTTCGACTACACCCACCGGCTGCTCGATCCCGAACTTGCTACCGGCGGCGATGTCGCCGAGCCGGAACAGCGTGCAGGCGAAGCGGAGGCGATGCCGCGCGTCTCGGCCATCCTCGCCCGCGAAGGCCTGATCGAGCCCGACGGCGACATGCTTGGGGATCATACCCCCGGCGACATCACCCGCGAGCCGCTCGAATTCCCGATGGCGCGCGACATCCGACTGCAGGCGCTGTCGCGCGGCGACGAGGGATTTCTGCTGGCGCTCGGCTATTCCACCCAGCGCGGCTACGCGCGCAACCATCCCTTCGTCGGCGAGGTTCGCATCGGCGAGGTCGAACTGGAACTGGACGTGCCGGAACTGCCCTTTGCCGTGCCGCTCGGCAGCATCCGCGTCACCGAATGCCAGATGGTCAACCAGTTCAAGGGCTCGGCCAAGGCGCCGCCGCAATTCACCCGCGGCTACGGCCTCGTCTTCGGCCAGAGCGAGCGCAAGGCGATGGCCATGGCACTATGCGACCGCGCGCTGCGCGCCTCGGAGTTGGGTGAGGATGTCATCGCCGCCGCGCAGGACGAGGAGTTCGTCATCTCGCATTCCGACAATGTCCAGGCGACCGGCTTCGTCGAGCATCTGAAGCTGCCGCATTATGTCGACTTCCAGGCCGAGCTCGACCTCGTGCGCCGCATGCGCACCGAGCACGACGCCCGCGAAAATGCCGGCAAGGGCGAAGAGAAGAGGCAGGCAGCGGAATGACTTCAGTTAGCTCCACCACCGTGACCTCCCCGTCTGGGGAATGGCCTCCGGATCCGCCGTAACCGCTACTGCCGCCAATGGTCTCGCCTTGCGCGCCTTCCCTCGGCTCGGGAAGAACCATTCTTCGAAGCACAAAGGCAACCACCCCGACGAACACCAGCAACAGGATTCCGAGGCGCATCCATCCGGTCGGGGTCATCGGAGCCCAGCCCCTTTTCCGTGTCTTGGAACTCAATTCGGTAGCACAGAGCGGAAGCGATCGCCATGACCGACATCGCCATCTACAACTTCGCCTATCTTGACGAACAGACCAAGCGGATGATCCGTCGGGCGATCCTCAAGGGCATCGCCATTCCTGGCTATCAGGTGCCGTTCGCCTCGCGCGAAATGCCGATGCCCTATGGTTGGGGCACCGGCGGCGTCCAGGTCACCGCTTCGATCATTGGCCCGGACGATGTGCTCAAGGTCATTGACCAGGGCGCCGACGACACCACCAATGCCGTCTCGATCCGCGCCTTCTTCAAGAAGGTCGCCAATGTCGCGGTCACCACCGAGACGGCGAAGGCGACCATCATCCAGACCCGCCACCGCATCCCTGAATATCCGCTGAGTGCCGGTCAGGTGCTGGTCTACCAGGTGCCCATCCCCGAGCCGCTGCGCTTCCTCGAGCCGCGGGAAACGGAGACGCGCAAAATGCATGCGCTGGAGGAATACGGCCTTATACATGTGAAGCTCTACGAGGACATCGCCAGGCACGGCCGCATCGCCACCACCTACGCCTACCCGGTCAAGGTTGAGGGCCGCTATGTGATGGATCCCTCGCCGACGCCGAAATTCGACAATCCGAAGATGCACCGTTCGCCGGCTTTGCAATTGTTCGGCGCCGGCCGCGAAAAGCGCATCTACGCGCTGCCGCCCTTCACCGATGTGGTCAGCCTCGATTTCGAGGACCATCCGTTCGAGGTGCAGACCTTCGACCAGCCCTGCGCGCTGTGCGCGGCCGAGAACGTCTATCTCGACGAGGTCATCCTCGACGACCATGGCGGCCACATGTTCGTCTGCTCCGATACCGATCATTGCGAGAAGCGGCGCGCGGAAGGCCACCGCGGCCATCTCGCGCCCGAGACCCATCTTGCCCCAGGAAAAACGGAGCCGGCGCAATGATCGACGAACCGCTGCTGCGCGTTTCGGCACTGTCCAAATTCTACGGCTCGCGCGTCGGCTGCGAGAACGTCACTTTTGACCTCTGGCCGGGCGAAGTGCTGGCGGTGGTCGGCGAATCCGGTTCCGGCAAGACGACTTTGCTCAACTGCCTGTCAACTCGACTGCTGCCCAGCTCCGGCACCGCCAGCTACCGGATGCGCGACGGCCAGTTTCGCGAACTCTACCGCATGAGCGAGGCCGAGCGCCGCTTCCTGATGCGCACCGATTGGGGTTTTGTCCATCAGAACCCGGCCGACGGGCTGCGCATGACGGTGTCGGCCGGCGCCAATGTCGGCGAGCGGCTGATGGCGGTCGGCGACCGTCACTATGGCAGGATCCGCGCAACGGCGGTCGACTGGTTGTCTCGTGTCGCGATCGACGAAGACCGCATCGACGACGAGCCGCGCGCCTTTTCCGGAGGCATGCGCCAGCGCCTGCAGATCGCCCGCAACCTCGTCACCGGGCCGCGGCTGGTGTTCATGGATGAGCCAACCGGCGGCCTCGACGTCTCGGTGCAGGCGCGCCTGCTCGATCTGTTGCGCGGCCTGGTCACCGATCTCGGCCTGGCCGCCATCGTCGTCACCCACGATCTCGCCGTGGCGCGGCTGTTGTCGCAGCGCATGATGGTGATGAAGGACGGCCGCGTCGTCGAAAGCGGCCTCACCGACCGCGTCCTCGACGATCCGCGCGCGCCTTATACCCAGTTGCTTGTCTCCTCGATTCTGCAGGTGTGACGATGATTGCTCCGGCGTACCCCCCTCTGGCCTTCCGGCCATCACCCCCTCAAGGGGGGAGATCAGCAGCTTTTATGTCCCGCCCGTTCTGCGACACAGGAGAATGGCGAAACCGAATGCGACAGCCAATCTCCCCCCTTGAGGGAGAGATGGCCGGCAGGCCAGAGGGGGGTGTTGGCCCGCAGACGAATGACGATTGGAGAACCCTCTGATGGCAACCCCGCTCGTTGTCTCCGATGTCGCGAAGAGCTTCACCATGCATCTGCGCGACGGCATCAAACTGCCGGTGGTCGCCCGTGTCTCGTTCGCGATCAGGGCCGGCGAATGCGCCGTGCTCGGCGGCCCGTCCGGCGCCGGCAAGAGCTCGATCCTGAAAATGCTCTACGGAAATTATGCCGCCGATGAAGGCCAGATCATCGTCCAGCACGAGGGCGGGCTCATCGATCTCGCCTCGGCCAGCCCGCGCACCGTGCTTGCCGTGCGCCGGCTTACCATCGGCTATGTCAGCCAGTTCCTGCGCACCGTGCCGCGTGTCTCTGCGCTCGACGTCGTGGCCGAACCGCTGGTCGAGCGCGGCGAGGAGCGCGAGGTCGCGCACGGCAAGGCACGCGCCTTGCTGGCGCAGCTCAACCTGCCGGAGAAGCTCTGGGCGCTGCCGCCGGCGACGTTCTCCGGCGGTGAACAGCAGCGCGTCAACATCGCGCGCGGCTTCATCACCGAGCATCCGATCCTGCTGCTCGACGAGCCGACCGCTTCGCTCGACGCCAGGAACCGCGATGTGGTGATTTCCCTGATCGCCGCCAAGAAGGCAGCGGGCGTCGCTTTGCTCGGCATCTTCCACGATCACGACGTGCGTGAGGCGGTCGCCGACCACGTCATCGACGTGACGGCTTTTGCCGCCGGGAAAATCGCCGCATGACCAGGAAACTGTCGGAGGCGCCGCTGATCCACGAGACGGCGGAAGTCGAGAACTCGACGCTTGGCCGCTGGACCGAGATCGCCGAGCGCTGCCGGGTTTCGGAAAGCACGCTCGGCGACTATTCCTACATGATGCAGGACTGCGGCGTCTGGTGCGCAACGATCGGCAAATTCGCCAACATCGCCGCAAGCGTGCGCATCAACGCCACCAACCATCCGACCTGGCGGCCGACGCTGCACCATTTCACCTATCGCGCCTCGGATTATTGGGACGACGCCAAGCACGAGAGCGAATTCTTCGCCAGGCGCCGCGCCAAACGCGTCACCATCGGCCACGACACCTGGCTCGGCCACGGCTCGACCATCCTGCCGGGCGTCACCGTCGGCGATGGCGCGGCGGTCGGTGCCGGCGCGGTGGTGTCGAAGGACGTCGCGCCCTACACCATCGTCGCCGGCGTACCGGCCAAGCCGATCCGCGAACGCTTCGACCGCCGCACCGCGGAGCGCTACCAGGCGCTCGCCTGGTGGGACTGGGACCATGCAAGGCTGCGCGCCGCGCTCGACGATTTTCGGGAATTGTCGGCGGAGGCGTTTCTGGAGAAATATGGCGGCTGAGGGTCGTGAATGGTGAATGGTGAATGTGAATGGGGGCAGCGGACAGGTTTCGAGGCTCAGGGAAGCCGTTCTTATCACCATTCACCATTCGAGCTTCTCGCGCCGAGTTGATCCCGCCCCGCTCCAGGCTGTGGGCAGTAACAAAACTGACATCGTTCCGACACCGCAGGTTCATGCGGCTGCGCTAGCCAGGGTAAACAGACCTTCAATTGCGATTGGACTGGAGCCTG
The DNA here is from genome assembly GCF_040320365.1 of Mesorhizobium sp. M0701. Taxonomy (NCBI): domain Bacteria; kingdom Pseudomonadati; phylum Pseudomonadota; class Alphaproteobacteria; order Hyphomicrobiales; family Phyllobacteriaceae; genus Mesorhizobium; species Mesorhizobium sp. M0701. The sequence continues at coordinate 402,118 of NZ_JAMYPO010000001.1, forward strand.
CACCATGTCAGCTACGCTCGAAATCCGCGGCGTCACCCGCCGGTTCGGCAAGAACACCGCCGTCAGCAATGTTCACATCGCGATTCCGCAAGGCCAGATGGTCGGCATCATTGGCCGCTCCGGCGCCGGCAAATCGACGCTGCTGCGCATGATTAACCGCCTCATCGATCCCAGCCAGGGCTCCATCCTGTTCAACGGCGTCGAGGTCTCCGGGTTGCGCGGCTCACCGCTCCGGCGATGGCAGCGCGACTGCGCCATGATCTTCCAGCAGTTCAACCTGGTGCCGCGCCTCGATGTGCTGACCAATGTGCTGCTCGGCCGGCTCAATCACCGTTCGACCGTGTCCAACCTATTTGGCATGTTCTCCCGCGGTGAATGCGCCGAGGCGGTTGCAGCCCTCGAGCGCCTCGACATCGCCCGCACCGCCCTGCAGCCGGCCGGCACGCTTTCCGGCGGCCAGCAGCAGCGCGTTGCGATTGCGCGCGCCATGATGCAGCAGCCGAAGGTGTTGCTGGCGGATGAGCCGATTGCCTCGCTCGATCCGCTCAACGCCAAGGTGGTGATGGATTCGCTGCAGGACATCAATTTGCGCGAGGGCATCACCGTCATCACAAATCTGCATACGCTGGATACGGCCCGCACCTACTGCAACCGCATCATCGGCATGGCCGCCGGCAAGGTCGTCTTCGACGGCCCGCCTGAAGCCCTCAACCGCGAGGCCGTGCGCATGGTCTACGGCGCCGACGGCAATGGCGGCGAAATCTCCGAGGCCATCACCTCCACCAGTGTCGCCATCAAACAGAAAATCGCTGCATCCGCCGGACCGCTCGAGCCCGCATTCCCGGGATATTGAGAACGGCCTGATCGCCCGCCCGCGTCAAAGGCACCTGTCAAAAAATTCGAACGCTACCGGCGCGAGGCCGGGACCAACAGGAGAGAGATAATGTTCAGGAAGATGGTTTTTGGCGCCGTTTCATTGCTCGCCATCGCGGCAAGCGCCGCTCACGCCCAGGATATCAAGGAATTCCGCATCGGCATCCTTGGCGGTGAAAACGAAGCGGACCGGCTGCGCAACTTTCAGTGCCTCGCCGATCACCTGAAGTCCGAATTCGGCTTCGAGAAGGTCTCGCTGTTCCCGGCCGCCGACTATGACGGCGTTATCCAGGGCCTGCTCGGCGGCACGCTCGATTTCGCAGAGCTTGGCGCGTCGGGCTATGCCAGCGTCTACCTCAAGGATCCGAACGCCGTGACCCCGATCCTCACCACCCAGCAGACCGACGGCGCGACCGGCTATTATTCGATCGGCCTTGCGCTGAAGTCGTCCGGCATCACCGACATCAAGTCGGCCAAGGGCAAGAAGCTCGGCTATGCCGACCCGGATTCGACCTCCGGCTACCTGATCCCGCTGACCCAGATCCCGAAGGACACCGGCGCTTCGAACGAAACCTTCTTCGCCTCGACTCAGTTCAATGGCGGCCACGAGAACAACCTTCTCGCGGTTCGCGACGGCAAGGTCGACGTGGCGGTTGACGATTCCTCGGGCATCGGCGACTTCAAGAACGGCTACACCTCCGGCACCCTCCACAAGGAAGTCGCCAAGGGCGCCGTGGACCCCAACGATTTCGTCGAGGTCTGGCGCTCCGGCTCGATCCCGAACGGCCCGCTGGTCGTGCGCACCGCACTCGGCGGCGATATGAGCGCCAAGCTCGCCAACTTCTTCACCAGCCTGCCGGCCAAGGACAAGCCTTGCTTCGAGGCCATCGAAGGCGGCGATTTCACCGGCTACGTTCCGGTGAAGCCGGACTTCTACAGCGTCATCGTCGAAGCCCGCAAAGCCGCGATCGGCGGCTGACGACAATTGCGGAAAGGGCGGCGTCCAGTAGAGCGACGTGCGTCCACTTGGACGCACAAAGTACGCTCTAACACTTAGATGCCGCATCGTGCTTTCCGAAAGTCGACTTTCGGGCCGATGCGGTCGCCACCTTTTTTTGTCCGCTCGTGATCCCGTATGACCTTCGCCGCTACAATTCGTTCAGACGCGGTCCGGCAGGCAGCAGACGCCTGGCGACGCCAGACGTTCTTGCGCCGGTTCTACACGGCGCTCGGCATCGGCTCACTGCTTGTCGCCATGTGCACAGCCATGTGGTTCGCCGACGAGGCCAATGCCGGACATTTCTTCGATCGGCTGCCGCACATACTGGATTTCCTTAGTTGGCTTGTTCCCAAGGACTGGAACGACGTCTGGCGGGCGCTGTTCGACATCACATCGCCGCACGACAAGGGCAGCCAAGAGTTCAACTTCCCGCTTGGCCGCGTCTATCTCTGGGGCGGCTTTTATCTACCCGAATATTTCGAGCTGATGCTCACCACGCTTAACGTGGCGCTGGTTTCCACTTTCATCGGCTTTGTCTTTGCGGTGCCCTTTTCCTTCATCGCCGCGCGCAACTTGACGCCGAGTCCGGTGCTCAGGCTCGTCGTCAAGCGCTTCATGGAACTGCTTCGCGCCTTCCCCGAGATCGTCATTGCCGGCCTGTTCGCAGCCATCCTCTCGACCGGCCCGGTCGCAGCCATTATCGCCATCGGCCTGCATTCCATCGGCGCCCTCGGCAAGCTCTTCTACGAGATCAACGAAAACATCGACATGCGCGCCGAAGAAGGCCTGCGGGCGGTCGGCGCCAACTGGTTCGAGCGCGTGCGCTTTGCCGGCCTGCCGCAAGTGCTGCCCAATTTCATGTCCTACACGCTGCTCAGGATCGAGATCAATGTGCGTATCTCGACCATTATCGGCGCGGTTGGCGGTGGCGGCATCGGCGAGGAACTGAAGCTCTCCATCTCGCGCGGCTTCGGCGCCAAGACGCTGGCATTGGTGCTGCTGCTGTTCACGACGATCTTCCTCGTCGACCAGTTTTCCGCCTGGCTACGCCGCAAGCTCGTCGGCGAGCAGGCATTCATGATGGGTGCCTGAAGTGGATTCCGGTTTTTGGAAAAGATCATGGCAAATCAACAAGAAGACTGCCCATGGCCGCAATGACCGCCGATGAGATGCGGTCGATCGAGGAGCGCTTTCCCCAAGTGTTCCGGCGGCCCTTGTACAAACGCTTCGGCCCGCTGGTCCTGTTCACCGGCATCCTGCTCTATCTCCTCTACGCCTTGTGGTTCTTCAGCCTGCCGCAAGTTCTGAGGGAATCGCACTGGGAGCGCCTGCCGCTCTTCCTGACGCAATGGATCAGCTACGATCTGCAGCCGGAATTCCGTCTCGACCAGCCTCAGATCACACCCAGATACCCGCGTTTTTCGGCGCTCGGCGAAGACCCGCATCCCGATTGGGTCATCACCAACGCCAACGGCTCCTACACCATCCTGATCGACGGCCGGGCCAAATCGGTCACCTTCGACAAGACCGAGGCGACGCTGGTCGCCAATGGCCAGACGGTGCCGGTGTCCTTGGCCAGCGGCAAACCGGTAATATCCGGCCCGGTGCCGGAGTGGATCACCGCGCATGACGATGAGATCGTCGCCAGGATGGGCTTTGCCGGCGAGGTCCGTATAACCGTCGATCGCGTCAAGGTCCGCAAGCGCTTCCTCGGCTGGGCGAATTTCGTCTTCGACACACGCTCGCCCTTCTTCGGCAAGTCGCCCGGCGAGGTGGTCTCGTTGCTGATGTCCGGACCCCAGCTCAAGCCGGGCACATCAAACATTGCGCTGGCCGCCGACAATATCTGGAACAACGCCCAATGGCAGCATGGCGACGTCTGGACGAAGCTGTTCCAGACCATCGTCATGGCGTTTCTCGGCACCTTGCTCGGCGGCATCGTTGCCTTCCCGCTCGCCTTCTTCGCCGCCCGCAACATCACCCCGAGCGGCCTGCTTAGCCAGGTGCTAAAGCGGTTCTTCGATTTCATGCGTTCGGTCGACATGCTGATCTGGGCGCTGTTCTTCACCCGCGCCTTCGGCCCGGGGCCGCTTGCCGGCAGCGCCGCGATTTTCTTCACCGAGATCGGCACGCTCGGCAAAGTCTATTCGGAAGGCCTCGAGAACATCGACGACAAGCCACGCGAGGGCATCCAGTCGACCGGCGCCAACGGCTTGCTGGTGCAGCGCTATGGCGTGCTGCCGGAAGTGATCCCGGTCTTCATCAGCCAGACACTCTATCAGTGGGAATCCAACACCAGGGGCGCGACGATCATCGGCGCCGTCGGTGCCGGTGGCATCGGCCTGAAGCTCTGGGAGGCCATGCGCACCAATTCCAACTGGGCCAATGTCTTCTACATGGTGCTCTTGGTCCTGCTCGTCGTTTTCATCTTCGACAACATTTCCAATTTCCTGCGCCGCCGCTTGAGCAGGACGATCCACGACTACAACCGGATCCAGGCCGGCCAGGGCTGACGGGGGGCGTTGCGCAGGCGTGCGGTTAGGGCGCCTTCCTCCATCCATTCCTGATATGCCTGTAGCCGTCGCGGTAAACAGCTTCCGGGCCTTCGGAAAAGTCGCGCCACACCTTGGTGGCCGCGGCCAGATCCTTCAGCGAACGCCCGAACGCCTCGATCGTCAGCCAATCGTCGTAGCCGCTCTTGCGAATGGCGGAGAAAGTCTCCTTCCAGGGGACGTGGCCGCGGCCCGGCACGCCGCGATCGTTCTCCGAAATATGGATATGGACGATGTTCTTGCGGTTGCGCATATAGGCGCCGATCGGGTCGGCCTCTTCGATGTTGGCGTGGAAGGTGTCGTACATCGCCTTGATGTGCGGCCGGTCGATCGCGTCGATATGCGCCGACAAATCGTCCATCGTGTTGAGCAGATAGCATTCGAAGCGGTTGAGCGCCTCCAGTCCGATGGTGATGCTCTTGTTGCCGGCATAGTCGCCAATGGCGCGTTGCGAAGCGATCGAACGTTTTTTCTCGGCCGCCGTCGGCCCGCTGCCGGAGAAGGCTCCGAGTGTCGAATGCAGCGGGCCGCTCAACGTGTTCGCGCCAAGCGCCTGAGCGCAGTCGATCGCCGATTTCATGTAGTCGATCCCGGCCTTGCGCGTCGAGGCGTCGGCCGAGATCAGGTTCATCGCCGGATCGCCCATCGCCGAGACGGCGGTACGTTGCAGCCCGATGCGGTCGAGCAACTCACCGAGCTTCTTGTAGTCGTCCGGCGTGCCGGAGAAGACCGGTATCTCGACGCCGTCGAAGCCGGTCGCCTTGATATCCCTCAACAACGGCTCGTGTTTTTTCGTGACACTGGTCGTCCACAACAACATGCACATGCCGATTTTCATCGACGCCCCTCCCCTTTGACGGCCGGGCTTGCTCCTCCGGCGACTTCGCCACAAGCCCCCTCATCCGGCCACTTCGCGGCCACCTTCTCCCCGCTGGGGACAAGATGCAGACGCCAACGCAGGCGATCTCCTCTCCCCTCGGGGAGAGATCGGAATGCCCCGAATTGCCCTTGCAATTCGGCTGGCAATCCGGGTGAGGGGGACTTCCCGTTAACCGGACGCAGTGATTAAAGTTTCGTCCATACTCCATTCTTCTTCGCCGATTTCACGCAGGCCTCGATGAAGGCCATGCCTTCGACGCCGTCTTGCACAGTTGGGAAAACGACATCCTTAGCCGGCTTGCCGCCCTTCCGGCGCGCCGCACGAATGGCCCGCGCGGCTTCCTGGTAGATGTTGGCGAAACCTTCGAGATAGCCTTCCGGATGGCCTGGTGGAACGCGGCTGACGCGCCCGGCAACGGGCAACGCTCCCGCGCCGTTTCGGGTGATCAACTGCTTCGGCTGGCCGAACGGCGTGTACCAGAGATAGTTCGGATCGGCCTGCACCCATTCGAGCCCGCCCTTCGAGCCGTAGATGCGCAATTTCAGGCCGTTCTCGTGGCCGGGCGCCACCTGGCTTGCCCAGATCATGCCCTTGGCGGGGTGCGACCCGCCGACCGGCTTGAAGCGCAGCAGCACATTGATGTTGTCGTCGAGCAGCCGCCCCGGTACGAACGCATCGAGATCGGCCGACAACGAATCGAGCTCCAGCCCGGAGACGAAACGGGCGAGGTTGTAGGCGTGCGTGCCGATATCGCCCAGCGCACCGCCGGCACCGGCCTGCTTGGGGTCTGAGCGCCACGCAGCCTGCTTCTGGCCGGTGGCGGCCAGATCTTCGGTCAGCCAGTCCTGCGGATATTCCGACTGCACGATGCGGACATCGCCGAGCTGTCCTTTGGCCACCATCTCGCGTGCCTGCCGCACCATCGGATAGGCGGTGTAGTTGTGCGTCAGCACAAAAACTTTGCCGGTCTTCTCGACCAGCGCGGCCAACCTCTTCGCCTCGGCCAGCGACGTCGCCAGCGGCTTGTCGCAGATGACATGGATGCCGGCCTCGAGAAAAGCCTTGGCTGCCGGCACGTGCACATTGTTCGGCGTGACGATGGCCACCGCCTCGATGCCGTCCGGCCGCTCGGCCTCGGCCTTGGCCATCTCGGCATAGGAGCCGTAGCTGCGCGCCGGATCGAGCCCAAGCTCGGCCGCCGAGGCCTTGGCGCGCTCCGGATTCGACGACAAGGCGCCGGCAACCAGCACGAACTCGTTATCAATGCGCGCCGCGATGCGATGCACCGCGCCGATAAAGGCGCCTTGTCCGCCGCCAACCATGCCGTAACGGATCGGACCGCCTCCCGTTTCCGTCTTCGATGCGCCAACCATGATTTTCTCCCTCGTCACTGAAATACCCCTCCGCTTGAGGGGAAGGTGGCCCGCAGGGCCGGGTGGGGTTGGTTCATGCCGAGCTCTACGCCCAGCGACCCCACCCCGATCCGCTGCGTGGATCGACCCTCCCCTCGAGGGGGAGGGATATCTGTGCTAGATCCCCATCATGCCGCGCAGCACCTTTTTATCGGTCGTGCCGCCGGCGAAGTCGTCGAATGCTTTTTCCGTCACCCTGATGATGTGGTGCTGGATGAAGGGAGCGCCTTCGGCAGCACCATCCTCCGGGTGCTTGAGGCAGCATTCCCATTCCAGCACCGCCCATGAATCGTAATTGTATTGGGTGAGCTTGGAGAAGATGCCGCCGAAATCCACCTGCCCGTCACCGAGCGAGCGGAAACGCCCGGCACGGTTGGTCCAGCTCTGGTAACCGGAATAGACACCTTGCCGCCCGGTCGGATTGAACTCGGCATCCTTGACGTGGAACGCCTTGATCCGCTCGTGGTAGATGTCGATGAATTCGAGATAATCGAGCTGCTGCAGCAGGAAGTGCGACGGGTCGTAGTTGATGTTGCAGCGCTTATGGCCGCCGACCGCATCGAGGAACATCTCGAATGTCGCGCCGTCGAACACGTCCTCGCCCGGATGGATTTCGTAGCCGACATCGACGCCGTTCTCGTCATAAACGTCGAGGATCGGCTTCCAGCGCTTGCCGAGTTCGGCAAACGCTTCCTCGATCAATCCCGCCGGCCGCTGCGGCCAGGGGTAGAGGTATGGGAAGGCCAACGCTCCGCAAAACGACACCGACGCCTTGAGCCCGAGATTCTTCGACGCCTTGGCGGCGAACTTCATCTGTTCGACCGCCCATTGCTGCCTGGCTTTTGGATTGTTGTGCACCGCAGCCGGCGCAAAGCCGTCGAACTGCGCGTCATAGGCGGGATGCACCGCCACCAGTTGCCCCTGCAGATGCGTCGACAGTTCGGTGATTTCGACGCCGGCATCGGCGCAGATGCCCTTCACCTCGTCGCAATAGGCCTTGGAGGAGGCTGCCTTCTCGAGATCGAACAATCGGGCGTCCCATGTTGGGATCTGCACGCCCTTGTAGCCCAGACCAGCCGCCCATTTGGTGATCGAGGCCAGCGAATTGAACGGCGCGGCATCGCCCGCAAACTGCGCCAGGAACAGACCAGGCCCCTTCATCGTCGTCGGCATCGGCATCTCCCTATGTTTCACGACCAAGCATAGCGCCGATTGAAAACAGGGCCAGCGTCTTTGGTCTCTTTGCACAGCGCGCTCAGCGCTGCTATTCTGGTATTACCAAATGCCGAAATCTGGTCAAGCCATTTGACGCGCTGCGACGGTCCTGCAACCATGCCGAGTTAGGCCACATGTTTAAGCATAATCAATGGTCTAGCTAGGAACCAACGCTTGATGACAGCAGTTCTTGCCGTCCAGATAAAATTACTGTAGACCTCCCATCAGGCCCAATTGGTCGAACCAGTTTGCCAAAAATGCTGGGACGCCTTGGGGAGGAATCATGCGACACGCTTCGGCAGAGTGCGCCGCAGGCGAACTGGTACAGACGATTCTGGGAAGGATAGACCATGCATCTTTCGACGCACAATTGGATGCGGGCGGAGCCGCTGGAAACGACGCTCAAGCGCATCAAGAAATTCGGCTACGAGTCGATCGAGATCTCCGGCGAACCCGAACAGTACAAGCCTAAGGAGACGCGCGCACTGTTGAACGAGTACGGCATTCGCTGCTGGGGAGCGGTGACGCTGATGCTGGGCGAGCGCAATCTCGCCGCCAAGGACCAGGGCCAACGCGAGCGCTCGGTGCAGTATGTCAAGGACGTGCTGACCATGGTCAGCGAACTTGATGGCGAGATCATCACGCTGGTTCCGGCCACCGTCGGCAAGGTGGTGCCGGACGGCACCGAGGAAGAGGAGTGGAAATGGGTGGTCGACGCCACCCGGGAATGCTTCACCCACGCCAAGAAGGTCGGCGTCAAGATCGCGGTCGAGCCGCTCAACCGCTTCGAGACCTATCTGTTCAACCGCGGCGCCCAGGCACTGGCGCTGGCCGATGCGGTCAGTCCCGAATGCGGCGTCTGCCTCGACGCCTACCACATCCACATGGAAGAATTTAACGTCTACGACGCCATCCGGCAGGTCGGCAAGCGCCTGTACGACTTCCATGTCGCCGACAACAACCGCTTCGCCGCCGGCCTCGGGCAGATCGACTGGCCAAAGATCGTCGGCACGCTGAAGGAGATCGGCTATGACGGCGCGCTGACCAATGAATTCGTCGCCCCCGTCGACCGCACGCCGGCTGCCCCCTATCCCGACATGGTCGAACGCAACCCCGTCGACATCTCGCCGGAGCAGTTGAAATTCATTCAGGACCACGGCTCCAGCGTGCTCACGGAGAAATTCTACACCGACCAGATGCGCATCAACGCGGAAACGCTGCTGCCGCTGATCAAGTAGCCGAGCCGTTTGGAAAAGCCCTTCCGCCTCACCGCGGCCGGGCCGAGGATGAACATGCGCATCAAGACGGTCCAAGCCTGGTGGGTCCGCATACCGATCGAAGCCGCGAAGCAGCACCGCAGCGACTTCGGTCAGGTAGCGACGTTCGACGCCGCCATCCTGCGCATCGAGACCGACGACGGGCTGGTCGGCTGGGGCGAGGGCAAGAATGCCGCCGGCAGCGCCGGCAGCTACGGCGCCCTTGTCCATTTGCTGAACTACGAGGTCGGCCCGCAGCTGGTCGGCCGCGACCCGGCTGACATCGGCGTCATATGGGAGATGCTCTATAATGGCACGCGCCACGACAGCGCCGCTCGCGCTGGCCACGCCATGCCGCAATTGGCACGACGCGGCATGAGCATCGCCGCTATCAGCGCCGTCGACATCGCATTGTGGGACATTCTTGGCAAATCGCTCGGCGTTCCGGTCTGGCGGCTGCTCGGCGGCCGCAAGCTGGACCGCATGCCGGCCTATGCTTCCGGCGGCTGGGCCACTGCGGAAGCCATCGGCGACCAGCTGCAGTCCTACATCACCAAGGGCGGTTTCAAGGCGCTGAAGATGCGCGTCGGCGCCATGGACGGCGCCCCACATATCTCGGCCGCTCGCGTCCGTGCCGCCAGACAGGCGCTCGGTCCCGATATCGACCTGATGGTCGACGCGCACGGCACCTACACGGTGGCCGAAGCCAAGCGCTTTATCCATCTCGCCGGCGACCTCGATCTCGCCTGGTTCGAGGAGCCGGTGATCGCCGACGACAAGCCCGGCATGGCCGAGGTGCGCGCCTGCGGTTCGATCCCGATCGCCACCGGCGAAAGCGAGGCGACGCGCTATGCCTTCCGCGACCTCGCCGTGCTCAAATCCGCCGATATATTCCAGCCGGATCCGGCCTTTTGCGGTGGCATCAGCGAGGCGATGAAGATCGGCACCATCGCCAGCGCCTTCAATCTGCGCTTTGCGCCGCATCTTTGGGCCGGCGCGCCCTGCTTCTTTGCCGGGCTGCATGTCTGCGCTGCTTCGCCGGCGAGCTTCACCGTCGAATATTCGCTCGGCGCCAACCCGATGATCCACGATCTGATCGAAGAGACTGTCGAAGCAAAGGACGGTGTGGTAGCGATCCCTGATAGACCCGGGCTGGGATTCACCATTTCGGAGCGGTTCCTGGAGGCGCACGCGCAACACGGCTGACATGAAAGAAAAGAACCTTCTCGCGGAACTCGCCGCCTATCTGTTCTCCCATTCGGACAAGGAGACGGGCCGCACGCCGTCGGAGCGCGAACTGGCAGAGCATTTCGGCGTCAGCCGCGGCCAGATCCGCGAGGCGCTGGCCATTCTCGAGGCCATGCGCATCGTCGAGCGACGGGCGAAATCCGGCATCTACATCGATACGAAGCAGGCGAGCGTCGAGGCGATGGCGCTGTTCGCCCGCGCCGGCCTGCCGCTCGATCCCGTCCAGATCTACGAGACGGTCGAGTTGCGCAAGATCCACGAGATCAAGGCCGCCGAACTTGCCTGTTCACGCGCCACCGAGGAGAATTTCGAGCGGCTGCGCGAGATCCTGAAGGCCTCCGAGGATCGCATCGCCGCCGGTGAAGGGCTTGCCCGGGAAGACCGCGAGTTCCACCTCGAGATCGTGCGGGCGACCAAGAACAGCGTCTTCCACAATATCTGCAGCGTCTACTACATGATGGGTGAACTGCGCCTGCCGATCTATTTCAACGATCCCGAACGCAGCGTGCGCTCCCATGCCGAGCATATCCAGATCTACGAGGCGCTGCTGCGCCGCGATGGCAATCTCGCCCAGGCGCTGATGAGCGCCCACCTGCAAGGCGCGGAAAGCTACTGGAAGGGGCTGATCGAGGGGCGTGGGGCGGAACCGGAAAGCCCTGCGCTCGAAAAGGCCTGAAATGCCCAAGATCCTGTCAACACACAGACTGCACCCTCGTGCCGCTTCCATGCTGACCGGGGCCGGCGAACTCGTCGTTGCTTCCGCCCTCGATGCGGCCACGCTGGCCGCCGAGGCGAGGAACGCCGATGTCATCATCGTTCGCGCTCCCTTGCCTGCGGCGCTTTTCGAAGGCGCGAAGAAGCTCAGGGCCGCGATCCGCCACGGCGCCGGGCTGGACATGGTACCGATGGAAGCGGCCAATGCGGCCGGCGTGCTGGTGGCGAATGTGCCGGGGGTGAACGCGCGATCTGTCGCCGAATATGTGATGTTCGCGGCGCTGGCGCTGCTTAGGCGCTTCCGTGTGTTGGACCGCGACTTGCGTGCGAAGGGCTGGCTGGCGGGCCGCGAACACACGGTGGTGGCCAGCGAGCTAGCGGGCAAGACGATCGGCATTGTCGGCCTCGGCGCGATCGGTCAGGCGGTTGGCCACATCGCCGCCCATGGGTTCGATCTGAATGTGGTGGCGACGACGCGCAGCATGCGGCCGGCGCCGGACAGGGTCGGCTTCCTGTCGATCGATGCACTCATCGAGCAGAGCGACATCATCGTTCTGTGCTGCCCGCTGACGCCCGAAACACGGGGGCTGATCAGCCGCGAGCGCATTGAGCGGATGAAGCCGGATGCGCTGCTGATCAATGTTTCGCGCGGGCCGGTGATCGATGACGACGCGCTGATCGAGGCCTTGCAGAAGGGCCGCATCGGCGGCGCTGCGCTCGATGTTTTTGCTACACAACCGCTACCGCCCAACCATCCTTATTTCGGCTTCGACAACGTCATCGTCACCCCGCACATGGCTGGGATTACCGAGCAGTCGATGATGCGCATGGGCGTCGGCGCGGCTGGCGAAGCCTTGCTGGTGCTGGCCAACAGATTGCCGGTCAATCTGCGCAACCCCGAAGTGGTCGAGCACTACCGGCGGCGGTTCCCTGCCGATTTCTGAAAGCGCCCCAATTTTCCCGAATTCGCCGGCGATGGTGCCAGCATGGCAAGCGTCACAAAATTCCTACTGACCGCCGGCTTCTGCGTGGCGACGGCGCAAGCCTTCGCCAACGGACAGGGTAGCTACGTGTTCTGCGACAACGGCATACGCTGCGTGGCGGCACCCTGTCCATCGAACAGCGCACTCGACCTCGCTGCTGGGAAGCTCATCAAAGGCGTTTCAATCGACATCGATCGCCTGCCGCAGCAAGACAAGGCGCTCGATCTTTCAGACAAGCTCTATGCCGGCAAGGTCGTTGTTGTCGGCTCGATCGAGAACCGCACCCGGACCTTCAACGGCAAGCGGTACACCCTGCCTTGGCTGGTCGCCACCAGCATCGAACGCGCCGCCAAGGACAGCGAACGCGGCCACTGCTCGTCGCGCTGACACGCGCTATCCGATCAATTTGCAAGCAGCCCCTCCACGCCGGCTGCGATGCGCAGTAGGTGGTGGTCATGGCCATTGCGCGCCACCAGCATCAGCCCGGCCGGACGCGTCATTCCCGGCATCGGCAGCGAGATGGCTGATAGATCGAACTGGTTGGCGACCTGCGTGTTGCGCAGCAGAAGGCCTTCCGTCCTGTTGCACAGAGCCTCGTCGCTGGTCATCGACACGATCGTCGGCGCCGTCACCGGTGTGGTCGGCAGGGCCAGCACGTCGACCGACGCCAGCCGGTCATCCATCGCGGCGGCCAGCGCCGTGCGGCGGCGCATTGCCCTGATATAGACCGTGGCCGGAATGGCGGCGGCGCGCGACAATGGCCCGCTTACCCGCGGGTCGACCGGCCTCGTCGCTCCCGTCGCCAGCCAGTCGGCATGGATCTCCGCCCCTTCCATCGCCGCGATCGACGCGCGTTGGGTTGCCACGCGCAGATCGGCAAGCAGGTCGTCGATCGACAGCTCCACAAGCCGTGCGCCGCTAAGCTCTATCTTGCGCAGACACCGGTCGAACGTCGTCGCGACCTCTTCCTGCGTATCATCGAACAGCACGCCGCGCGCAATACCGATGCGCAGGCCGTCCAGCGGCAGCGGCAACAGTGCCGCCAGGTTTTCGCCCGACATCACTGCATCGGCCGCCGCACATTCGGCGACGGTGCGGGCCAGCGGACCGATCGAGTCCAGCGTGGCTGACAGCGGAAACGCACCCGCAAGCGGCACGCGCCGCGCAGTCGGCTTGAAACCGACGACGCCATTCAGCGATGCCGGAATGCGCACCGAACCACCGGTATCGGAACCGATGGAGATTTCGCTGGTGCCTTCGCCCACCGAAACGCCGGCGCCTGAGGAGGAGCCGCCCGGAATACGGCTGGCATCGCTAGCATTGCCGGGCGTGCCATAATGTGGATTGACGCCGATCGCAGTAAAGGCGAACTCGGTCATGTTGGTCTTGCCGAGGATGATTGCGCCGGCCTGGCGCAACTGTTGCACGACAATGGCATCCCGCAGCGCCGGCGCTGCGTTGGCGAGCAGCAGAGAGCCCGCCGTGGTCGGCTCGCCGGCGACATCGAACAGATCCTTGATCGAGACGATCGCCCCATCGAGCGGCCCGAGCGTGACGCCGGCTTTTCGCCGCGCATCGGTGGCGTCCGCCGCCGCCCGTGCGGCTTCCGGGTAGAGCTTTACGAAAACCCTCTCATCGTCGACGCGAGCGGCAAGAGGCGAAAGAATTGCTTCGAGGTGATCGCGGGCTGATTGCATTTTTCGGTGTCGGACTCCGCGCGCTTGCAACGTCTTAAGGTAGTAGCCAGAAACTGGCCGCAGGAGACATAGCCCGGCACGGTCGGATTTGCACCTGTCGAACCGAAGGAGGAAGGCCCGATGCTCTACCAAGGCAGCTGCCACTGCGGCAAGGTCGCGTTCGAGGTCGAAGGCGAGCTGACCGGAGCCGTTCGGTGCAATTGCTCGATCTGCTCGCGCAAGGGTGCACTGCTATGGGCAGTTCCGCATGAGAGCATGCGGGTGCTTGCCTGGGGCGATGATCTCGGCCGCTACAGCTTCGGCAACCATGTCATCGCCCACCGCTTCTGCCGCAGCTGCGGCATTCACCCCTTCGCCGAGGATGTCGGCGAAGGGAGCGGGCGAAGTGCCTATATCAATATCAATTGCATCGAGGCGTTGGACGTCGCCGCCGTGCCGGTCTTCGACTTCGACGGCCGTTCCGTTTAGGCCTTGGGGTCGTCGATCGGCTTGGGGCCAAGGAAGAACGCCGCCAGTGCCGCAAGCAACGTCGCCGCCGCGCAATAGGCGAAGGCGGTGGCAACGCCGGTATTGTCGACCAGCAGGCCGCCGAAGACGGCGCCCAACGCGATGGCGACCTGGAACGTCATAACCATGAGCCCACCGGCGCTTTCCGCCTGATCGGGGGCGGCCCGCACCAGCCAGGTCTGCAGCCCGACTGGGACGGCGCCGAAGGCAAAGCCCCAGCTGGCCACTGCTATTGCAGCCACGACGGGTGAACCTCCGACCACCAGCAGCAGGAGCGCCGAAAACGCGATCAGCAGGGGCGCCAGGCTGACGGCTGCCTTGAGGCTGCGTTCGGCAATGAAGCCGCCGGCAAAATTGCCGAAGAAGCCACCAATGCCGTAGGCGAGCAGCACAAGCGAGATCGTCTCGATGTCCAGCGCGGGCACCTTCTCGAGAAACGGGCGGACATAGGTGAAGCCGGCAAAATGTCCCGAGGCGACCAGCAGCACCACCAGCAGCGCCACCCTGATCATCGGCCGCTTCATCACCTCCAGCAGCGTACGAAAACCTGCCGTACCTGCAGGCGGCAGCTTCGGGATGGTAGCCACCTGCACCAGCAGCGCCAGCGCACCAACCACGGCGGCGATCATGAACGCCGTCCGCCAGCCCCAGATGTCGCCGACATAGGCGCCGACCGGAGCCGCGCAGACCGTCGCCACCGAAACGCCGGTGAGAATGATCGACATGGCACGCGGCATCAGCCGCATCGGAACGAGCCGCATCGCCATGGCTGCCGACATCGACCAGAAGCCGCCAAGACTGATCCCGAGCATGATGCGGGCAATCAGAAGAACGGGAAGCGAGGACGCAAACGCGGCCACCAGGTTTGACAGCACAAGCAGCACCGTCAGCGCCCACATGACCAGCCTGCGGTCCAGCCGCTTGGTGACAATAGCCATGGTCGGCGCCGCAATCGCGCCAATGACGGCGGTGGCCGTTACCGCCTGCCCGGCGGCGCCTTCGGTGATGCCGAGATCCTGTGCAAGCGGCGTCAGCAGGCTGGCAGGCAGAAATTCCGCGGTCACCAGGCCAAAGACTCCGAGCGCCAGGGAGACCACCGCCCCCCATGCGGGCTCGGATCGTTCGCCGGTTTCCGATGGGTCGAGAACGGCGTCCATGACGCCTGTCGCGGGTTCGGTCATGAGGGATCTCCGATCTGGTTGCAGCGCAGCATTTGGCTGCAATGCAACATAGGGAGTGACTGTCTGGAGTTTCCATGCTAGAAACACCATTATGCTTGACCGTTCGTCCAAAATTCCAATCACCGGTGATCCGCTGACAGACATATTGCGCGGATTGCGCCTCGAAGGCGTCGATTACGGCCGTTGCGAGATGAAGGAACCCTGGGGCATCCATTTTCCGGCTCAGGCGGCGGCACGGTTTCATTTCATCGGCCGCCAAGGCTGCTGGTTGCTGCAGCCGTCCGGTGAATGGGTCGAGCTCAAGGCGGGCGACGCTGCCTTGTTGCCGCGCGGCTCAGCCCACACGCTGGCGAGCGAGCCGGGTATCGAGGCGGCGCCGATCCACGGCTATGATGTCGAGGAAATCTGCAAGGGTGTCTATTGCATGTCGAATGACGGCATGCCCGGCTGCCGTCCGGGGACCTTGCTGTTTTTCGGCAGCATGTATTTCAATCTCGATGGCTTGCACCCCTTGCTCGGCATGATGCCGGACGTGATGCGCGCACATGAGTTGGAGGCCTATGAGCCAGGTATCCCGCATTTGCTGGAAGCGATGGCCCGCGAGGTGACGATGGAGCGCGTCGGCTCTGGCGGCATCCTGGCGCGGCTGGCCGATGTGCTCGCCGCGACCGTCATCCGCTCATGGGTCGAGCGCGGCTGCGGCGACTCTTCCGGTTGGATTGCGGCGGTCAGGGACCGCGAGATCGGCCGGGTGCTGGCCGCGATCCATCTGGAACCGAACCGCGACTGGACGGTGGAGGCTCTGGCGAAGATGATGGGTGCCTCGCGATCAGGTTTCGCCGAGCGCTTCGCAACCATTGTCGGCGAAACACCGGCAAAGTACGTCACGCAGGTGCGGATGCACCAGGCGAGGCAATGGCTGGTCCGCGACCGGCTCAAGATTTCCGTCGTCGCGGCGCGCCTCGGCTACGAATCCGACGCCTCCTTCAGCCGCGCCTTCAAACGGGTCATCGGATCGCCGCCCAGCCATTTCCGGGCCGAGGAACAGGCGGAGATCCGCCAGGCCGGCTAAACGTTGGCCGGCTTATTGCTCGGTGATGCAGGCCGAGCCGGCGCTGCTCTTGCAATATTTGCCGGAGGCCCCGCACCTGCCATCCGAGACTTCCACGACGGTGCCGCTCAACAACAGCTTGCAGTCGCTGGTGGACAGATTGACCGTGCCGTTGAGGTCCTTGATCTTCTTGGCGTCGACCTTCGCGCCGGCGACAACTTTCTTGGCTGCCTGCGCCTCGCCCAGATGCGCCGCCGACAATCCCATACCGGCGACGAGCAGGATCGTCGCAAAACTGCGGAACAGATTTCCCATAGCCAACCCTCCATTTTGGGCCTCCAAATTGGGCTTGCAAAGCCCGTTTGGGACCAAAGGATCAGCCTATTCGACAAATCGGAGCATCCGCATCCCCCGTACGGGGGATGACGGGAAGACTCGAGCATTTCGCAGCCAAGCGGAATCACGTGGCGTCGCACAAATGCGGCTAAAACACATGGATAGAGCGGCATGCACGGTTCACTTTGAACGTATCCCGCTCTAGCGCAGTAAAGACGCTTGTACTTAGCCGGCGTGACGCAGGCTTATTCCGCTGCCCTTGTCGAACAGCACCACCTTGTCCGGGTTCCAGGCAAAGCGCACCGGCTGCTCTATCTGGACGTCGGTCCTCGCAGGCACGGTGGCGCGCAGCATGGCGTCGCCGACCCGCAGCGTCAGGATCTTCTCGACGCCATGGTTCTCGACGTCATGGACCCGCGCCTCGACCGGCGCGCCGGTCTCGAGATAGACGTCCTCGGGACGAATACCGAAGACGAGCGGGCGACCGTCGGTCGCCGCGCCCGTCTTTAGCCCCCACGAAGTCTTGGCACCCCCCGAAGTCTTGGCACCCCCCGCAAACGGCAATTCGAAATTGAGCGGCGCCATCACCGCACGTCCGTTGACGAGCTTGCCGTCGATGAGGTTCATCGGCGGCGAGCCGACGAAGCTTGCCACGTAGGTGTCGCGCGGATTGTTATAGATCTCGTACGGCGTGCCGGTCTGTACGATGCGGCCATGGTTGAGCACGCCGACCTTGTCAC
Organism: Mesorhizobium sp. M0701; assembly: GCF_040320365.1. Classification (NCBI taxonomy): domain Bacteria; kingdom Pseudomonadati; phylum Pseudomonadota; class Alphaproteobacteria; order Hyphomicrobiales; family Phyllobacteriaceae; genus Mesorhizobium; species Mesorhizobium sp. M0701. The sequence continues at coordinate 419,763 of NZ_JAMYPO010000001.1, forward strand.
CCATCGACATCGCCTCGATCTGATCATGCGTCACGAACAGGAAGGTGGCGCCAAGCTGCATCTGCAGGTTCTTCAATTCGGTGCGCAGCGCCTCGCGCAATTTGGCGTCGAGCGCCGACAACGGCTCGTCCATCAGGAATACCCGCGGCTTGCGCACGATGGCGCGACCGATCGAGACGCGCTGCATCTCGCCGCCTGAAAGCCTGTCGGTCTTGCGGTCGAGCAGATGCTCGATCCTCAGCGTCCTGGCCGCGCGGTCGACACGATCCTTGATCTCGGCATCGGGCAGCCGGCGGATCTTCGGCTTCAGCGGAAATTCGAGGTTCTGGCGCACCGTATAGCGCGGGTACAGCGAATATTGCTGCAGCACCAGCGCCACGTCACGCTCGGCCGCGCCCCAGTCGGCGACATCGACGCCGTCGATGAAGACCTGGCCTTCGCTCGGTTTTTCCAGGCCGGCAATCATGCGCAGCGTCGTCGTCTTGCCGGCGCCGGTCTCGCCAAGCAGGACGAAGAACTCGCCATCGGCGATGTCGAGATCGAGCCCGGTCAAGGCGGTGTGATTGCCGAATTTCTTCGAGATGTTCTTGAGCTGGATGTGGGCCATCAGAGTCTCACTCCCAGCGATTTGCCGCTCGCCGTGTCGAAGAAATGCGCCTGGCTGGGATCGATTCTGACGAAGACTCTTTCGCCGGGGCCGCCGATGAAGCCGCTCTTGGTGCGCGCACGCAGCATCTTGGAGCCGACCTTGAGGTCGACGATGTCGAAGGACCCGAGCGGCTCGACGATCTGCGTCTCCACCGGCAAGAATCCCTCGGCGGCTTCGCGGCGGACGAGGACGCCTTCCGGCCGGATGCCGAGCGCGAGTTGGCTGCCGGCATGGCCGTTGAGCTTCGACAGCAAGGCGCGCGGGAATTCGAAACCGGCGGCCGCATCGCCGACCGTGACCGAGGCCGATGAGGCTTTCTCGGTCACCGAAGCGTCGGCGACGTTCATCACCGGGCTGCCTACAAATTGCGCGACGAAAAGATTCGCCGGATGCGAATAGACCTCGTCCGGCGAGCCGACCTGCTGCAGCACACCTTCATGCATGATGACGATGCGGTCGGCGAGGCTCATCGCCTCGATCTGGTCGTGGGTGACGTAGATGCTGGTCGAGCCCTGCTTGATGTGCAGCCGCTTGATCTCGGCCCGCATCTCCTCGCGCAGCTTGGCATCGAGCGCCCCGATCGGCTCGTCCATCAGCATCGCCTTCGGCCGCCGCACCAAGGCTCGGCCGATCGCCACGCGCTGCATGTCGCCGCCCGACAGCGCCGACGGTTTCTTGGCGAGGAGATCGCTGATCTGCAGCTTCTTGGCGACCGAGCGAACCTCGCTGTCGATCTCGGCCTTGCTCTTGCGCGTCGCCCTGAGCGGAAAGGCGATGTTCTCATAGACGCTCATATGCGGATAGAGCGAGAACGACTGGAAGACCATGGCGATATCGCGATCGGCGGCCTTGAGGTGCTGGACCGGCTTGCCGTCGATGAGGATGTCGCCGCCGTCGATCGTCTCCAGCCCGGCAATCGCCCTGAGCGTCGTCGTCTTCCCGCAGCCCGACTGGCCGAGCAGCACGATGAACTCGTTGTCGTCGATCTTCAGGTTGAGGTCTTTGATGACCTGGACGGCGCCGAAATATTTCTGGACGCCTCGAAGCTCGATCTGGGTCAATGCTGTGCCCCCGGATTTGCCCCTTGCCCGGTGCCGGCCTTCTCCTCCGGCGCGATCTTGGAGGTGATGTTGAAGCCGATCAGGCCGATCAGGATGATGGTCACGCCATAGCTGTGCAGCAGCATGTTCCACGGCTGGCAGAGCGCGATGATACCGAGCACCATCAGCACCTGGCTGCCCGGTTCGAGATATTTCTGGTTGATGTCGCGAAAGCTCATTTGCGGATCGCTCCAAACGACATGCCGCGCAACAGGTGGTTGCGGAGCAGGAAGGTGAAGATCGCGACCGGCAGCAGGAACAGGAAGGTTCCGGCGGCAATCACCGTCCAGTCCGGCAGGCCGGAACCGATCTGGCTGGGGATGAAGGGCGGTGCTGTCTGGGCACGGCGGCTGGTCATGATCAGTGCGAAGGCATATTCGTTCCACGCCGTGATAAAGCAGAACACGGCGGTGGCGGCGATGCCGGTGGCGGCCTCGGGCAGCACGATCTTGAAGAAGGCCTCCATGCGCGTATAGCCGTCGACGAGGGCCGCCTCCTCATACTCCTTGGGGATCTCGTCCATGAAGCCTTTCATCAGCCACACCGAGAAGGACAGGTTGAAGGCGGTGTAAAGGATGATCAGGCCGATATGGGAATCGTTGAGGCCGACCGCCCGGTACATCAGGAACATCGGAATGGCGACGACCACCGGCGGCAGCATGCGTGTCGACAGGATGAAGAACAGTAGGTCCGCCTCGCCTTTTACCTTGAAGCGCGAGAACCCATAGGCGGTGAAGGTGCCCATGCCGACGGCCAGGACGGTCGAGGTTATGGCAACGATCAGTGAGTTCATGAAACGGCTCGGATAGCCCGACCACTGCACCTGGCCCTTGCCGTCGCGCACGATCTTTTCGCCCCCATTGAAGACGACGCGCTCCCACCACGGCGCAGCCGCGTACTCCTCCGGCGACGGCGGGCTGCGCAGCTGCGAACGCTTGGTGAACAACTTGACGAAGGGCGATATCTCCGGCTGGAAAACCACCGTCGGCGGAATGGTGGTGGCGAGGTTGCGCGGCTTGAACGCCGTCGAGGCGATCCAGTAGATCGGCGCCAGGAAGATGATCGTCACCAGCAGGACAGCGACGATGGCGACCCGGTTGAAGGTGATTTCGGAAGAAGTGCGGACTGCGGCCATCTCAGCGCTCCTTCACCTTGTTGAGGTATTTGACATAGATGTTGGTGATCGCCAGCACCATGATCAGCACGATGTAGGCGAGCGCGCAGGAACGCCCGGTCTGCCATTCCTGGAACGCCATCTTGTAGAGCCGGATCGAGATCAGCTCGGCCGTCGGCTGGCTGGTCAGGATGTAGGCGAGGTCGAAGGTCTTGAACGCCTCCATGGTGCGGAAGATGACCGCGATCATCAGGATCGGCGCAACCAGCGGCAGCGTTATGCGGAAGAAGGTGTAGAACGGCCCGGCCCTGTCGATCGCGGCTGCCTCGTAGAGATGCTTGGGCACGGCCGACAGGCCGGCCAGCGACAACAGCATGACGAAGGGCGACCACATCCAGATGTCGGTCAGCGCAACCGCATAGAGCGCCATTTTCGGATTCGACAGCCATTCGAAGGTGCCGAGGCCGAGCGCATAATTGATGATGCCGAAGGACGGATCGTAGAGCAGCTTCCAGAACAGGCCGACGACGGCCATCGACAGCATCATCGGCAACAACAGGAGCGTCGTCAGCAGGCCCTTGAGCGGAATGTCGCGATTGAGCAGCATGGCCACGCCGAAGCCGACGAGCAGCTGGCCGGCGACCGAGATGATGACGTATTTTGCGGTGATGGCGAAGTTGGACCAGACATAGGGATCGCTGAGCAGGTCGCGATAGTTTTGCAGCCCGACGAAATTCGCCGCCGCGCTGGTCGAGGCGCGGAAATCGGTGAACGAATAGCCCAGCGAATAGATCAGCGGGAAGATGTTAAAGACGATCAGAAACAGGATCGTCGGGATGATGAAGAGATTGCGGATCGAAATGTCGCTTAGACCGCGAGCGGCGGCCCGCGAGGACCTGTCCAGCGTGGTGATCATTGTGGTCGCCAAGACCCTGCTCCCAGTTCAGAAATCAGAAAGATTTCAAAAATCAGAAAAAGAAACGGAGGAGGCACGAACGCCCCCTCCGTGAAACTTCATACTTATTGGCCGCGGCCGTATTTCTTGAAGGTCGCGTTCCAGTCGGCTGCCAGTGCGTCCAGCGTCTCCTTGGCGGTGCCTTCGCCGCCGATCATGTAAGGATAGATGCGCTGGTTAAGCTGCTGCAGCAGTTCAGCGTATTCCGGAACCGCCCAGAAGTCCTTGACCTTGAACATGGTCTCGTAGAACGCCTTGTTGTAGGGCGTGGCGTTCTGGAATTCGGGCGAGTTGAGCACGGCGGCACTGCAGGTGTAGCCGCCAAGCGCTGCCCATTTCTTCTGGGTCTCGTCCTTGATGAACCATTCCAGGAACTTCGTCGCCTCTTCCTGCTTCTGCGAGTAGGAAACGATGGAGATGCCCTGACCGCCGAGTGCGGCGAACTGGTCGCCGCCAGGTCCGGCTGGATTGGCGAAGAAGCCGGTGTTCTTGGCGTTCGGGTTCGACGCCTCGTTGATCAACGAGGGGAAGAACGCGAAGTAGTTCATGCTCATCGCGGCCAGGTTTTCAGTGATCGCCTGGTTGTCCTCGACGAAGAACGACTTGGCCCAGCCCGGAGGCGTGAACTTGTAGAGTTCCTTGTAGGCGTCGAGCGCCGCGATCGCCTTGTCGGAGTTGATGAAGCCATCGACCTTGTAGGTCTTATAGTCACCCAGCTCGCCGCCAAAGGAGAACAGCGCGTTTTCGAAGCCCATCGCCATCGCGTCATAAGAATTGTCGGTGTAGATGGCGATGCCGTATTTTTTCTGGTCCGGCCGGTAGAAGAATTCGGCGATGTCGCGTAGCGCCTTGAAATCCTTCGGCACGTCGAGATCGTAGCCATACTTGGCCTTGAAGGCTTCCTTTTCCTTGGGGTCTTCGAACCAGTCCTTGCGATAGGACCAGCCGACGGCGTCGCCTTCGAGCGGAATGGCCCAGTACTTGCTGCTGCCGCCCGGATATTCGGCATAGTATTTCACCGTGGCCGGTGCCATCACTTCACCGACCTTGTGCTTGTTGAAGAAGTCGGTCAGGTCGACATAGTGGCCACCGGTCGAGCCAGCACCAAGCCATTGCGAGTCGCCGACGACCATATCGTAGGCGTCGCCATGGGCGTTGAACTCGGTGAAGGCCTTGGTCTGGAAGTCGGGCCACGGTGTGGTTTCCACCGTGATCTTGACGCCGGTCTCCTTCTCGTACTCGTTGCCGAGTTCCTGCAGGTAATTGGCCGGATCCCATTCCGCCCAGAAGATTGTAAGTTCCTTTTCCTGCGCGTAGACGGACGTTCCGCAGGCGAGCACTAGGCCGATACCAGCAAGCAAGCTGGTCATTGTCTTGCGCATAATGATTTCCTCCCTTGTGCGCATTCTACCGCGTCATGCGAGCCGGCGGCGAGGCCGGCCCTGGTAGTCCTCCCGTGACGGCACCGTTCCGGTTTTTGAGCCTCCTCGCTCGACCGAAACGGATCTCAGCCTTCACCTTTGATCCGCTTTATTTGTCCTGATCTGGTATTACCAATTTAAGAGGAACGTCAAGCCCTTTCTTGGGCGGTGGCGGACACGCAGACAAGTTGGCTTCTGCGATATCTGCCTGTTTTCCCTGAATTTTCCTACTCCTTGATACATGAATGCCTTACTTGGGCCGCTGCATCGCTAGTAGCATGAATAGCCAGGTTGAAAATCTGGTCGAACCAGATTGGCGTCATCTCACGGCGGTCGTCGGCGCGATCCCATCTCCTTCAATCATCGATTCGGTCATAGCCGCGCGCACAAGAGCGCCGGCCGCCCATTGCGCAACCGACATCATACTGCGGCTATCCAATCCCCATATATCCTTTAAAACGATCAGCACCTCAACACCGAAGATCAATGACAGCGCCTGCGCGAGCCGCTTGAATTCGCGCGGCGGCAACCGGCCTTTGAGTGGCGCGATCGCATCTTTCAAAAGATCGACGCGATGGCCGCGCGTGAAGGCAGGTTCGCCGTCAAGCGTGCCTGCCTGTCGCTGCGCCCACTGGTCGAGCGACAGTTTCAGCGCCGCCTTGAACGTCGCTTCGAAGACCTCGATGCGCGGCATGGCGGTCTCGAACAGCTCGGCGACCCGGCGCTCGGGATCGGCAGAGCTCGATTTCCACGTAAGGATCGGCCCAAGCCCCTCATCGACCACCGCCTGCACCAACGCCGCTTGGCTCGGAAAATACCGATAGGCGGTGGCGCGCGAGACCTCCGCTGCCTCCGCCACCTCGCTGACGGAGGGCGTGGCGCCCGCCTGCATCAGCTTTGTCGCCGTCTCAAGCATGAGACGCCTGGTGCGCGCGCGGGCCCCGCGCTCTACTTGGGGGTTCGGCCCTTGGCTGGCATCGTCGTCCATTGCCGCTTGTTGACGTGAGACATTCATGTCAATACGATACGCGTGTCTCAAAAAATTGCAATGGCCCTTCGCGCCGTCGAACGGCCGGGCAAAAAGGGGCGGCAGCGCCGAGCACGCCCAAGACCGGGGAAACGCGATGAAGCGCATCTATGTGGTGGGCACCGCCGACACCAAGGGCGAGGAACTCGCATTTCTGGCCGATGCGGTCGCGGCTACCGGCGCTTCGATTGCCCGTGTCGACATCGGAACACGCGGCGCGACCGTGCCGGTCGATGTTTCGGCAGACGAGGTCGCCAGCCACCATTCCGAGGGTCGCAATGCCGTGCTCGGCGTCGACGATCGCGGCACCGCGGTGGCGGCGATGGCTGCCGCCTTTGCCCGGTTTGTCCAGTCGCGCAGCGATATTGCCGGGATTATCGGCATTGGCGGCGGTGGCGGCACCTCGATCATCACCGCAGGCATGCGCACGCTGCCACTCGGTCTGCCCAAGATCATGGTTTCGACGTTGGCCTCGGGTGACACCGCGCCTTACGTCGACATCTCCGACATCGTCATGATGCCGTCGGTGACCGACATGGCCGGCCTCAACCGGCTTTCGCGTGTCGTGCTGCACAATGCCGCCCAGGCGATATCAGGCATGGCGACAAAGCCGGCGCCGCCGCCCGAGGGCAAACCGTCGCTCGGCCTCACCATGTTCGGCGTCACCACGCCATGCGTGACCGCGATCGCCGATGAGCTTCGTTCGACTTATGACTGCATGGTCTTTCATGCCACCGGCACCGGCGGCCGCACCATGGAAAAATTGGCCGACAGCGGCCTGTTGTCAGGCGTCATCGACATCACAACGACCGAAGTCTGCGACTTGGTGCTTGGCGGCGTGCTGCCGGCGACCGAAGATCGCTTTGGCGCCATCGCCCGCACCGGGCTGCCTTATGTGGGCTCGGTCGGCGCGCTCGACATGGTCAATTTCTGGGCGCCGCCGACAATTCCGGAACGCTATCGCGGCCGGCTGTTCTATGAGCACAATCCAAACGTCACACTGATGCGCACCACTGCCGACGAAAGCAGAACGATCGGCGAATGGATCGGTACAAGGCTGAGCCTCTGCCAGGGTCCGGTTCGTTTCCTCATTCCGGAGAAAGGCGTGTCGGCGCTCGACATTGAAGGCGGCGCCTTCTTCGACCCTGAAGCCGATGCCGCTTTGTTCGGGGCGATCGAGCGTACCATCAAACCGGCCAAAACGCGGCGCGTGCTGCGCCTGCCGCTTCATATCAACGACCCCGAATTCGCCTGGGCTGCCACGACGGCCTTCCTCGACATCGCCAGACAGTGAGACACCAAGACATGGCCGCCATACCGCGCAAGAAAATCCTGGAGAAATTCCGCAAGATGATCGCGGACGGCGTGCCGATCGTCGGCGGCGGTGCCGGCACCGGCCTGTCGGCCAAGGCAGAGGAAGCCGGCGGCATCGACCTGATCATCATCTACAATTCCGGCCGCTACCGCATGGCCGGGCGCGGCTCGGCCGCCGGCCTGCTCGCCTATGGCAACGCCAACGAGATCGTCAAGGAAATGGCCTACGAAGTGCTGCCGGTAGTGAAGAAGACGCCTGTGCTGGCCGGCGTCAACGGCACCGATCCCTTCGTCATCATGCCGCTGCTTTTGGCCGAGTTGAAGACGATGGGCTTTTCCGGTGTGCAGAACTTTCCGACCATCGGACTGTTCGACGGCCAGATGCGGCAGAGTTTTGAAGAAACCGGCATGGGCTTCGGGCTCGAGGTCGACATGATCGCCGAGGCTCACAAACTCGACCTGTTGACCACGCCCTATGTCTTCAACCCAGACGAGGCGCGCGCCATGACAACAGCTGGCGCCGACATCGTCGTCGCCCATATGGGGGTGACCACCGGCGGCTCGATTGGCGCGACATCGGCTAAATCGCTGGACGACTGTGTGAGCGAGATCGACGCCATCGCCAAAGCGGCACGCTCAGCGCGCGAGGATATGATCCTGCTTTGCCATGGCGGGCCGATCTCGATGCCGGACGACGCCAGATATATTCTCGAGCGCTGCAAGGGCCTGCACGGGTTCTATGGCGCCAGTTCGATGGAGCGGCTGCCGGCGGAAGCCTCAATCGCCAGGCAGACGGCGGATTTCAAGGCGGTCACGTTCGGCGCTGCGTAGAGACCAGCAAACAGAAGGGTGGAACGATGACCGACAACAGCAAGGTATTCGTATATCCAAAAGACGTCAGCGCCTTCGGCTTCGACTGGGGCAGGCTGTCGCTGACGGTCTCTCCCGAAGTGAACGGCGCAAAGCGATTTTCCGGTGGTGTCGTCGACCTACCGTCAGGCAAAGGCCATACGCGTCATAACCATCCGGGTGCGGAGGAGATCATCTTTGTCATCTCAGGCAATGGCGAGCAGATGGTCGAAGACGAGAAAGGCAACCCGGTCGTCGAGAAAGTCGGCCCCGGCTGCACCATCTATGTGCCGGAAAGCCGCTTCCACTCGACGCTCAATACCGGCGACGGGCCGATGCAGCTTTTCGTCGTCTATTCGCCGGCAGGGCCGGAACTGGCATTGCGGGAGTTGCCGGATTTCAGGTTGATGCCGCCGGGCGGGAAGTGAGATAGAAGGCGCCTAAGCCCCACCCCTGTTCCAGCCCCTGCCCCGATCGCCGAACATGACGTAACCGGCATCGGTCACCGCCACCGTGTCCTCCAGCTTGATGAAGCCGCGCGTCGGGTGGAGCATGGTCGTCTCGACCGAAAGCACCATGTTCTTCTCCAGCGGCTTTGCGGCATAGGTGCCTTCATAGGTCACCGGATGGTTGGTCATCAGGAACGGCGCTTCATGCGTGATCAGCCCCATGCCATGCGCGAAGAAATCAGTATAGGCCGCAACCTTGGATTTCTTCAGAACGCCTTCGGCATGAGAAATCATGTCACCGCCCAGCGTGCCCGCCTTGACCTTGGAGAAGGCCGCCTGCTGCACTGTCTCGATCTCGGCCAGCAGATCCTCGAGTTCGGCGTCAGGGTCGCCCAGCACGCCCATGCGGCAAAGATCGCCGATATAGCCGTGGTAGTTGCCGCCGGAATCGATCGACATCACCTCGCCCTTCCTCCACGCCTGCGGCGAGGCGGCGCGGTTGTGGCTGGAGCCTAGCGTCAACAGGCAATATTCGAAATGCGCGCCGCGATTGGTCTCCTCGCGCCTGAGCTGTTCGATGATCTCGCTCTTGGTCGTGCCTTCGCGTGCCCAGCCGATGGTCGCCAGCATGGAATCGGTGATCAGCTCAGAAGCGATGCGCAGCTTTTCCAGCTCCGCCTCGGTTTTGATTGCCCGCATGCGCTCCAGCATATCAGTCGCATCGATCAGCTTGGCATCCGGCAGCGCGTTGCGGATCAGGATATAGGCGTCGGACGGCAGGAAGGCGGGCTCGATGCCGATGCGGGCATTGCCCTTGCCGATCTTTCGCAAATGCTCGACCGCCAGATTGGCGGCATCGAGCGTACCCCAGCAGGCGGCATGCAGTGTCGGCGTCCAGAACGGATGATTCTGGTGCTCGCCGCCTTCCATGCGGTTGCCGATATAGGCGGCATGCTCCGGCCCACCTTTCTCATAGACGACGACAGGCAGATAACGGCTGTGGCCGATTGCATCCATGGCGGCGAAGAAGATGAACTTGTAGCCGCCAAGCAGATATTGCGTGTTGTGCTTGGAGGTGGCGAGCAGCACGTCGATGCCGGCCTCCTCCATCAGCTCGTCCACCCTGGCCTGGTCGAACGGCACGCTGCCGACGGCATTCTTGCCTGGGGCAATGTTCATGTCTCTCTCCCTGAAATTCCTTAGCCGGCCGCTCGCCGGCACCGGCTTTTCCGGCTCTGAACCTCGGCTATGCTTAAATCTGCATCATTTTGCCCGATCTGGTCCAGCCAGAACGGGCGAACCAGCCCTAAAAGCTGCTCCACCTGCTGCACTGTACTCCAGTCTGGTCCTGCTAGAACCGCGCGTCGAACCGTTTTCTGTACAACTGGTCCAGCGGACGGAAATTTCAAAGCCACGTAGAGATGCGCCAATTCCGTCTTTGGCGAAACCCCGCACAAGGCCCATAATCAGCTTTGCAGGATGCTTACGAGCGTCCGCGGGGTACGGCGGACCCGGCCGGGTCCGCGGAGAGGACGGAGTTCGATCATGCCAGAGTTCACCATTTCCAGACGTAGGATGCTGGCCGGTTCGGCATTGCTGTTGGCCTCCACCGCCATGCCGACGATCGGCTCGGCGCAGACGCCGAGAAAGGGCGGACGACTGGTTGTCGCCGCCGATTCCGAGCCGCGCAATCTCAATCCGGCGATTGTCGCCTCGAACGGCGTCTTCTTCATCTCGAGCAAGATCGTGGAAACCTTGGCCGAGGCCTCCTTCGGCGGCAAGGACGGGCTCGATCCGCGCCTGGCGCTCAGCTGGGAAGGTGCCGCCGACGGCCTGTCGGTGACGTTCAAACTGCGCGAGGGCGTCAAATGGCATGATGGGAAGCCATTCACCTCAGCCGATGTCGCCTTCTCGGCGCTGCAGGTCTGGAAGCCGCTGCAGAATCTCGGCCGCACCGTGTTCAAGGATCTGGAGGCGGTCGACACGCCGGACGAAACCACCGCCGTGTTCAAATTCGCCAAGCCGACACCGTTCCAGCTGATCCGCAACGCCTTGCCGGCGCTGAGCAGCGTGGTGCCCAAGCACATCTACGAGACCGGAAAGATCGAGGACAACCCGGCCAACAACGCCCCGATCGGCACCGGACCGTTCAAATTTGCCGAATACAAGCCCGGCGAATATTCCCGGCTGGAGAAGAACACCGATTATTGGGACAAGGACGAGCCCTATCTCGACGAGATCATCTATCAGGTGCTGCCGGACCGCACGTCGGCGGCCAGCGCCCTGGAAGCCGAAGAGATCCAGCTCGCCGCCTTCTCCGCCGTGCCCCTGGCCGATCTCGACCGCATCTCCAAAGTGCCCGGTGTCAAGGTGATCACCAAGGGTTATGAAGGGCTGACCTACCAGCTCGTCGTCGAGATCAATCATCGCCGCAAGGAGCTGGCCGACCTGAAAGTACGCCAGGCGATCGCTCACGCCATCGACAAGGATTTCGTCGTCAAGACGGTATTCCTTGGCTATGCCGCCACCGCCACTGGCCCGGTGCCGAAAAACGACCCGCAATTCTACACCGCCGACGTGCCGACCTACGCCTTCGACGTCGCCAAGGCCAACGCCTTGCTTGACGAGGCCGGCTACAGCCGGGGCGATGACGGCAAGCGCTTTTCACTGAGGTTGCTGCCGGCGCCCTACTTCAACGAAACCAAGCAGTTCGGCGACTATCTGCGCCAGGCGCTCGCCGCCATCGGCATCGACGCCCAGCTGGTCAACAACGACTCTGCCGCGCATATCAAGGCTGTCTACACCGACCACGCCTTCGACCTTGCAGTCGGGCCGCCGGTGTTCCGCGGCGATCCGGCGATCTCGACCACCATCCTGGTGCAGAGCGGCATTCCCGACGGCGTGCCCTTCTCCAACCAAGGTGGCTACAAGAATGCCGATCTCGACGCCCTGATCGCCAAGGCATCGGAGACGCTCGACACCGCCGCCCGCACCGAACTCTACAAGGAGTTCCAGAGAAAAGTTGCCGCCGACCTGCCACTGATCAACGTCGCCGAATGGAGTTTCATCAGCGTCGCCCGCGATACGGTCAACAACATCGCTAACAACCCGCGCTGGGCAGTATCGAACTGGGCGGACACTTGGCTGGCGGGGTAAGAAAGTCTCTCCAGACTTGCGTGCCGCTTGTGTGGGTGCTCAGCTTCAGCGATGAGAGCTTTTTCGCGCCCCCCTCTGTCCTGCCCTCTTTGCCATCACTTGGCATCTCCCCCACGAGCGGGGAGATCGGCTGTCATTGTCGCTTTCGCCAATCTCCAGCGTTGCAAGACGGCCGGCAACGCCGAAGCTGCCAATCTCCCTCCTTGTGGGGGAGATGTCCGGCAGGACAGAGGGGGGCGCCGTAGAGCGCGGCACCGAAGACTTGGCTCTCCTATCGGCGTTGCGCCATGACCCGCGCCGTCATCCTCCTTCGCCGCCGTCTCGTCGGCAGCATCTTCGTGCTGCTGATTGTCGTCATTGGCACCTTCCTGCTGCTCGAAGCCGCTCCCGGCGACGCGGTCGATGCCTATATCGTCTCGACCGGCGGCGACGCCGGCATGATCGAGCTGTTGCGTCACCGCTGGGGGCTCGACCAGTCTGAGCTGACGCGGCTGGCCAATTACCTTTGGGCGCTGCTGCATCTCGACCTTGGCCAGTCGGTCACCTTTTCGCGGCCGATCCGCGAAGTCGTCCTCGAGCGCCTGCCCAACACGCTTCTGTTGATGGGGAGCGCCACCGCGCTCTCCTTCGGCCTCGGCTCGGCGCTCGGCATCTATGCCGGCGCCAGACCCGGCAGCTTCCGTGATCGTTTCCTGTCCATCGGCTCGCTGGCGCTCTATGCCGTGCCGGGCTTCTGGCTCGGGCTTGTGCTGATCATTGTCTTCGCCGTCGACCTGCGCTGGTTTCCGATCGGCGGCATCGAGAGTATCGTCTCGGCCAGGACCGGCCTCGATCGCGCCGCCGATATCGCCCGCCATCTCGTCCTGCCGGTTTCGGCGCTCGGCTTCATTTATCTCGCGCTCTATCTGCGCATGACGCGCGCCGGCATGGCCGAGGTGTGGCGACAGGACTTTGTGCTGGCCGCCCGTGCCAGGGGACTTTCCCGCCGTCGCATCGTGCTCGCTCACGTCGCCCGTAACGCGCTGTTGCCGCTGGTCACCATGCTCGGCCTGCAATCCGCGCAGATGTTGGGCGGCAGCGTCGTCATCGAGAGCGTCTTTTCCGTCCCCGGCCTCGGCCGGCTGGCGCAGGAAGCAGTGGCCGCGCGGGATACCCCACTACTGCTCGGCATCATTCTCGTCAGCGCCGTCCTGGTCGTCATCATCAACCTTCTCGTCGACATCGCCTACGCCTTCCTCGATCCGCGCGTTGGGGCCAGTGGGGCCGGCGCGTGAGCCCGCTTCGCCGCTTTCTCCGGACCCCGGAAGCGATCGCCGGCGCGGTCATCCTGGCGGCGCTGTTTGCCATGGCTTTTGCCGCGCCTTTGTTGTTTCCCGGCGATCCGCAGGCGATTGCCGGACCGGCATTGCTGCCGCCCCTCCAGGACTGGTCGCTGCCGCTCGGCACCGACCGGCTCGGCCGCGACGTGCTAGCCGAGCTTCTCCACGGCGCCCGCACCTCGCTGGCGGTCGGGCTGGCAGCAGCAGCCGTCGCCCTTGCCGTCGGCGCCATAATCGGCACGTTGGCCGGCTTTGCTGGCGGCGTTGTCGACGAGATGCTGATGCGCATCGCCGACGCGTTCCAGACCGTGCCAGCCTTTCTGCTGGCTTTGGCTTTCGTCAGCATCGTCGGGCCGTCGCTCGGCGTCGTCGTCGCGGCGATCGCGCTTGGCGCCTGGACCGGACCGGCACGCGTGGCGCGGGCCGAAGTGCTGTCGATCCGCGAGCGCGATTTTGTTGCCGGCGCCCGCGTCATCGGCATGCATCCGTTGGAGATCGCCTTTCGCGAGGTGCTCCCCAATGCGCTGCCGCCGGTAATGGCTTTGTCGTCGGTGATCGTCGCCGCGGCGATTCTCACCGAAGCGGCATTGTCCTTTCTCGGCCTCGGCGATCCCAACCGGGTTACCTGGGGCGGCATGATCGCCGAAGGCCGCGCCGTGCTGCGCACCGCGCCCTTCCTGTCGATTATTCCGGGCGTAGCGCTCGTGCTCACCGTGCTCGGCGTCTATCTCGCCGGCGAAGGCGTCGTCGAGACCACGGCGATGAGGAGGAGCCTGTCGTGACGGCGCTTGCTTCGATCCGCAATCTGACGGTGACCTATCGCCGCGACGGCGCCGAGGTAGCGGCGCTGAAGAATGTCGGCTTCGACATCACCGCCGGCGAGCGCTTTGCCATCATCGGTGAAAGCGGTTCGGGCAAGAGCACGCTGGCGCTGGCCATTGCCGGGCTGCTGCCGGCCACCGCCAGGATCGAAGGCCGCATCGATTGGCTCTTGCGTCCGCCGCCAATGTTTCGTGCCAAGGCACCCCCCTCTGTCCTGCCGGACATCTCCCCCTCAAGGGGGGAGATCGGTAGTTTCGCAGCCGGTTCCTTTCCGCCAGCTTCGGTGATTGGCGAAGGCAGAGATGAAAGCGCAATCTCCCCCCTTGAGGGGGAGATGTCCGGCAGGACAGAGGGGGGCGCGACAGAGCGCCGACCATTCGTCATTGCGACAAGCCACACCCCCATCGGCGGCCGCGACATCGGCTTCGTTTTCCAGGACCCATCCGCCAGTCTCGACCCGGTGATGCCAATCGGCAAGCAGATCGCGGAAGTCGCGTGCACTCATCTCGGCCTCAGTTGGCGAGACGCCCATGCCAAGGCAAAAACCCTGCTCGAGCGCGTCCGCCTGCCCGATCCGGACGCTGCCCTCTGCGCCTTTCCACACCAGCTCTCGGGCGGCCAGAAGCAGCGTGTCGCCATCGCCGCGGCGATCGCGGCCGGTCCGAGATTGCTGATCGCCGACGAGGCGACCAGCGCGCTGGATACGATCGTGCAGGCCGAGATCGTCGGGCTGATCCGGCGACTGGTGGCCGAGGACGGTATGACGCTGCTGTTCATCAGCCACGACATTGCGCTGGCCGCTGAGCTGGCGGAGCGCATCGCGGTGTTCCGGCATGGCGAGCTGCTCGAGCTCGGTTCGACAGCCCAAATCGTCAATGCGCCGCGTCACGCATACACTCGTGTGCTGCTTGACGCTCATCTCGGCCTCGACGCCGAGCCGCTGTTGCGGCGAACATGACCGACCCGCTGCTCGCCGTTTCCGGCCTGACCAAACGATACAGTCGCGGCGGCAAGATCATCGCCGCGGTCGACAACGTTTCCTTCCACATCGACCCCGGCGAGACGCTGGCGCTGGCCGGACCTTCCGGCAGCGGCAAGTCGACGATAGCTCGTCTAGTGCTCCGGCTCATCGAAGTCGATACCGGCCGTATTGAATTTGAAGGCAGCGATTTCCTGTCGCTGAACGGCGCTGCCTTGCGCGGCCGGCGCGCCCGCCTTCAGATGGTGTTTCAGGATCCGCTCGCCGCCTTGAACCCACGCGCCACAGTCGCGCGTGTGCTCGACGACCCCTTGCGCATCCATCACATTGCCTCTGGCCCCGAGCGCGCGCGCCATATTGCAGCTCTGCTGGAACGCGTCGGCCTCAGCCCCGGTCTCGCCGGCCGCGCCATTCACGAAATTTCCGGCGGCCAACGCCAGCGCGTTGCAATCGCCCGCGCCATCGCCACGAAACCGTCGCTGGTCGTGCTCGACGAGGCCGTGTCGGCGCTCGATGTTTCGGTGCGCGCGCAGATCCTGCAGCTGCTGCTTGACCTTCAACGCGAGGAACGCATCGCCTATCTGTTCATTTCGCACGATCTCGGCGTCGTCCGTGCCATCGCCCACCGGGTCACTATTCTGGAAGCCGGGCGCATTGCCGAGAGCGGCGATGCGCGCAGCGTCATCGACGCGCCGCAATCCGCGATCGGCAAGGCGCTGGTGGCGGCAGCGCCAAGACTGTCAAGGATCGAACGGGACGCATCATGACCGACGCCGAAGCCCGAGCCGAAAAACTGTCGCGCGAACTCGATTCCGCCTTCCGCAACCGCGCCGATCTCTATCGTCTATTCCTCGACGAGCTAACCGCGGAGTTGGGCGCGGAAAAAGCCGAGGCGATCATGATCCGTATCATCGAACAACGCGGCAAGGAGGTTGCGGCGGCGGCCTTTGCCGATTTCGGCCCAAACGACGCACCGGCGATCGGCGAGGCGTTCCTCGCCGTCAGCCCGGATGGCGGCCGCATGTATCCGACCGACGTCGAACGCGGTCCGGACCGCATCGCCTTCAAGGTCAGGCGCTGTCCGCTGAAGGACGCCTGGGTCGAGGCCGGCGTCGGCGACGAGAAGCTCGCCACACTCTGCCGCATCGCCGGCGCCTTCGACCGCGGCCTGTTCGAGGCCACCGGAGTGCGCTTCGACAACGTCACCTGGACGCCGGGCCACGGTTCCGGCTGCTGCCACATCGCCTTGACCAACCGGGATGCCGGTTAGAGCTGCATCCATGCAGCACAGTTAGAGCGGTTCCTGATTTGACGGAATCGAAGGGGATTCCGGATCAGTCGGTTTTGTGATTCAAGATGCTGGCTGGAGTGGAGGCCAGCATCGGATGACGCGACCTCTTTCGGATGATCTTCGCGAACGTGTTGTAGCGGCGGTTTTGGGTGGCGAGAGCCGCCGGTCGGCCGCGAAACGGTTCGGCATTTCGGTTTCGGCGGCGGTGAAGTTGTTGCAGCGCCATCGGGCGACTGGCTCGGTTGCGCCTGGCAAGATGGGCGGACATCGCAAGAGGGTGCTGGAGCCGCACCGTGCCTTCATCGAGGCGCGTGTGCGTGAGACGCCGCATCTGACACTGCATGGTCTGAAGGATGAGTTGGCCGCACGCGGGGTCAAGGTCTCGCACAACGCGGTCTGGATGTTCTTGAGGCGCGAGGGCCTGAGCTTCAA